>DASQJA010000254.1:0-2694 GCA_035631275.1 Bryobacteraceae bacterium
GAGAACGGACGACACCTGGCTGTTTTCGGAGCGCCGGCTGTACGTCGACTGGATCGACGAACGTCCACTGTCATGACACCGATTGCCCCGAACGAAGCCGAGTCATGGCGAACTCCGGCTCTGCAAAATCGAGGCGCAGTAAAGCCGGCTTGGCGCAGCTGTCCTATTTGCTTGCGGCGGCTTCTTTCGCGCATTGCCAGAATTTTTCCGCGGCGGGGCTGAGTCGTCTCTTCGACGCAGCGATGCCGATGGCGATTGGCTCCGGTTCGGGTCTTAGAGGCAAAAGCTTCACGCGATTTCCGAAACTATGCCCGAACACCTCCGACGCGATCGCGACACCGGTGCCAGCCTCAAGTGACGAGACGATGCCGGCCATACTGACATGTTCCTCAACAATCCGCGGTTTGCGTTTGATTGGCCGGAACATGAGTGAAAGAGAATCGTGGTACTCGGGATAATCTTCCCGCGTTAGGGCAATAAATGGTTCTTCCGCCGCCTCCGCCAGGGAGACGGTCCGTCGGCGCGCAAAGTGATGCTGGAGCGGGACGGCGAGACAAACGTGCTGCCGGATTAACTCTTCGTAACGCAACCCGTGCAGGATGCCTGCTTTCGGCGGACAAACCACGAAGGCGAGTTGCAATCGACCGTCGCGCAATTGCGCAATGTTCTCCTGGTTGGCCAAATCGTGGAGTTTGATGTGGATCCCTGGAATCGCATGCTGACACGCTCGCAACACTTTCGGCAGGACGCGGGCGACGGGCGTGGGCGAGTAACCGACATGCAGTTCGCCTGCATCTGCGTTCGCGGTCGCGCGCGCTTTTTGAACGGCGGCCTCGGCGTGTTGCAAAACCTCGCGCGCTTCCTTGAAGAAAACGCGGCCGGACTCAGTGAGGCTGACCGATTTCGCGGTGCGCTCAAACAATGCGACGCCGATCTCGTCCTCGAGATCGCGGATCTGCCGGCTGAGGGCCGGTTGGGACACGTGAAGTTTTAACGCTGCGCGCGAGACGTTTTCCGTTTCGGCAACACTGACGAAGTAGCGCAAATGCCTCAGTTCCATAGCACGCTGCCAGTATGCCTTATAGTTATGCTGAGGCAAGAAACATGGTCTTTCACAAGATCACCATGGTGGCGCCATCGTTAAGTCATGAAAATATTCTCTAACACCAGTCGGTTTCTTCTCGGCCTGATCTTCGCGGTGTTTGGCCTGAATGGATTTCTCCATTTCATCCCGATGCCGCCGCCTACCGGAGTCGCGGGTCAATTCATGGGAGCCATGTTCATTTCGAAATATCTGCTGGTCGTTTTCGCAGTCCAGCTGATCTCGGGTGTGCTGCTTCTGATCAATCGTTATGTCCCGCTCGCGCTCACGTTTCTCGCCCCGGTTATCGTGAACATTTTAATGTTTCACAGTTTGATGAATCCTGACGGCCTCGGGCTTGCACTCTTCGTCGCTATCCTTTGGAGCGTCGTGTTCGCGAACGTGCGCTCGGCGTTTGCCGGAATTTTTCAGGCGCGAATGGAAACGAAACCTTCGCCCACGCGCCGGCAGGTCGGTGTCAGCTCAGCCGCCGCCTAACAAATCATCCAGCGAGAAACTGGAGGAAGAAATATGAGCAGAACCATTCTCATCACTGGAGTGACAGGCCATCAAGGCGGCGCGGTCGCGCAGGCGCTGCAGGGCAGCGGGTTCCGTCTCCGAGGCCTGACGCGCAAGCCTGAGAGCGAGCAGGCGGCGGCGCTGGCCCGCCAAGGCATCGACATCGTCAAGGGCGATCTCGATGACGAGACGACGCTGCGCCGAGCGTTGGCCGGCGCGTGGGGCGTCTTCGGCGTGCAGAACTCGGCGGAGGCGGGCGTAGAGCGGGAAGAGGCACAGGGCAAGCGTCTGGCGACGCTGGCGCGCGAGGCCGGCGTCGAACACTACGTCTACACGTCCGTGGGATCGGCGCACAAGCGGACGGGCGTTCCGCACTTCGACAACAAGTGGCGCATCGAGGAAACCGTGCGCGGCCTCCGCTTCCCGTCGCATGTGATCCTGCGTCCAGTGTTCTTCCTGGAGAACCTCCTGGCGCCCTACAGTCTCCAAGGCGACACGCTGGCCTGGGCGCTCGGGCCGGGCACGAAACTGCAGATGATTGCGGTGGACGAAATCGGCTGGTTCGGCGCGCGCGCCTTCACCGACGCGGCGGCCTTGAACCGCCGCGAGATCGATGTCGCCGGTGACGTACGAACGATGCCGGAGGCGGCGGAGATCCTGACGGAGGCACTGGGTCGGCCGATTGCGTTCGCGCAGACGCCAATCGAACAGGTCCGGCAGTACAGCAAGGATATGGCGTTGATGCTGCAGTGGTTCGAGCGCGTCGGCTACAGCGCCGACATCGCTGGCCTGGAACACGAGTTCGGCCGCGCGCTCACGAAGCTCGCGACTGGGCGCGCCGCCAATGAAAGCGATTCGAATTCACAAATACGGTGGACCGGATGTACTTCAGTACGAAGACGCGCCGCGTCCGAAGCCACAAGCCGATGAAGTTCTGATTCGAGTTCACGCTGCGGGTGTGAACCCGATCGATTGGAAGGTTCGTGAAGGGGACACGAAAGATTTCTGGTCTCATAAATTTCCGCTCATTCTCGGGTGGGATTTATCCGGTGTAGTGGAGGATCTCGGCGAGGGGGTGTCGCAATTCAAACTCG
>DASQJA010000255.1:0-16687 GCA_035631275.1 Bryobacteraceae bacterium
GCCTGGATTCGTGCCATTCACGATCACCGCCGGGTTGTTCGACGGAAGGCCGAAAGTGCTGCGAAAACTCTGCACATCGGAAAGACTCAAGTTGCTCCGTCCCGCCACCGCGACGGACTGTCCCGTGCCGTCGATCGATTGCGTGTACAGACCGGCTGCGTCGTAGATGGTTGCAAAATCCGACGGCGAGAGATAATGCGACATCCCCGAAGTGAACTCAAGCTGGGACCCGACCGCCGCGGTTCCCCGATGCATGGGCCGCGATTGAAAATCGTTCAGCGAAACCACGCCTGCGACCACTGCGGCGAAAGCCGCCGGGATGCTCGGATCCGGCGCGTTGGCGTAGTGGCGCTCGGTCCCGGTGTTGTACGCGCGGACTTCGGTATGAAATGCCGACCGAACCTGACCGGCGGTCCCGTTGAAAACGATCTGCTTTCGTGATGCGGGCGTCGGTTCAACCTGGAATCCATGTGATGTGAGCCACGCGACGAGCTGATTGATGTCGCTCTCCGAGACGCCGAAACGCTCACCAAACTCCTCGGGCGTAAGCCAACGACGGTACTCCGGCGATTGCGGGTCCTGCTGTGCGGCTAGCAACGCCTCAAGCGACGCTTCTTGCGACGCGTCCGGCTTCAGGAGAAGGATCATCCGGTCCATCCGGGTATCGGCCGGTGCAAGCCCGTTGTCGAATTCGGCGCGTGCCATCGGATGCACATTGCCCGGGCGTGCAATCAGCGCCGTCTCATCGACCACGCCGGTGATTCGCGGCGTCGCCCGGATCGACCGGAAATCTGACGTCTGCGCCAAAGCAATCCCGGAACCAACAATCATCAAAAACAGAACTGTAGCGAACGAGCATGGAATGCGCGGTTTCATCTACTTCCCTCATCGCTCGGGAAAGTTAAACCGCAGACCTATTTCGTACTTAGGTAGAAGCCAGACTCGTACGGGAAAACGCTTAGTTCAGGCTAGGTGGCGTGCCGGACGGACGCAGCGCATTCCGAACTTGAATTCCGACCGCGCGAGTTTCCGCCTTCTCTGCCGACGCATAATCTTGCGTCTTTCGCGCGAGAGCGGCGTACTGCTGGAGCAACGGAATTAGCGTGGGGCTTAGGCTCCCAAGCGACGCTTCCCCAATGGCGATAGCGCGGCCATACGCGGCTAAGGCTTGCTTCTCGCGTTTCGTCGCGGCATAGAGTGCTGCGAGGTTGGCGAGCGCGTTGGCCAGTCGTTCCGGCTGCCGCGAATTGGGACTGTCGAGAATCCTGAGTGCGCTTTCGAATGCCCTCTCGGCTTCTTCGTAACGACGAAGTGCCAGGAGCGACCTGCCGAGGTTATTCCACTGAATCCCGACCCATCGGTGCTCCGGCCCCGAGGACGCGATCTCGATTTCCAGCGCTCTCCGATGCAGCTCGGCGGCTTCTTTGTATTTGCCCTGAGCGAAGGCCACAATGCCGAGGCTCGAAAAGGCGACACCTACGTCCGGATGCTCCGTTCCAACCGATTTTTCGAGAATCGCGATCGAGCGTTCCAACAGCTTGCGCGCGTCTTTGTATTTCTGGCGGGCCACCTCAATGGTCGCCAGTGTGCCGAGAAGTGGTGCGATCTGCGGATGATCAGAACCTAGGTTGCGTTCCACTACCGCGATGCCCTGCTCGAGAGCCTTGGAGGCCATCTCATAATTCCCCTGATGCAGATACACTTCGGCCGTTCCTTTTAAGGACGCGGCCAGGCTCACTGGATTCGAGTCAGGAGCCTTTTCACGGATCGCGATGGCCCGACGGAAGAGAGGCTCGGCTCGCTCGAAATACCCCTCGAAGTTGTAAAGCTCTCCTAAGTTGGCCAGCGCGCCTGCCGTTCGTTCATCTTCGGGGCCGGCAAACTTTTCGAGCAAATCCAGCGAGCGTTTGTCAGCGGTTTCCGCTTCGCTGTATTTGAAATTCACGCTGAGCAAAACTCCCAGATTGCCGAGAGTGACCGCGGCGTGGATCTCATAGCCCGGCCGTGTCTCCCAAATGTCGAGAGCGCGGCGAAAGAAGGTTTCCGCCTGCGCATATTTCGCCTCAGCCATGTAAATCGAACCGAGGTCGTTCAGACACTGCGCTCTATCGGAGAAGGTTGAGTGTTCAGACTCATTCAAAGCCTGGCTCTCCAGCCTCTCGGCGTCGGCATAATGGCCTTGTTCGAAAGCCTTCCTTCCGGAGCTGATTAGCGTCGATACCGATTCTTCAGCCGGGGCAAGCAGCGGAACAACGATCAGCCAGGCGATGATCTTACAGACGAAGCGCGGGTTCTGCATGTGGAGCCCTCTTCTTTATCGAATTGACGCTCTCGCAGAGTTTTGGTGCTTTCGCTCGCAGCGGAACCGGCACACAATCTTCAAGAATTTTTCGACGCGACTGCGATTTCAAAAAGTCTGTTTTTCGCTCACAAATCAAACACCTTCGCCGGTACAAAAATGTTGGTTTTCTTTTATGAACGAATTTGTGGGATTTGACTCAAAGCGTGCTTCTAGAGCACTTCCAGGATCAGGCACTTGAGGTACATGGTCTCAGGAACGGTAAGGAGGATCGGATGGTCCCGCGCCTGCGTGCGCCGCTCCAAAACGCGCAGACGGCGGTGTGTGTCTAGCGACGCCTCCGCCACGATTTCGAGCAGCATCGCTTCACTGACGTGGTGCGAGCAGGAACACGTCACTAAAACGCCGCCACTCTTGAGCAACTCAAGCGCGCGGCGGTTGATCTCCTTGTAGCCGCGCGCGGCCGGCTCGAGCTTAGTGCGAGACTTGGCGAACGCCGGTGGGTCGAGCACCACCAGATCGAAGCGCCGCCGCGCCGCCGCATATCCGGCCAGCAGCTCGAACACATCCGCCTCCCGAAACTCGATGTTCCCGATGCCGTTGGCGCTGGCGTTGCGGCGCGCTGCTTCGAGATTCGGGCCGGAGCTGTCCACTGCTTCGACCGCATCGCAGCCAGCGGCCAGATGCAGGGCAAAGCCGCCGGTGGACGTGAAGCAATCGAGGGCACGTCCCTTGGTGTACCGCGCTGCTGCGACATAGTTCTCCCGCTGGTCGAGGAAAATTCCGGTCTTCTGCCCGCGCAGCAGGTCGGCGTAAAGGGTCAATCCATTCATCTCGACAGCCACTTGGTCCGGCACATCGCCTGCAACGACACCAGCAAGCAGCGGCAATTTCTCGCGCTCGCGGACCGCTGCGTCGTTGCGCTCGACAATCCCGCGGGGCGCGAACAGCTCCGCGAGCGCAGCCACAATGTCGGCCTTCGCGCGATCCATGCCTTGATCGAGCGTCTGGATTGTAAAATACGGCCCGTAACGGTCGACGATCAGCCCCGGAAGCAGGTCCGCCTCGGCGTGAACCAGCCGGTAGGCGCTCGATCCGTTGACGACCCGCTTTCGATAGGCGTCGGCGGCGGCAATGCGCGACTGGTAGAAAGCTCGATCGATCGGTTCCACATGATCGGTTAGCATACGTAGCGCAATTTGCGACGCACTGCTATAGTGCGCCACGCCCAGAGCAGCTCCTTGCAGACGGATCACCAAGACCGCGTCGCCCGCATGAGCGTCACCGCGATCCACTACGTCGCTGGCAAAGATCCACGGGTGTCCGGCCGCGACACGGTCGGCGCCTTTTCGATTGATTCGGACGGGAGGCAAACTTCAGTGTACTGACGTGCGGCCCGCTTATCGCATGCTTTCGAGCCGCGCGATCCGATCGGCCGTCGAGGGATGCGTCGAAAACAGCCGCATCATCGCGTCGCCGCCAAATGGCTTGACGATGAACATGTGCGCGGTGGCTGGGTTCACGTCCGCCATCGGAATCCTCTTCGACCAAGTGTCGAGCTTCGTCAGCGCCGAGATCAGTTCGTTCGGATTGTGCGTGACGTGCGCTGAGGTTTCATCGGCCGCATACTCGCGCGTACGCGAGATCCACAGCTGGATCAGCATGGCTGCAATCGGCGCCAGAATCATCATGATCAAGCCAGCCCACGGGCTCCCGCGGCGGTTATCGTCATTCCTGCTGCCGCCGAACCAGAACGCCATTCGCGCCAGGAACGTGATTGCGGCCGCGATGGTCGCAGCCACCGAGCTGGTCAGGATATCGCGATTTTTGACGTGCCCCAACTCGTGTGCGACCACCCCTTCGAGCTCCGCGTCACTCATCAGGCGCAACACGCCGGCTGTGAACGCAACCGAGGCATGCTCGGGGTTGCGGCCGGTGGCAAACGCGTTAGGTGACTCCTGGGGGATCAGCCACAACTTCGGCATCGGCAGGCCCATTCGCTGCGTCAGGCTCTGTACCAGCGGGAACACGCGCGCAAAGACTTCAGGATTTTCTGTCGGAGTCACCGGTTGTGCGGCGTACATCGAGAGTGCCATCTTGTCCGAGAAATAGTAGCCGAAGAAATTCATCGCTACTGCGATGAACAGCGCGGTGTACAGGCCGTTGCGGCCACCGAACACCTCGCCTAAAAACAACAGCAGGCCGCTCATCAACCCGAGCATGAGCGCCGTTTTCAATCCGTTCATATGCAACCCACTAGATACGATTATTACCCCTAGCCCTTTGGCTCTGAAAAATGGAGCCGTCGATTCTTTGAAATTTAGCCCAAAACGAGACTGCCCGCCAATGTTCTGGCGGGCAGATCGCGTTTCCATCCCTCGGTAGCTTAGTTGTTACTGACTTGCACTTTGATGGCTTTGGGTTTGGCGATTTCTTTCTTGGGCAGCGTAACGGTCAATACACCGTTGTGGAAATCCGCCCGAACGTTTTCTGGATCGACAGTTTCCGGGACCGTGAAATATCTTACGAATGTTCCATAGCTCCGTTCCAGGCGGTGGAAACCCTTGCCCTTCTCTTCGTTTGCGAATTTCCGCTCGCCTTTGACGGTCAACGTGCCGTTTTCAAGCTGGATGTCGATGTCCTTCTGTTCCACGCCTGGAACGTCCGCCTTCAGAACTAACTCATTGTCTGTCTCGAAGATATCGACAGCGGGGGCCCACGGGCGGGAGCTCGCGGTGTCGCTGAAAAGGCGATTCACGCTGTCCTGGAACAGACGCAGACCGGTTGGAAAGTCATCGAGGTCGGCAAATGGGGTGTACTTAATCAGTGGCATAACGGGGTTGATCCTCCTTGAATCCTTATCACAACTATAGAATAAAACATGAGCTTAGTATTGTCAAGTAATCTGCTATCAAAAAAACTTGGCCATCGACGTAATTAGGACTGAAAAGGTCCGCTATACTGTTTGTGGATTACTTCTGCCCCGTAACGGTAGGACCTTGGCGTGCCTAACAGACCGTCTAAACGTGACCGTATGATGCAACTCAATGTCAATACGGCCGCCGACGCTGCGCGAAATTCCGCTTTCGCACCCAAAACTCTGGCCCAGTTGGGGCGCGGCGAGTCCGGAGTTCTTGATCATCTCGATCTTCCCGACGATATCGCGCGCCGCCTCATGGAGTTGGGATTTCTTCCCGGACAAGAGATCGTTCCCGCTCGCAGCGCTCCCGGCGGCGGACCACGGGTGTACCGCGTGGACGGATCGGAAGTGGCGCTGCGTCGCGAGACCGCCTCGCGTCTGATTCTGCGCTCAATTTCTAAGGGCGACAACCGGAAGACATGAGCGATTGCCACGATTGCGGGAATTGCGCGGTGGTCGCGGGTCCGCTACCCGCAGGCCGCAGTTCCGCCCGCTCGCACGTGGTAGCGATCATCGGCCCGCCCAACTCTGGAAAATCGACGCTCTTCAACCGGCTCACCGGTCTGCGCCAAAAGGTCGCTAATTTTCCGGGCGTGACGGTGGAGCAGCGCGTGGGCCGCGCCAGAACACGGGGCGTTCGCGAAGTCATCCTGGTCGATTTGCCAGGCGTCTACAGCTTGAATCCGCGCTCGGAAGACGAGCAGGTTACGCGCGACGTACTCGCCGGTGAAATGCCCGGCATCCCGAAGCCCGACGCTGTCCTGCTGATACTCGATTGCACGAATCTCGGCCGCCACCTGGTTCTCGCCGCACCCATTCTCGCCTTGAAACTGCCGACGCTCGTCATTCTGAACATGGCCGACGATCTGGCGAGCCGCGGCGGCAAGGTCGACACCGCCGAGCTGGCCATGCAGTTGGGCGCGCCCGTGGCTCTCATCAGCGCGGCCAAGGGCCAAGGCGTCGAAAAAGTCTTTCAGTTCATGGAAGGCACCGCTGGCGGCACCGCGCCGCTCAGCGCTCCCAAGGTCGAGCTGCCCGTCTTACGGGACATCCCCAAGTGCCGGCAATGGGCGCAGCAGGTTGGTTACGGCGCCGCTTATAGAGCTCCCGCTCCTCCGCTTTGGACGCGCCGCTTAGATGCAATCTTCCTGCATCCCGTGGCCGGAATCGCGATCTTCGCCGTGGTGGTCGCCGCAGTTTTTCAAACCATCTTTAGCCTCGCCAAGCCAATCATGGACGGGCTCCAGGCGTTGATCGAGACCTCTGGACACTGGATCGAAGGAGCACTTCCGGACTCGGTGATCCGCTCCTTGCTCGTCGACGGCGTCTGGCACGGCGTCGGGTCCGTGATCGTGTTTCTTCCTCAGATTCTGCTGCTGTTTCTCTTCATCGGAATCTTGGAAGACTCCGGCTACCTGGCGCGCGCCGCCCTGATCGCCGATCGCAGCATGGCGAAATTTGGATTGCAGGGAAAATCGTTCATCCCGCTGCTGTCGGCCTATGCCTGCGCAGTGCCCGCGATCATGGCGACGCGCACCATCGAAAGCAAGCGCGATCGGCTTGCGACGATTCTGATTGCGCCGCTCATGACCTGCTCGGCGCGGCTGCCCGTTTACACGCTGATCATCGCGGCTTTCATTCCGCAACATCCACTACTCGGGCCGCTGCTCGGTACCCAGGCCGGCGCACTGCTCGGGCTTTACGTTCTCGGTTTCGCCGCAGCAATCGTCACGGCGAAGGTCCTGAAGTCCTCGGTTCTGAAGAGCGAGCGCACGCCGTTCGTTCTCGAAATGCCACCATACCGCATGCCTACGCTACGTTCGCTCGGTATCCGCTTATACGATCGCTCGAAAATTTTCTTGCATCGCGCGGGCACCGTGATTCTCACGGTCGCCATCGTCTTGTGGGTGCTCCTGCATCTGCCGCTGCACAACGGCAAGGCGCCGGAGATCGGCCAGAGTTTTGCGGGCATGATCGGACACGCAGCAGAGCCGGTTATCAAGCCGCTGGGCTTCAACTGGAAGATCGGCATTGGCCTGATCAGCTCGCTCGCGGCGCGGGAGGTGATCGTGGGGACGCTCGGCACCATCTATTCGGTGGAAGGGACGGAAGACTCGGCTGGGCTCCGGCACGCGCTCCAAAACGAACTCAGCCCGGGTGGCGCCGTCGCTCTCTTGATCTTCTTTGCGTTCGCGATGCAATGCATGTCGACGGTCGCCGTGGTCCGCCGCGAAACCGGTGGCTGGAAATGGCCTGCGATTCAGTTCGTCTACATGACGTTCCTGGCGTACGTGTGCGCCTTGGCGACCAACGAAGTGGTCGGCTCGGGCGTCCTGAAAGTCATCGCCCGGCTTTAGCGAACGCAAGCGCGCAGATTCCTGTAATACCCAAGAACGTCAGGATCGCTCCCCACACGACCGTACGAGGCCGGTAGCTCAGGTGGATTCGATGCCTTCCTCCGGGCACAACGATCCCGCGCAGCGCGCCATCCACTTCGCGGATTTCTTCCCGCCTGCCGTCGATAGTTGCGATCCAACCCGGTGCATCGCTCTCACTGACGATGACCATTCCGTCGCAGGCCAACTCGGCGTCCAAGGCGATAGACCCTGAGGTATGCCGGGCCACTTGCACCCGATCGCCGTCTGACGCGCAGGATGCCATCGCCGGCACTGGCGCGCCGACTAGAACGTTGCGACGCAGATCGAAGTCCGCATCCTGGATCAACCGGCTCGCGTCCGCGCGGCTCGAAACTAGCGTGGCTTGATGAACGATCCACGCTCGCGGCAACGGTTCGGGATTGCGGTAGACCTTGATCCCGGTCCTGCCTTCGAAAACCTGCACCTGGTTGACGTTCGCCGGTTTTTTAGAGAGGTAATAGGCGACATTGAAGAGCTCATGAGCCCGATCGGTCCAAAATGCCTGCGAGTAGACATTCGACAGCACGCTGGCTGTGTACCCGGTTAGCACGTCGATGCCGTACCAATCGCCAAAGTTCTGCGGAAGCTCGTTTTCATCGATATCCACGCGGAAAGACCCGGGCTGCTGTCGCAGGTAGTCGGCGATATCGGCATTGGCTCCGAATTTTTCCGGGAAGCGATGGCCGTTGCTGATCGGATGGAATGCGTAACCGGAATCGTTCCCCAGCTCGATCAGCATCAGGATCACGAGAGCCGCCACGGCGTGACGACGCGCGATTCGGCCCTTCGCAAATGCCAGTAGCACGCCCGCAACCAGCAGCGCCAGTAGTCCGGTCAGCGCCACTCGATCGTCAAATTCGATCTTCATTTTGTTTGCCAACGCATGTTGGAGCAGAAAAGTCCAGATCGCGAGCCCGAACGCGGCCGTCCCCCATGCGATTCGGGTCTTCCAACGCAATCGGTTCTCGGCGTCAAGGAAAGCATCGAACCCTGATGCGATCGGAATAACGAGTCCCAATTGAAAAAGGAAAATGCCCGACGCCGGCACGCGCGCCTTTTCAAACATCGGTGCGATCGAATACAAAATGCCGTGAAAGACGTTGTGATATCCCAGCGCGAGCAGCAGGCCGCAAAGCGCGATGGTTGTAAAGACTCGCAGCGCGCGATCGCGCCACGCCAGCGCATATCCTGCCAAGGCAAGCGCCATCGCGGCCACGCCCACAAACGGATCGCCGCTCTCCTTCACGCCCGGAATCAGGATGCCGATGAGAGTGTTCGGCGGCAGCGAATACTGCGTGTCCACTGAGTAGGGGACCTTCTCATTCCATGAGACGGGGTTCGGCGCGCCCACCCACCGCATAGCCAGCTTTCCGTATTCATACGCCGGCAACGTTTGAAGCGCACTGACCAGGAACATGGCGGCAAAACCGATCAGCGCCAGGCGAAGAACGGCCGTGTTGACACTCAGCTTCTCGAAGACGAAGATCAGCCAAACCGCGCCGACGGTGAACGTGATGTAGAGCGGAATCTGATGATGCCCGCTTAGCCATGCGACACCGAGGAATCCGCCCGACAGCCCAGCGCTGAGCGCGGGCCGCAGGCCTCGCACCGCGCGCAGTAGGAACAGCAGAATCAGCGGCGCCCAGACCGCCCCATTCAGCATCTGGGGCCAATCTGTGCCGCCGACGTAGCCCGCGAGTCCAAAGACACAGCCGGCGAAAAGCGATGCCGCGCGGGACCGGCCCAAATCGCGGCATAGAGCGTAAGCGAACGCGATCGCCATGAAATGAATCAGGACGAAATACCAATTCAGCGCTGTGGCGCTGAGCAAGCCGTTGCGAACGGGCGTCAAGAACAGCAGCCAGTTGAGCGGATACGCAACTCCTGGCTGCGCCTGTCCGAGAAGCGGCTGCCCCAGCCACAAATGCGGATCCCACAGCGGCGCGCGCGAATGATGAAACTCAC
Source organism: Bryobacteraceae bacterium (assembly GCA_035631275.1). GTDB lineage: Bacteria > Acidobacteriota > Terriglobia > Bryobacterales > Bryobacteraceae > Palsa-89. The sequence goes on from DASQJA010000255.1 coordinate 9,602, forward strand.
GCGCTTCAAAATGGAGCCAGGGCAAAACTTGGCCGGCGATGTCGCCTTCCTCGCCGAACCAAGAGTATTGATCGGTGAGAGTGATCTTCCAATAAAAACCGGTGGCGATGGCGAAGAGCAGCAAAATCATCGCCGAGCGTCCGAGCCAAAGCGGTCTCACCCCGTTCGCTATCTTCGCGTGAACACGCCGTGCGCGTCTACTCGACAACGGAATCGCGCGGTGAACCCGCGGGAAATATCCTCTGTTAGCATGGAAGTTCCCATGCGAAATGTCATCATTGTGGGCTCCGGGTGCGCCGGGAATACGGCGGCGCTCTACACCGGGCGCGCGAACTTGCGGCCTCTCGTGATCTCCGGGCATGAGCCGGGCGGTCAGCTTTCGCTCACCACGCTGGTCGAGAATTTCCCCGGATTCCCGGAGGGAATCGATGGTCCGCTGCTAGTGGAGAACATTAAAAAGCAGGCCGAGCATTTTGGCGCCGAGTACGTGCACGGCACCGTGCTCGAATCGGATTTTTCAAGCCGCCCGTTCCGCCTGAAGGTGGATCACGAATGGATCGAGGCGAGGACCGTGATCATCGCATCTGGCGCATCGGCACGCTGGCTAAACCTCCCGAACGAGCAAAAACTGATCGGCCACGGCGTCAGTTCCTGCGCCACTTGCGATGGGTTCTTTTATCGCGGCAAGAAGATCATGGTGATCGGCGGCGGCGATTCGGCAATGGAGGAGGCAAATTTCCTCACGCGCTTCGGCGAGGAAGTAGCGCTCGTGCATCGCGGCGAAACGTTTCGCGCCTCCAAGATCATGCAAGAGCGCGCGCGCAGTAATCCGAAGATTAAATTCTTCATGAATACAGTCGTGGATGACGTTTTCGACGCCGACAAGCATCTGGTTTCGTCCGTTAAGCTGCGAAATCTGAAATCCGGCGAAACCTGGGTGCGCGATGTCGATGGATTTTTCGTCGCCATCGGACACATTCCTAACACGCGCCCGTTTCAGGGACAGATCGAGCTCGATCACGACGGCTATGCCGTCTCAAAAGGCGGTGCGCGAACCAGCGTGCGCGGAGTTTTTCACGCGGGCGACGTGCAGGATCGCGTCTACCGGCAAGCCATCACGGCGTCCGGCGCCGGTTGCATGGCGGCCATCGAAGCCGAGCGGTTTCTCGAAGCCGAAGGACACTGATCCGCGCATGCGGCTAGCGCTGCGCCCAGTACCGGTCGCGCGTCTGCACTAACAACCCTTTTTCTCTCGTCGCCAGTTGCAGGGTGCGAAACTCGGAAACGCGCACGGGTTGATCGGAAACGAATCCCAGACTGTACTGGCTGCGCAATTCCTGCTCGATTAGGCCGAATATCGCCTCGATGCTCAGCTTTTTCGACACCTCGAAGAATCCGCCGCCGGTTTCCCTGGACAAATGCTGCAGAATCTTGCGCCCGTCCGGTTCGCCAAAGCCGATCCCGTAGTAGCCTTCATCGGAAAAAAGGATCGAATACACCAGCGTGTCGGAGCGCTGCGCCGCCTCGATTGCGCTCGCCAGCGTCTGATCGCTTCCGGTGTCGACGCCGTCAGTCATGATGATAAGCGCCTTCCTATTGCGCTGATCCTTCATGGTTTTGGCCGCCTCGATCACAGCGTCATAAAGAAGCGTGCCGCCGCCCGTCTGTAACGCCAACTCGGCGCGCGTAGGCGCGTCCACCAAGCTCAGCTTTTCTTCGAGCTGGCGGCGCGACGGGGTGAGGGCTTGGCGCATCATCACCGCCATGTCGAACTGCATCAGGAACACGTAGTCTTTGTCCTCGCGCAATACGTGATCGAGAAAGTGAAAGGTCGCGGTGCGCTCTGCGTCCAGCAGCTTCACTTGGCTCATGCTGGTATCCACCATTAAGCCGATGGTCAGCGGAAGATCGGTTTCTTTTGAGAAATAGCGAATCGCTTGCGTATGGCCGTTCTCGAGAATGGTGAAGTCATCTTTCGAGAGGTTGCTGATGATTTCGCCCTTTTTCGTACGCACCACCGCGAGCATATCGACCACTTTCACCGAAGTGGTAAACGTCGCGGAATCTTGGGCGCGGGCCAATAAATCAGATGCGGCCACGCAACTAACTGATGTAAGAAATTCGCGCCGGGAAAATCGCATACCCATCCTCAAAATAACAGCAAAGTTTATCAGTAAAAATACCTCGAACCCCTTCTCTCGGATTTGGACGCGCGAGTCAATGAGAACGTGACGGCCATTGGGGAGAACGTGACGGCCATTGGGCGTCCCGTCGCTCGAAGGGGGCGCCCTAATCCATCACAGCAAAAATGCTAGCTAGATTCACTCCACGGCTATAAGGGAGACCCATGAAACGGCTTTACGGCGCTGTCCTTGGAGTCTGCCTGACTTTCGCCACGATGACGGTCTTTGGCCAACCCCGCGAGTGTCATCCGCGTCTTGTCCGGGCAATTGAAGCTTTGCGGGAAGCGAAGGCTTACATGGAAGAAGCGCCGCATGATTTCGGCGGCCACAAGCGCGAAGCGATCCAAGCCTGCGAGGAAGCCCCATCCACCAATTGGAACTGGCCCGGGGCTATCGTCCGCACGAGCGATAACGCCCTGGCCGCCACATTGCCCGAAGCCCGGCGTCTGACCGGAGAGGCGTGCCACAACAGAAGGCTGGCTGCGTCTCTTTCCATCGAGGAGGTCACCACCTCCTGTGGGCGCTAAAATTTAAGGAAAACAACGCCCGTTCGGAGGCTCCGGCGATGCGTGCCCGGCGAGGTGGAAGTGATGCAGGCGTTACGCAGCGATTAGCCCTCTGATTTCAACTCGTTGGAACGCTTCTGAGGCCCGCTGTACCGGTACGCGTTATCCGTCCCGCGGTTGCGAAAGCGCGCTTCCATGCGGTATGGTGATCCATGGTATACAGTTGCTGCTGTCATACCGTCTGAAGCAATAGTTTCCCCACCGGGGATTTCTTCCAAATACCAGGAGGATTCGATCGAATGCTAACCGTACGCGTGCCCTCATTTCGGCGCGTAGCTCTGGCAATACTGCCGCTGTTGCTGGCGGCTGTGATTTTGGTGAGCGGAACGGCGACGCTGTCGGCGCAGCCAACCCAATCGGCCGCCGGCGGCGAAGCGCATTTGATCCTGCCCGACCTCGGCCAAGCCACGTTCCTGGGAGGCACGAACGGCCGCACGCTCCTGATGGGCGGCCTCGTGGTCTGCGTTCTCGGGTTGCTGTTCGGGTTCCTCACCTACACCCAGTTGCGCAGGCTCCCGGTGCACCGCTCCATGCTCGAAATCTCCGAGCTGATCTACGAGACTTGCAAAACCTATCTCGTCACGCAAGGCAAGTTTCTTCTGATCTTGGAAGTTTTCATTGGCGCAGTGATTATTGTGTATTTCGGCGTTTTGCAGCACATGGAAGCTTTGCAGGTGATCATCATTCTGCTGTTCAGCGTGATCGGTATCGCGGGTAGCTACGGCGTGGCATGGTTCGGCATTCGTGTGAACACCTTCGCCAACTCGCGCACAGCCTTTGCCAGTCTCACCGGAAAAGCCTGGCCATGCAATTCGATTCCGCTTAAAGCCGGCATGAGCATCGGCATGATGCTGATCAGTATCGAGCTCGTGATCATGCTGTTCATCCTTTTGTTCGTTCCCGGAAACTACGCCGGGCCGTGCTTCATCGGATTCGCGATTGGCGAATCGCTGGGCGCAGCCGCCCTTCGCGTGGCGGGCGGCATCTTCACCAAAATCGCCGACATCGGCGCGGACTTGATGAAAATCGTCTTCCGCATCAAGGAAGACGACGCACGCAACCCTGGCGTCATCGCCGATTGCACGGGCGACAACGCGGGCGACTCGGTCGGCCCCAGCGCGGACGGGTTCGAGACTTACGGCGTCACGGGCGTCGCGCTGATTACGTTTATTCTCCTCGCGGTTAGCAATCCAATGGTCCAGGTGCAGCTCCTGGTCTGGATCTTCGTGATGCGCGTGGTGATGGTCATCTCCTCTGGCCTTTCCTACTTCATCAACAACGCCTGGGCGTACGGTCGCTACAAGGATGTGGCACGAATGGACTTCGAAGCGCCGCTCACTTCGCTGGTCTGGCTGACGTCGGTGATCTCTATCGGTCTTACCTACTTGGTTTCGAGCCAGATAATTCCGAATCTCAACGGCGATACGACACTATGGTGGAAGCTATCCTCGGTGATCACCTGCGGCACACTCGCGGGCGCCATCATTCCCGAACTGGTGAAAGTCTTCACGTCGATGCATTCGGCGCACGTTGAGGAAGTGGTCACGTCATCGCGCGAAGGCGGCGCGTCGCTGAACATCCTGTCGGGTTTGGTCGCCGGAAACTTCAGCGCCTACTGGCTCGGAATGGTGATGCTGGCTTTGATGGCGATTGCGTACTGGATCTCGACTCAGGGCCTCGCCACCCTGATGCTCGCTCCCGCCGTGTTTGCCTTTGGTCTGGTGGCGTTCGGCTTCCTCGGCATGGGGCCTGTCACCATCGCAGTCGACTCCTACGGCCCAGTAACCGATAACGCGCAGTCCGTGTTCGAGCTCTCCACCATCGAACAGATCCCCAACATCGAGTCGGAAATCAAGAAAGATTTCGGTTTCACGCCTGACTTCTCCAAGGGCAAGGACAATCTCGAAGAAAACGACGGCGCCGGCAATACGTTCAAAGCGACTGCCAAGCCCGTGCTGATCGGAACCGCCGTGGTCGGCGCAACCACCATGATTTTCTCCATTATCGTGGCGTTGACCAACGGTCTTAAGCCTGAATTGCTGGCCAATCTCTCGATCCTTCACGCTCCGTTCCTGCTGGGCCTTATCACCGGCGGCGCGATGATCTATTGGTTCACCGGCGCGTCCACGCAAGCCGTCACAACCGGCGCCTACCGCGCAGTCGAGTTCATCAAAGCCAACATCAAGCTCGAGGGCGCGACCAAGGCTTCAGTGAGCGACAGCAAGAAAGTGGTCGAAATCTGCACCCAATACGCGCAGCGCGGCATGTTCAACATCTTCCTGACGGTGTTCTTCGCCACGCTCGCCTTCGCCTTCGTCGAGCCGTACTACTTCATCGGCTATCTGATCTCGATCGCGCTGTTCGGCTTGTATCAGGCCATCTTCATGGCGAATGCCGGCGGCGCATGGGATAACGCCAAGAAGATCGTCGAGACGGAGTTGAAGCAAAAAGGCACCGATCTGCACGCTGCCACTGTTGTTGGTGACACCGTAGGCGATCCGTTCAAGGACACGTCGTCCGTTGCGCTGAACCCGATCATCAAATTCACAACATTGTTTGGGCTGCTGGCAGTTGAGTTGGCCGTTTCTCTGACTAACGACCAAGGACCAATGATCAGCAATGTCCTAGCGGCGGTGTTCCTGCTGATCTCCGTGTTCTTCGTCTGGCGATCCTTCTACGGGATGCGCATCGAGAAGCAGTAGGCTTTCGATCGCTCGAAACAATCTCGGATCGAACTGTTTCGTTACCCGATCGCGCTAACCTCGACGCCCGATGTAAGTCGATTGCTCGATTTGCGCAAAGAGTATTACTAAGTTCTTGCTGCCGTAGTGATATCACACGCCGTCACGAAATTTTAATGCAACCGTGCGCGCCGGCGCTCACTGCGCACGCGTCCAACGGGCAGGAGAAGTTGATAATGAGACCAAAATTACTACCGAATGTTATCGCTTCGAGCCTACTCTGTTTCGGTTTAACGGCGGCCGCGTTCGCGCAAGGACATCCCCCGCCGCGGGGATCTTATGACAGCCGCTATGGCGCCTTCAGCCAAACCGATTTTCAAGATAACCAGGTCCTCTTCTCACACGTACGGTCGGATCTCGATCGGGCCGAGAACAATCTTCCCCCGTTCGCCGACAGCCGTAATCGGTTCGACCGCGTTCGCGGAGAACTGAGCGAATTGCAACGGCAGTGGGACGAGAACACCTATGAACCGGGCCAGGTGGATACGGTCATTCAAACTCTGGATCGCGCGATCAGAACCGGAGACCTTCTTCCCCGTGATCGCGACCGGTTAGTCAGCGACCTGGACAACCTGCGCCAGTTCCGCGATAACCACGATTGAAGCAGCGCTTAGCTCTTCTTCAAAAGCACTGCGATGAACTCGGGCTCCGAGGCGGCCAGGACATTCTTCGGAACATAGCAGTAGCCCTGGTCGCCCCAGTCCGTTCCCCACGAGTTCTTCAAGATAAAAAAATTCCCTGTATAGCCGGTAATCAGCATCGCGTGCCGTCCGTGCCTGCCCCAGGGAGCCTCCGCCGCATTGAAAACTCCATCGCGGCCGACATCGGAAAATGCCGTGCCCGTGTTCATCGAAACGTGCACCGGACACCCGGCGCTGAGCACCTTTCGAACGTTGTCGATCGCGATGGGCAGCGGCGCCGCCTCCAGCCGATAGTTCCCGGCGTCGGTTTCGAGTTTGCCCTCGTCGGCGACCGGCTCTTGCCGATCATCCGGCCAGAGTTCCTGCCGGCATGTCCCGCTCTGCACCATCACACGGCCCGGATCCGGCCCGCTAATCGTCCCGTCGCCGCCTGAATACGCGTAGCGATAGTCCTGCGCGTCGCCTTGCATCTGCTGGAACTCAAGCATGGTGAAATTCGGCGACAGGCGCGCCGGCTCTTGCTGCAAAATGTTACGCGACATTTCCACCGCGTGCGTCCAGGCGAATGCGGAACATCGGCCGGTCTGCCCCTGATCGCCCACCGGAGTGGAATATTTGCGCAAATCCACGGCCGGCTGCTCGGTGACATTGGCGAAGGCCGGGGGCAGCGGCTCGACCGGCGCAACTTCGCCTTTGGGTGAAACTGCTACGTCGACGTTCGTCATATCGATTCCGCTGTAGCGCGCCATCAGTAGCTCGAGCGCGGCTTGCGTCAGGAAACCGAAAGCGAATAGCTGGCCATCCCGCTCGAACAAGTGCACGCTCTCCCCGGCCCCCGGCGCGATGTTATCGAACGCGCGGGTGAAGCGCTCGTCCTGATAGGGCTGGAACCCTTCGTCGGTTTTCTGCTGGATCAGCGTATCGCCGAAAAACTCGTGATCGCCAAATAGGTTTT
>DASQJA010000256.1:0-2140 GCA_035631275.1 Bryobacteraceae bacterium
CGTTCGGAAGTGCAAGCGAGCGCGGCCGATCTCGCGAACATCAGCCTGAGCCTTCACGCGGAGATGGCGATTGATTATTTCCAGTTGCGCGGGCTCGACTCGCAAAAGCAGCTTCTGGATTCGACCGTGGCGTCCTATCAGAAAGCGCTGGATCTGACACAGAGCCGGTACAGTGGCGGCATCGCATCGGCCGTTGACGTTGCGCAGGCGCAGACGCAGCTGGAAACCACGCGAGCCGCAGATCAAGATGTAGAGGTTCAGCGGGCCGCATTCGAGCACGCGATAGCGGTGCTTGTCGGGAAGCCGCCCGCTGAGTTTAGTCAGGCTGCATCGCCGTTGAGCCGCCCGCCGCCGGAGACTCCGCCGGGCTTGCCTTCCGAGTTGCTCGAGCGCAGGCCCGATATCGCCGCGGCGGAGCGGCGCGTCCAAGAGGCAAACGCGCAGATCGGTGTGGCCAAGGCGGCGTATTTTCCCGTTTTCTCGTTGAACGGGGCGGGAGGCTTCGAGAGCGGCGTGCTCGGCAGTTTGTTGAGTGGGCCGAGCGGCTTTTGGTTGTTAGCTGGCTCGGCCGCGCAGTTGATTATTGATGGGGGGCAGCGGCGCGGCGTCAGCGAGCAGGCGCGCGCGGCTTATCGGCAATCCGTCGACAATTACCGGCAGGTCACGCTAAGCGCGTTTCAGGACGTCGACGACAATCTCGCGGCGCTGCGAGTTCTCGAGCAGGAAGCGAAGACGCAGGACGGCGCCGTTCGGGCGGCGCAGCATTCGCTCGATCTCTCGAACAACCGGTACAAGGGCGGAGTTGCGAATTATCTTGAAGTGACGACGGCGCAGTCCGCCGCTCTGGGCGATGAGCGCACGGCGGTGGATATTCTGACGCGGCGTGTCGTCGCCAGTGTTCTTCTCATCAAGGCGCTCGGAGGCGGGTGGAACGCCTCACAAATTCTTAATGCTTCGCGGTAGGATGCTGCGTGCTGAGGGCATCTCGGGGCGCGATGACTTTCCGGTGCAGATCCACGCAGTTGGTGTTCGCTGTAACCGCATACGCGATCGCTTTCCTATCGGTCGCGCAGCCTGCCTGCGCAGATTCCATCGTCCACGACGGTAAGCAGTTTGTGCTACGCGATGGCTGGAGGCTGCAGTCATCGTGCAAAGTCAGGGCGAATGGCGCGCAAATCTCCAAGGCCGGGTTTCGCACCGATCGCTGGCACACAACCAAAGTGCCGTCCACTGTGCTTGCCTCTCTCGTAACGGATAAGACTTATCGCGATCCGTATTTCGGCATGAACTTGCGGTCGATCCCTGGTACGACGTATCCGCTCGGCAAGAATTTCTCCGAAATGCCCATGCCGAGAGACAGCCCGTTTCGCTGTTCGTGGTGGTACCGCACTGAATTCATCACCCCGCCGAGCTTTGAGGGTCTGCACGTTTCACTCAACTTTGAGGGAATCAACAGTCGGGCCAACGTCTGGCTGAACGGGCATGAAATCGCGCGGTCCGACAAAGTCGCGGGTGCGTACACCTCCTACGAATTTGCGGTGGATTCACTTCTCAGGCGCGGCGGCCCAAATGCGCTCGCGGTCGAGGTCTTTGCACAAACCGAGCGCGACCTCGGCATCAACTGGAACGACTGGAATCCGACGCCGCCGGATAAAGACCTGGGCTTATGGCGGAGCGTCTACCTCCGAGTTTCAGGCCCTGTCGAAATCCGTTATCCCCAAGTCATCACTCACTTCCCTGGCGACCCAGCATCGGGGGCCGATCTCACCGTCGAGGCCCAAGCGCGCAACACAACCGCGAAGCGAGTCACGGCGGAAATCGAAGCCAATCTCGAAGGCCACCCTCTTTGGCAGAGCATGACACTCGCGCCCGGCGAGATTCGCGCGGTTCGCTTCACACCCGATCGGTATCCGAATCTGCACATTCACAATCCCGAATTGTGGTGGCCGCGCCAGATTGGTGCGCCGATTCTTCATCAGCTCATTGTGAGTGTTTCCGTCAGCGGAAAAATTTCCGATTCCGTATCGATTCGCTACGGGATCCGCGAAGTCACGTCCGAACTGGATGCGCAGGGCCATCGGCTATTCCGCATCAACCGCAAGCGAATCCTGATTCGCGGCGCGGGCTGGGCGCCGGACAT
>DASQJA010000257.1:0-9280 GCA_035631275.1 Bryobacteraceae bacterium
TCGAACGCCTTCGCCTGGCCGCGATAGAATGTGACGAACGCGACTAACGGATTCGCGGCCGGCGCCTCCTGCTGGTAAGCCTGCAAATACACGTACAAGTCGCGAGTCTTGCTGAACACGCGCGTGACGCTCGGGATCAGCTTCTGTCCTTCCTGAACCAGCGGATTCACGGACTCGCCTTGGTTCTTGTCCTTCGCATTGTAGAGCGCGTCTTTGAAATCGACTCGCTGGCTGCTTAGAACTACGGAACTGATGGCGACACGCTTGTCTTCCTTGTTCAGGTTTGGAATGACGAACGGTGTCTCGTAGGTTCCGATCCGGCCGGTCTCGGAATCGCGCGCGAGAAATTTGATCTTGTACTTGCCGGGCAGGAGCGTGAACCCTGTGTCATATTCAATGGGCCGCTTGGCGAGCTCCGCCGCGGTGGCATCGCTGAGCTTGATATCGATCTTGTCTTTTACGTTCGTAACCGTCGTGCCGAAGTCGTCTTTAATCTCGCCGATGAAGTCGAGCAGGGTATGTTCGGCACCGCCTCGTTTCGCCAGCGCGAGCTCGCTGCCAGGAATCTTCACCACTATCGGAGTGAAGTATTCAGCGCGATTGAGCTGGAAATAGTCGACCTCCATCGCGATGGTCAACTCGGTGATCGGATCGCCCAGCATGAGCGCGTCTTCGAGTTGGCGCTCCTTCTCGGTTGTCGTAAACTTCCCGAACTGCTTGCCGGCAAAGTAGCCCTGGCGAAAATCGACATTGGCCGAGAGTCCGTTGTTCAATGTCACTCTGATGCGCCGGAATTTCCCATCCAGATTCGCGTTCGTCGTGTAGTAGCCGATGATGTAATAGCTCTCGATGGCGTGCTGCGCCTGCACCATGCCGCGCGTCAAGTCGTTGTAATCGAGCAGAGCTTTCCCGCCCGTGTCTGCCGCCAGCGCCCACATTGTGTCCTGCGACTGTTGGAAACCATCGCGAACCGCCGATGCCGCCTGGCCGTTGTACATTGCAATGCCGCCGGGCGACCCACGCGTCGCATCTCCAAGCGGCGCTGTTGCCACCAGCCCGCGGGCGTCGATCGGCCAGAACGAAACTCCTGCGCGAATCGCGGCATTGGTGGTGGCGTGCAGTTGCGCCTGATTGTCGAGACCGTTTAGCCGGAGGCCGCTCGCGAAATACACCAGCGCCTTCTTCTCGCTCAGCGTCCCGAGCATTTTCGCCGCAGTTTGCAGCGCCGACAATTGCCGATCGGTATTGAACAGGTTGAACTCGGTGTCGTCCTGTCCGAAGGCCGCGCCCGTATCGGTCGCGCTCGCGTCCGTCGTAGTGTCTCCGGAATTCTGGTCCTCACCGACCACCAGCGTCTCGATCACCGTTGCTAGCCGCTCGCGATCAGCGGTGAAATCCTGCAGCACCTGCACCGCTGATCCCTGATACATCAGGACCGCCACCAGATCGTTCAGCGTCAACTGCGTGTCGATGAACTTCCGCGCAGCGCTGAAGGCGCGAATCTGATCGGGGACGGGCATCGCGCTCATGTCGAAGTACAGCGCCAGTAGCCGGCGGTCGCGATACTTGAAGTCGCCAGGAGCTTCGGGCGTGATCTGATCGTGCGGATATTTCGCCAGCGGCGTAACCGGCTTGACAGGCTCTGGCGCTGGCGCTTTCTCGGCCGGCGCGGGTTCGTCTAGTTTCTGATACTCGAAAAACTTGATGGTCTGCGCGACGCCGTCTTCGGTGATCGTGAAATCTTTCGCAGTGAGTCCTTCCACCGGTTTGCCGTTCTTGTCTCTGACCGAAACCGTCTCCACTACCAGGGCTGTGCTGGCCTGAAACGTCACAGGGCCAGTCGGTGAGGTGTTGTTTTGGCCGATCTGCTGGCCGTTGGCGGCCAGAACGAATGCGAGAGACGAAGCGAAAAAACGTCGCATGTTAGAACCTCAAGCGGATCGTTGTCTGCACGCTGCGCATAGCGTTGGCCGAAGTCGGCAGGCCGAACTGCGTACTGTTGATTGTCGTGACCCAGTTCGGAAACGTGACGTGATTGAGCGCGTTCGTGGCATCCACTCGAAAGTCTAAGCCAAAGCGATCCGAAACTTGAAACACTCGCCCGAGTGATGCGTTCAAGCTGAGCTGAGAAGGCCCTGTGATCGAGTCGCGGCCTGCGTTGCCGTATTCGCCGGACAGAGGCACTACGTATGCTGCCGGATTCAGCGCGAGGCCAGGCGGCGCGTTATAAAGCGGCGCACCCGTGTACTCCGGACGCAGTGGTCCCGTTACCCCGGTGCCTGGCACCGGGGCGATGTAGGTTGGCGTCAACGGCAATCCGGTTCCCGCATTGACTTGCGTGGTGGCCGTCCATTCCTTGAACAATGCGCCCCGCCATCCGCTCATGAGCGTGCCTCCGCGCAGACCCATGCCGGTCGTGTATTGGATCTGCGCGTTCAACAGTTGGCGCTGATCGAAACTAGAAGGGCCGCGCTCAGCGCTCAGATCGAGCCAGTTCTGCGCGATTAACGGCGTCCCTTGATTCCTTCCGCCCAGTGCCGCGTTGTCAATCGCTTTGGCGTAGGTGTATTGCAGCGTCGCCGTGAAGCCCGCTTGGAGCCGGCGCCGCAACTGCACTTGACCCGCCTCGCGTGTAGAATTTCCGTTCGAAGTAATGTACTGAAATCCCGTCGGGCACGCCACGCAGGGATTCACGGCTCCCGAGGGATATGTGTTCGGCAGAAAATCCTGTACCTGGTGCGTTCCCTTGCTGCCCTGATAGGTCACCGTAATGACCAGCGCGGCTGGCAGATCGCGCTGGATCGAGGCTTGCCAGTTTTGCGAATAGCCAGGGCGGAAATTCGGATCTATCGCCACGGTGTTCGGCGTGATGACAGGCGATACGCCAAATCCATTAGCGAGCGTCAAAGGATCTTCTGGACTGTTGGCAACGTTCAGACTCTTCGATAATGGCGGCTGCTGGGCGATCTGCGTTGCGAGCGTATAGTAGACCGAGGTGTTGTAGTAGACGCCATACCCAGCTCTAACAACCAGTGACGAAGCCGCGAAAGGACGCCACGAGATCGCCACGCGAGGTTGCACGCCCCGCTTGTCCGGCCTCATCAGCGATGCCGGGAAACCGGCCTGGCTCGCGGAAATGCATCCCTGGGCGGCGGAGGCGCAGACCGGCGTCTCGGAAGTAAAGCCAGGCCCGACATCCAGGTTCACGAGTCGCCCGTACTTCTCAGTGATCGGCGACCAGTATTCCCAGCGCACACCCGCGTTCAACGTGAATCCGGGCGTCACCCTCCAATCATCGTTGACATACGCTTCGAAGATCGACGCGCGAAGGTACTTGTCCGCGTTGCCGAAAGCAATCGAGCTGGTGTCCGGTTTTCCCGCCAAAAAGTCCGCTAGATCCGAGCCCTTGGCAGCGCCCGTGAAGGTGAACGTCCCGCGTGGGTCCTGTTGTGTCAGGAGATTGAACTGCTGCCGCCGGAAATCGCCACCAAAGCTGATATTGTGCCGCGAGCGCGACCAGTTGTTATCGGCGCTGACAGTGCCGGTTTGCGGCCGGAAGTGCGAGGCGAATCCGTCGGTGAGGCTCGTAATGCCGCTTGCGAAGTTGAGGGTCGGAGGTCCCCAGTTCAACGGCGACTGATTGTTTCCTCCGATGCCGGCATTCCCGGAGACATTCTCACGATTCGCGAAAAACGGCACCACCTGTCCTAGATATCGATTGAACCCGAGCCCAAAGTTCGTGAAGAAACGCGGAGAAAACGAGTGCCGGAAGTTGATGGCGCCATTGAGCGCGAAATAGCGGCTCGTGTCCAGGAATCCGAACAGGTTGGGATTGTCCGAACGATTGCTTTGCAGTGCGAACTGGGCCGAGAAGAAATTCTTGCGGCCGATCGTTTTGTTGTAGCGAGTCTGCAAGCTGTCGGTGTGCGTGTTGCCGAGCAGTTCATTCTGATAGTTGTAGCGCGTGCCTCCAGAAAAATTCGGCAGCGGATAGAGATTCAACAGCGCCTGCGCCTGAGGGACAATCGGGAACATTCCCAGACCAGGAATGATCCCTTCTCGCTCAGACTGCGTCGGCATCAGTCCTGTCGTCAAAGTCGCGTTGCGGTTACGCGTCCACTGGTAGTTGATGAAGATTTGGCCGCCGTCACGGAGGATACGCGGGATCTTCAGCGGTCCGCCGAACGCGAACACGCCTTGAAGGTGATCGTAGGCCAGCTTGGGCGTATCCTGGCCGGTGATCGAAAAATTGCGCGCATCGAAAATCGAATCGTCGAAAATAATTCCGATATTTCCGTTGTATTGCGAGCGAACTCCCCGGCGATTGTTGCCGAATGCCTGCGCCTGCGCGAAGGGCGAGCTGGCCGCGTTGTTCGAAGTGCCGTTAATGAGCAGCCCGTCGGCCGCCCGTTGAGTGAGCTCCGTCGCGCTTTGATTGGCGAAGCTGCTCGCGCTGCCGGAAGTGGTAGCGTCACTTCCCGGTGTGCTCGTGGGAGCTGCGCTGTTGTTCGACGCGTTGACCTCGGTCCGCTGGAACGCCGTCTGCGTGTTGGTCGGCACCGGCGGTGTCTTTCCTCTGCGCGGCTTCCCGGCCGTGTCGGCGTTCACGGTCACTGGAGCGGCTTGCGGAGAAGGCGTGGTCCCCGCGCTAGGCTGTGCAGCAGTGGCGCCCATTTCATCCAGCGTCAGCATCTTCAGATTCCACTCGCCAGGTGGTGTGGCGCCCGCGATCGTTATTTCTTGCTCAATCGGCCCGAACCCGGGCATCTCCACACGCACGATCCATACGCCGTCGGCAAGGTCGGGAAACGAGTAATTCCCGCGCGCATCGCTGAGGACGCTGATGGCCTTGTCGCCCTGTTTCGCGATGATCGTCGCGCCGGGAACCGGAAGCCCACTGAATGTCACCTGGCCGCGGTAATCGGAAGCAGAGAGCGTGAGAGCGGACAGCGCAATCGCCAGCATGCTTGGCGTCATGCGCCGGACTGCATCGCGAATCCTCTCGCGGATCAGTGCGGCGCTGCTCATCCCTTCGACCCAGTGAGTGTGCTCTTCCGTTTGACACCGCGCTTGGCTACTTTGTTCCGCGCGGCGCGCGGTGTCGATTGGCATAAATTCAGTTTTCGGTGGGTCTCTCAACGCGATCGATCACAATCAGGTCGACAGGGCCCTTTTGCGATTCCAGGCGTAAGCCCAATTGCTCCTGCAGCGCCGTGAAAATCGATGGACCGTTCGGATCCGACGGCGGCGGCTCGACGCCCGGCGGAGGTGCACCCCCAAGCGGAGTGAGAGCCTGGCCGGGGTCGGGCGTCCATTGCAATTTGATGTCGAAATTGCCAGTCAGCCCGGTTCGATCGATCACCGGACGTCCCAGTTGTCCGGAAATGGCACGAATCAAAAACTCGACGGGCACGCCCTGACCGTCCACCGACCCACGGCCCATTCGCATCATCCTTTGCCGATCGCTGGCACCTGCCTGCGCTGGCTGCAGTTTCGACCCGCCCTTTCCAACCACCAGCGCGTACACCTGCTGCTCCTTCGTTTCCTTGTGAAACGCCAGGTGAAACCGGTCGGCGAAGAGCGCCTGCAAGCGCTGCGCCATTTGCTCCTGCATGGTCTTTCGCTCTTGGTCCGACAGTCTCGGCGGCGGTCCTGCCGGCTCTGAATCCGCATTCGTGCTTGCTCCGCGCTCCGCTTTCGCCGAGATGTCGAAGCGATCCGTTTCGATCCATTTCGGCCCGCCTGAGATCTGAAATTCACGCACATCGTAAGCCAGCGTCAGGAGCGCCTTAACTGTGACGCCGGTAGCGCGAAACCCTCCGCCGGGTTGGAACATCATCGCCGACCGGCGGTCGTCGCCCGAGGCCGGTTTTATCGTCGCCACCTCAAAGGTCAATGGCGCAGCCGCCGGTTGGGCAAATAATCCAACAGCAGTTAGCAAGATCAGGGCCATGCCACAAACTCTGCCAGGGGATCTCCCTCCCGAAGGAGCCGGAGTCTTCATAGATTCTAAGACGAGATTGTGTTCAAGATCGTTTGCTGAAAACATTTACGCAGTCCTTTTGTGTGAGGTTCCCGATGAATTTCCGCCCCATTACTATAAAGGACAAGTGACAGCGGGCAATTTCCGGGCTCGACGCCTCAACCAGGGTGATTAGTCAGCAGTACCTTTCCGCCGCTGTTCACTACCACGTGGATCTGCTCTTTTCCCGCCAAGCCCTCAAGGCGCGGGACGGCAGCCTCCGAGGCAACGATGTAGTATCGCTCGGCCCTCAACCAAAGCTCGCGAAAGCGGGCATCGTCGATGAACACATCAGGCGCTGCCGGAGCGTACGAACCGTAGACCAGATTGTTAAAACGTCCATTCAGGAGCAGCGCGCTGCGATTCGTATAAAAAAAGACCGACGAGAATGTATAGTAATGATGGTCGACAATCAGCTTTGCCTCCGGAACACGGAGCAGCGCATCTGCGAGCGGCCGCGAGGCCAAATAAGGATCGAACGTCACTAACGCAACTCGCGCCGCGTGAAAGAACAGCACCATCATCAACGCCGTCGCAAGATACGCCCGCTGTCCAACGCTTTTCAGCATCCCCGCCGCGCCAATCAGAAAGGCAATACCAGCCATCACCAGCGGCGTCCGAAGGTAAGCAAATGATCGCAACGTCAGATCCCTCATGTGGTCGAGCGAGAGCGTGTACGACCCAGGGCGCGATACTAGCGCGTTGGAGATGTCTCCGGGCGTCGGATAATTCCGCGAAAGAAATGCCAAGCTGAAGACCACTACCGCGGCGGCGAGCGCGATCCCTGCCAGTACCCGGGTTCCTCGCTTGATCCATGGGCTTTCGGTCGTCATCGCGCAACCGATCAACAGGGCCAAGGCCGGATAGCTGGGCATCGAATAATATTCCTGTGTGGTCGAAAACGTGAAGAAAACCAAGATGAATCCGATCCAGCAAAGCGCCAGCAAACGCGTCCGTCCCGCGCGATCTTTCGGATGAAATGAAAGCTTCGCAACTGCCGGCAGCCACACGCTCCATGGAAACAGCCAGAGCAAGTGCATGAGCCAGAACAACGCGCGCGGGACTGTGTCGTAGTCGCGCGGATAGCGCATGTTCAGAAATCGCAAAAGCTGTTCGTTGATAAAAAAGAACCACAAAAAACCGTGATACTCTCCAGGCGCGCTCCGCATCGTGAAATCGAAGTACGGCGGATTCCGCAGCGTAGCCAGGATATGCCAGGGGGCCGCGATTGCCAGAATCACTAGAAGCCCGCTAAACGGATGCAGGCGCCTCCAGACTTTCTTCACGAACAACTGCCGCGTCACGGCCAAGTACAAAATTCCTGCGGCGATGGGAAATAGTGTTCCCACAAGGCTCTTCCACAACAGCCCGACACCGAGACTCGCCGCCAGCACTAACGCCCAACATCTCGGCCACTTTTCCTCGTCGTCCAGCGCTCTAAGAAACGCCCACATAGCAAGCGCGATGGTCGCCGTCAGCATCACATCCGGAATCTGAATCCGCGTGAAGAGAAACAGCCCTACGCACGTCGACATGCACAGCCCCGCGTAGAAACCAGCGCGCCGCCCGAACGCCCACGCGCCGAAGGCCCACGTGAGCCAGCCGAGAAAGATCGACGACAGCGCCACGGGCAGACGCGCCACCCAGTCGTGAACGCCGAAAATCTTGTAGCAGCCCGCGATCATCCAGTAAATCAACGGCGCTTTTTCGAGATAGGCAACGCCGTCCAGCCGCGCTGTAACCCAGTCACCCGAGGCGAGCATGTTGCGCGCTATCTGCGCCTGAACGGCATCTACATCGTCCATCAACGAGGGCGGGGAAACGATGCAGCCGAGATAAATGGCTGCGGCGAACAGCAGAATAACTAGGTGATCGTAGAGGCGCTGACCGCCAACTGTTGGGCCGCCGCCGGGGCGCTGGTCTGTATGTTCCACCTCTTCATCCACAGAAAAAGAATCATCAAGCCCCATAAGTGGTATCCAAAATTTTCACGCCGCGCAAGGTGACTGTCCACGCACGCCCGAATCGCACTTCGATCGAACAGGTCTCCATGCTTATCGAGACCGGCTTCGAGCGTGTCGCGAAGCAGCGGAAGCAGCGGTCCGCGCAGCCAGTCGTGCGCGGGAATATCGAATCCGATTTTCTTTCGCTCGAGCACCGCGTCCGGCAGACGATTCTTCATGAGGCGCCGCAAGATCACTTTTTGCTCGGAGCCGTTCACTTTGAATTTCTCCGGGAGACGCGCTGCAAACTCCACGATGCGATGGTCCAGAAAAGGCGGACGCACTTCAATCGAATGCGCCATGCTGATGCGGTCCACCTTGGCAAGAATATCGTCGGGAAGAAAATATTTTTGATCGAACCAGAGATAAGCCGCGGTCCGGTCACCCGCGCGTGCCAACTGTCCCAGCAACACGCTCAGCTCTCCGATCGGCTCGGCGTGTAGCAGCCGTCGCCGTTCCGCATCGGAAAACGTTCCGTTCCAATAAACATGTGCACGCTCCGGACGCATTCGGCACCCTTCGAGAAATCGCTTCAGCTTGTACTCCAAGCCGATCTTCTCGTCGGAAACGGGCATCCACCGCGCCGCAGCGGCGCAGGTTCGCAATAAGAGCCCATGCAAACGACGCACGCGCCGCGCCAGGTCGTTCGCGCGATAAGTCAAATACCCGCCTAGCAGCTCATCGGTTCCCTCACCGCTTAAGGCCACTGTCACGCTGCGGCGCGTCATCTCAGAAAGAAACCACACCGGAAGCGCGCCTGCATCGGCATTCGGCTCGTCGGCATGGCTTGCGAAACTCTCGATCGCGTCAGTCAGATTGAGATTTGTGGTTAGGTCGAGTTCCTCGTGGTCGGAACCATACCGCGCTACAATCGGCCGGATGTATCCAGTTTCATCGAAACTGCGCCCTTGGAACGAGACGGAAAACGTTTTCAGAGGGCCGCCCAGGGCGTGCGTCGCGTAATGAAGGATGGTCGACGAATCGATGCCGCCGCTTAACCACAGCCCCAAGGGTACGTCGGAGATCAGATGCTCGCGAACGGATTGGTGAAGAAGCGAGTCCAATTGATCCACTGCGTCATCGACCGAGATTTCTTGCGGTGTCTCGAACGGCAGAGTCCAGTAGGCCTCGGACCGAACCTTCCCGTCGCGCCATTCCAACCAGAATCCGGGCCGAAGCTTCTCTACCCCCTCCACCAGCGTTCGCGGACCGGGAACGTAGTTGAGCGCAAGATAGCACTCCAGCGCAGACAAAT
>DASQJA010000258.1:0-2369 GCA_035631275.1 Bryobacteraceae bacterium
ACAAGAATCTGCGAGCACTTCGCGATGGCGCCGACGCAAGGTCTGGCGTTGATAAAGCAGGCCCTGAATGCATCCGCCATGAACTCGCTCGATGCGCAGCTTGATCTCGAGCGCGACCTTCAGCGGGCGGCCAGCATGACCTCCGACTATATCGAAGGCGTGCGTGCGTTCATGGAAAAGCGCAAGGCGAATTTTTCCGGACGCAAAAAATGAGTGGGCCAAGAACCAATGGACCATTGCGCGTAGGCATCGCCGGTCTTGGCGCTGTCGGTCTCGAAGTCGCAAAACGCCTGATCGCCGGAGTGCCGGGCCTCGAGCTGACCGCGGTCGCGGTTCGCGACGCCGAGAAAGCTCGCCGTGGACTGCCCCAGGTCGGCGAGAGCATTCCGGTCCGCAAGATGACGGAACTCGCAAATGACTGCGATATCGTCGTCGAATGTCTGCCGCCGGCGCTGTTTCGCGAGGTCGCCCTGTCGGCGATCGACAAAGGCCGCATCTTCATGCCGCTCTCGGTCGCGCAACTACTGGAGAACGGCGACCTGATCGAACGTGCCAGACAAAAGGGTGCACGCATTCTGGTGCCCACGGGCGCGCTGATCGGCCTGGACGCCGTCCGCGCCGCAGCCGAAGGCACCATTCACTCGGTCAAGATGGTGACACGCAAGCCGCCAGCGGGCCTCGAGGGCGCACCATTTCTCCGCGAAAGAGGGATTTCCGTGAGCGGCTTGAAAGAGCCGCTGAAAGTTTTCGACGGCAGTGCGCGAGAGGGAGCGCGCGGATTTCCCGCCAACGTCAACGTGGCGGCGGCCTTGAGTCTCGCGGGCATTGGGCCGGACCGGACTCAACTCGAGATCTGGGCCGACCCGAACGTGACCAGAAACACCCACACAATTTCGGTCGATGCGGACACGGCGCGATTCACAATGACGATCGAAAATATCCCCTCGGAAAATCCGCGTACCGGCAAAAGCGTGGCGCCCTCGACCGTCGCCGCGTTGCGCGCACTCGTATCCGAGCTGAAAGTCGGAACCTGACGCAATCAAATGCGCAGAAAAACCTTGTTGCGGTACAGATAGCCCGCGAGCGCGATAGCCAGCGCGAGCCCCAGCAAATGGGCAACAAAGACGCCCATGCCCGGGGTGACGCTTTGATCGAACCAGGCTTTCACATCACCACCCACGAAGCGCAAGGCGAAGGGTTCGAAGCCTGTAATGCCGTTGATGAAATAGATCAGGATGGCATTGGCGCCGATCCACACGAAGATGGTGGCCCATACCTTCCATCCCCAGACATCAATGGCCTGATGCATGACGCCGAGCAGGATCGCGCTGTAGCCGCCGGCGACCAGCACAAATGACGAGGTCCAGATATCCTTTACGATCGGAAATTGCAGGCTCCAGAGATAACCGACAGCGACCATCGCCACGCCGCCTCCGATCAACCAGAGCGACTTCTGCGTCGCGGTGAGGCGATCGTTCTTGATCAGCAAGCCTGCCAGTACGCCGAGCAGGCAGGTTCCAATTGCCGGGAGCGTGCTCAGCAGACCTTCCGGATCGCGAGTCTGGTCCCACAATCGTCCAGGCAGAAAATTTGCATCGATCCAATTGGCGAGATTTGCATCCGGATCGAACGAGCCCGCGCCTACACCCGGTACCGGTATGAAAGTCATGAGGGCCCAGTAGCCGCCGAGAAGCGCGACCAGCGCGGCCGTCAACCCGCGCCAATCGAGATTCAAAAACAGAATTGAAGCGAACAAATAACAGATGGCGATCCGTTGCAGAACGCCGACAAAGCGCATATCGCTCCAGGGCTGGCTGAAGCCGCCGTAAAAAACCAATCCCAACGCGTAAAGTAGAAGCGCTCGACGCAGGACGTGCATGTGCGTCCGTACCATTCCTTTGCGTTCGACAAGCCGAGGCAACGCCAATACGATCGATACACCCGTGACAAAAATAAAAAGCGGAAAGATCAGATCGTAGAAACGGAACCCCGCCCACTCCGCATGACTCATCTGCGCGCCGAGGAAACTGCCCACCGTGTTGAGCGCAGGGCCCTTGCTGCGCAACATCCGGTCGAGTGTCCAGATCGCTCCGTCGGCGCCGATGATCCAGAAAATGCTGAAGCCGCGCAGCGCGTCGACCGATACGATACGGCGAGTTTGCAGGGCAAACAGCACATCTACGTGGCGCATCGGGAGCCGCTGGCTGGCATCGTCCGAAGGAAAACGGACCCAATCGAAAATGTTTCGATAAAGATCCGCGTAGACTTCGGTATTATCCGGCGACAATGATTCTATGAAATGAACTTATCGTGACAGCGCGGCCGAACGGGCGGCCGCGCCGACGCATCAAGATGCGATCAAGATCTTA
>DASQJA010000259.1:0-19370 GCA_035631275.1 Bryobacteraceae bacterium
CAGAGGCTGAGCGCAGAGAAGCTTTCTCGATATCTCGAAGGAAGCGAGATCCGGCAGTCGCACATCGCATGTCGTCGCGTTCAGGATGCCTATTCACTGCGGTGCGCGCCGCAGGTGCATGGGGCAGTCCGGGATGCGAACGAGAACGCGGGCCGTGTTTTTTCCATCGAGTTGAACGCCGTGACTGACAATCCGCTCGTGATCGGCGGTGAAATTTTCTCGGGCGGTAATTTTCATGGTGAGCCGCTGGCTCTGCAGCTGGACGCGCTGGCGGTCGCTCTCACGGTGCTGGCCGGGATTTCAGAACGGCGCATCGACCGGTTGGTCAACCCGGCGTTGAACGAGGAGCTGCCGCCTTTCTTGACCAATCATGCTGGCCTGGAATCGGGATTCATGATGCTGCAAGTCACCGCGGCGGCCCTGGTGGCCGAAAATCGCGTGCTGGCGCATCCGGCTTCTACGGGGTCCATCACGACGAGCGGCAACAAAGAGGACTTCGTGAGCATGGGCATGACCGCTGGGTCGAAGTTGAAACAAGTAGTGAATAATACGCGGCGCGTGCTGGCGATTGAGTTGCTGACTGCGGCGCGAGCGCTGGATTGTTTGGCGCCCCTCCGGTCCAGCGCTGCGATCGAAAGAGTGCGGGAAGAGCTGCGCTCGATCAGTCCAGCGTGGACGGGCGACCGGTCGCTCGGCGCTGACATCGAGAAGACGGCGGATTGGATCGAAACTCGCGGCCTGCAAACAATTTAATCGGCGATATAGACGTCGAAATTTGTGAGCGTTCGATAGCCCATCTTTTCGTACAGCGAAAGGCCCGACGACGTGGACTGGAGCACCGTTCGGTGCGCGCGGCGGGTCTGATAAGCCTGGTCGATCACCTGGCGCATAATGGCTTCGGCGAAACCAAGCCGCCGATATTGTGGGAGTGTGGCAACCGAATACAGGCCAATCACATCTTCGGTAATGGTCGCCGCTGACGTTGTGACTGCTTTTCCGTTTACGTAACCGATGTAGCCTTTGAGCGTGCCTGACCAGGCTCGTTCGGAGCCGTAAACTGCGCTCGCGACAGAGTGCGGGATCTCGAATGCGAGGGACATAACTTCGGCGAACGTGGCGCGGGTGGGCGCGTCGTTTACTTCTCGAACTTCGATCTGAGGCAGCCCTCGCAGCGGCGGGCGCAGACGCTCGGCATACATTCCCGGCGCTTTCGTCAGTGCGCGGAGATTGTGCCGGTTGAAGATCTGTGAAGCCTGGCGGCTCAGCGAGCGGCTTAGGAAATCATCGCAGAGCCAGAAAGTCCAGCGCAGACGAAGGGAATCAAACTGCGAGGCGGAGAGCTCGATCAGCCGTATGAGCGCGGCATTATCGTTATGGACCGGTTCGGTAAGAAGCGCGGCGTTGAAGGCCGCGTAGTTCATGCCGCAAAAGATTAGCGAGACCCCGGCCAGATCCCGGACTTCGGCATCCTGGCGGGCGCGGCCAAAAAACCGCAGTGCCTCGACGAGGTTTTCTGAGATAGCGCGAATTTCAGCTTCGGGCATTGGAGGGATTAGCGCCGAGCGTGGCGATTCGCGCCAGTTGTGGTCGCGCTGGCAGCAAACACTTGGATCGGGGGCAACGTATCCAACTATACAGGAGAAGGCTATGCCCGTGACTGCGGGCAATGCGTTAGAGTTAGCGCACGACCCGTTGTGGCGAAACTATGATGGCGGCCAGTTGCTAGACTTAGGATTGCCTTCCAACCTAAAACCGCGCGTCTCCGTCGTGAGCTACTTGAACACCGCGCCCCTGGTCTGGGGCATGCTTCACGGCCCGCAGCGCGGCCTCTTCGATCTCGAACGCGCCCTGCCAGCGGAGTGCGCCGACCGCCTCCGCGACGGCCGCGCCGACATCGGCATTGTCCCTTCCATCGAGCTGAGCCGCCAGCAACTCGACATCATCCCCGGCTGCGGAATCGCCTGCCGCGCCGAAGTACGCAGCATTCTCCTAATCTCGAAAGTCCCTTTCCCCGAGATCCGGACGCTCGCCACCGACTCGAGCTCCCGCACTTCCGTCGAGCTGAGCCGCATCGTCCTCGCGCGCAAGTACGGCGCTAATCCGACGCTCTTCGCGCAGCCGCCGCACCTCGGCACAATGCTCGAACATTCGGACGCCGCTCTGATCATCGGGGACGCCGCGCTGGTTCTGAATCCACCCGATCTCCCGTTCCATGTCGCCGATCTCGCGCTCGAATGGACCGAAATGACCAGCCTCCCTATGGTCTTTGCCGTCTGGGCCGCCCGCGTCGGCTTCCCGAAACAAGATCCTGCCCCGTTCGCGGAATCGCTCCGCTTCGGCATAGTTCACATCGACGACATCGTCCGCGAAGAACACCCCAAGCTCGGCATCTCCGCCGATCTCGCTCGCGACTACCTCACGCGCAACATCACCTTCGAGCTGGGCGATCGTGAATACTCCGGTCTCACAACTTTCCTACAATATGCTTCAGAGCTGAAAACACAGCCCGAGACGAGGAAAGTCACCGCATGATGACGCGCGAGGAAGCGATCGATTTTTTCCGCAGCGACGATCTAGTCGGCATCGGCATGGCCGCTGACGCTGTCCGCCGCAAATTGCACCCGCACAACATCGTCAGCTACATCATCGATCGCAACATTAATTACACGAATTTCTGCACCGAATACTGCAGCTTCTGCGCGTTCTATCGCCCGATGGGCCACGCCGATGGCTACCTCCATCCCAAGGAAGTGATCTTCGACAAAATTCAGGAGACCATTGATCTCGGCGGCACCGGCATCCTCATGCAAGGCGGTCTGCATCCCGAACTCAAGATCGAATGGTATGAGGATCTGCTGCGCTCGATCAAGCAGCGCTTCGGCGATCGCATCTGGAACCACTGCTTCTCTGCGCCCGAGATCGTCAACATTGCCGAGGTGAGCGGCCTGACGCTCCACGACACCATCGCCCGCCTCCGCGACGCCGGCCTTCAATCCATCCCCGGCGGCGGCGCTGAGATTCTCGACAACGACGTCCGCCGCCGCATCGCGCGCCTCAAATCATCGGCACAGGACTGGATCGACGTTCACCGCACCGCCCACGCGCTCGGCCTCCGCACCACCGCCACCATGATGTTCGGCTGCGGCGAAACCATCGAGCAGCGTATGAACCACTTCGAGATCGTGCGCCAGATCCAGGAAGACACGGGCGGATTCACCGCCTTCATTCCCTGGTCGTTCCAGCGCGAGAACACCTCGCTCGGCCGCTTTGTGAAAGAAGAAGCGACCGGAGTCGAATACCTCAAGATGCTCGCCCTCTCGCGCCTGTATCTAGAGAACATCATGAACATCCAATCATCCTGGGTGACGCCCGGCCTGAAGACCTGCCAGCTCGGCCTCCGCTTCGGTGGCAACGACGTCGGCAGCATCATGATCGAAGAGAACGTCGTCTCCGCAGCCGGCACCCACAATCGCGCGAGTGAGGAACAATTGCGCAGGCTCATCCGCGACGCTGGTTTCATCCCCAAGCAGCGCGACACTCTGTACTACACCTATTTCCTGAACTAGCTTGGTGGCCACAGCCCTGACCTAATTCGCCGAGTCAGCGGGACCTTGCCGGTGTACAAGTAAGCCCAGGCAAGCTGCCTGCCGGACGCCATGTAGGCTAGCTGCGGCACTCGCGCGAAGCAAGCCCTCGTAAGCGTCCCGTTCTACAAGTGCCGTTTGGAAGCAAGTCGCCGCGCACCCACTCGGTGCAAACGGCCGAAGGAACCGCGCCAGGGTACTCGCCAAGATCGTAGAGGCGCCCTTGCATCCGGGCTCTGCCAACAAACTGCGCTTGTCCAGCCAGTCAGCGAGCGAACCGCCTCCGCGA
Source organism: Bryobacteraceae bacterium (assembly GCA_035631275.1). Taxonomy (GTDB): domain Bacteria; phylum Acidobacteriota; class Terriglobia; order Bryobacterales; family Bryobacteraceae; genus Palsa-89. Next base: position 3,874 of record DASQJA010000259.1, read on the forward strand.
CCCTCGCAGCAGCGTGCCGTAAACAAAAAAATAGGGATAACGACTCATGAAGCCGCACTGATTGCCGAAGGCCGCGCGAAATAATACGCGATCAGATCCAGCTTCGGCGGCGTCTTGCCCATCGCGCGCAGAAACCCTGACACCGCGCCGCGATGGTGCGTGCCGTGATTCACCACGTGCATCACGATCTGCCACGCCGGCATGCGAAACATGCCGCCCGTCGCGCTGCGGTAGAACTCAACCTCCTCGACCGCTCGCGTATCGGTCAGGCCAGCCGCCCAATCTTTCCAACCCTGCTGGACCGTCGGCCAAGCCTGCTGCAACTTCGCGAAATCGTGATCGCTCGGATCGACCAACGCCTCGCGTTTGATCCCGTGCATCCGCTCCAGCCAAATGCGGTCGCCCGCGAAGATATGCACCAGCGTGCCGAGCACGCTCTTATCCGCAACTCCGAAATCGCGATTTAGTTCCTCCGGTGAAAGCGCGCGCGCCGCGTCCAGCAACATCCCGCTCGCCCACGCGGTGTACTCAAGATGTCCACGAAGCAAGTCTGCCGAGATAGTCATGCTCTCATTATGACTGTGGCGCTACCCGATACCGCGAACACGCAAACTCCTCGCCAATCCCGCTCGCCAGCATCCGCTCCTTACGATCCTGCAATAGTCGCGCTGTCCAATCCGTGAACCCGCCATCGATCACCGCGTAGCGGTTCCCGTCCGGCGCGACCGGCGAAATCCTCAGACAGAGCCCGCGATAATAACCGATCCCTTCCAGCCGCGCCAGATTGAACCGGAATCGCGCCTTCGCAAACTCGCCTGCCAGAATATCGAACACGTCCGTCTTCACGCGCGCCAGCCGATGCTCCGTCGTCACGTCCGCAATCTCTCGCGCCGGATCCTCGACCTCGCCCGGCAGCTTCACCCCGCGCTCAGCCAGAAATCGTTCCGATTCGCCCGGCTTGTGCGCGCGAATCGCTTTCCGCAGCTCCTCGGCCCGTACCCCCGCCTGCGCCAAGAGTTCCTGAGTCATGCCTGCATCGGAAATCTCCACCAACGGCTCTCCGAAACTGAACCCGCACTGATTCAATTCCCGGCACAGTTCCAAATAAAAGCGCAGATGTTTCCGCAGCTCGATCATTTCGAACGCGTACGACCCGGAATCGCGCCCCGCCGACACCAGCGCGAACAGCCGGAAGTGCGGCGTGAATCCCGGAACGTTGAACGGCTGCAGCCGAAGGCAACGCTGGCTTGCGCACAATCGCACCGGCTCCGGACCGCGGTGCTTCGAATCCCGCCTCCTGCGCGCGCACTCCACCGCCATCGCCGGAGTCGGATCTCCCAGCACCTCCGCATTCCGAATGGTCGTCAGGACATTGTTCTGATCGATTTCGCCGAGCACCCGGTTCAATCCCAGCGCCGACACGGGCGAAAGCTCAACCGCCTCAAACTCCCGCGCGACACCGAACGCCACCTGATCGAACCGGTTCATCAGGCGCGCATCGGCCCGCGACGGAGCAAGCATCGCCCGCGCCGAAGTTGCCACAATGTCCGCTTCATCCATCGCCGCCGCCCGAGCCTGAAACACGCCCAAAAGCAGTGACTGCAAATCGCTCGCACTCAAATCCCGGGCGAGAATCCCGTCCAGCCGTGGCACGCCCGTTTCGCGCGCGATTCGCCCCAAGATGTCCTTCCGGTTCGCGGTCATAAGCTCTGATCGTTTTTATCCGATATTACATAAGTCTTACATATCATTGGACCATTCCGCTGTACTGTAAGAGTGGAAGTTTTCCTTACATCTTCTTTGGAGCGATCTTGAGCGGCGAAATCGTAAGTATCTACGCAGATAAGAAGCTGAACTGGCTGATTATAGTGGTGTTAATCGTGTTACACCTGGGCGCGCTAGCTGCCCTTTTCATGTTCAGTTGGAAGGCGCTTTTCACCGCTGTCGCCTTGTATTGGGTCGCGGTCGGCTTCGGCATCAGCCTCGGCTACCATCGCCTCCACACGCATCGTTCCTACCGACTTCCCCGACCGCTCGAATACTTACTGGCCGTCTGCGGCACCCTGACCCTTGAAGGCGGACCCATTTTCTGGGTCGCAACGCATCGCATCCATCATCACTTTTCCGACAGACCGGGCGATCCGCACTCTCCGCGCGACGGCGCCTGGTGGTCGCACATCGGCTGGCTCCTGGTCGGTGAATCGAAGCACAACAACACCAAGTTGATGGCTAAGTACGCGCCCGACCTCGCCAAGGACCCCTTCTACGCCACGCTGAACGACTACCACTGGATTCCGATCTTGATCCTCGCCGCCATCCTGCTCGCCATCGGCGGCCTGCCGCTCATGCTGTGGGGCACCTGCCTCCGCATCGTCGCCGGACTCCACGCCACCTGGCTCGTCAACTCCGCGAGTCACATGTGGGGCGGTCGTCGCTTCAACACCCGCGACGATTCGCGCAATCTCTGGTGGGTTGCTCTCATGAGCTTCGGCGAAGGCTGGCACAATAACCATCACGCCCATCCGACCTCGGCCCGCCACGGCCTCGCCTGGTACGAGCTAGATCTCTCCTGGATCACCATCAGCATCCTGAGATTCTTCGGCGTCGCCAAAGCCGTCCGGGTGGCGAAGGTCACGAGTAAAATCGCCGAACGCGAAGCCGCATAGTCCGCAGCTACCAGCTATTCCCAACTGTTAACCCAAATTTCCGTCTCCGGTGGCACATCCGCTTTCGCGACATCCTTCGAAAGCAGGAACCCCACAGGGGACCGCTTGATCATTTCGATTCCAACGATGCGCGTATTAGCCACGTCGCCGCCTGGGGTCCGAAGCTGAATCGCGTCTCCGTTATGCACTGTATTAGTCACAGCAACCGGAACGATGACGCAGCCGCGCGTCGGAATGCTGAACGCAACCTCGACCTTCGAGAAAAACACCACAGCAATCCCAGTTTATCGGTAACCTCGATCCGAGGAGATTTTGCACATCGATCTTAGAACGCGCCAGAATCTCGCGAGACACGTGCAAATCCCGAGGCTTATAAGTAGTGAGTGATCGGCTCAGCGCGCCGGAACCGATGCCAACGGCCGCACCTCTTGGTGAATCGCTTTTTCGTTGCTCTTGGCTACCAACAGATCGTATCGAGATTGGAGGTTAAGCCAAAATTCAGCCGAGGTGCCAAAATAGCGCGCAATTCGCAGCGCTGTATCGGGAGTGATAGCGCGCTCCTCATTGACGATCTTGCTCACGCGGCTCACCGGAACATTTAATCCCCTTGCCAGCGCGTTGATGCTGATCTGCATGGGACCCATAAACTCTTCGCGCAGCACTTCACCCGGATGAACCGGCGGCAAAACTTTATGCATTGTGGTTCCCTCTTTCAGTGATAATCGACAATCTCAACATCCCCAGCAGTCTGCATGTCAGCGTTGCAAACGAAACAAACGCGCCATCTGTCGTTCACGCGAATACTGTGCTGGCCTTTCCTGACGCCCTTCAGCGCTTCCAGATGATTGCTTGGAGGCACTTTGAGATCTTGAAGTGTCGTGGCCGCATATAACATCTGAAGCTTGCGTTGCGCGACACGCGAACAATCCGTCGCCACCCTCCGCGATACAGAGCCCTCAAACAACATCTCGATTTCCTTACATTTGAACGAGGTAATCAACCAGCCTCATCTCATCTCGAGCATATAACGCGCACGGTATCACGTCAAGCGGAATAGCTATTTGGCGCGCCGTTGTCGGGGGCTTTGGCGCACTACCAAACCTCCCCCACCAATGATTGGCAAGCTAATCTAAAATCATGGTGACCCCCGGCCGCCGCCGATCCATCATCTACTCCATCGGCCTCGGCGCCGGACTCATCGCCGTCATCCTCCTCCTCTACATCGGCTGGGTCCTCCTCAACTGGCGCACCGGCATCCTCCTCTTCTTCGGCATCATCTTGGTCGCCGTCATCATCACCGGCGTCGTCCTCAACACCACGTTCCTGGTCCGCGAAGTCCGCCGCAACGAACAGCACGACGCCTTCATCAACGCTGTCACGCACGAGCTCAAAACGCCGGTCGCGTCAATTCGCCTTTACTTGCAAACCCTCCAAACCCGGCCGGTCGAAGAGCCCAAGCGCCAGGAGTTCTACAAAACCATGGTCGAGGATAGCGACCGCTTGCTCGCCACCATCGAGCAGGTCCTCCGCACCGGCCGCATCGGCTCCACTTCGCATCACAAGCTGAACCGCACGCGCCTCGACCTCAACGGCGTCGTCGAGGAATGCCTCACCAAAGCCAGCACGCTGCACCACGTCCCATCCGGCTCCTTCGAGTTCCACCCGGGTCCGCCCGCCACCGTCTGGGCCGACCCCGACGAGGTCCGCGCCGCCGTCTCCAACCTGATCGATAACGCCGTCAAATACTCCGGCAAAGAAGTAAAAATCAGCGTCGAAACTGCGCCCGTCGACGGACGTTTCGTCTGCTTGCGCGTCAAAGACGAAGGCGTCGGTATTCCGAAAATGGAGCTGAAACAAATCTTCAAGCGCTTCTATCGCGTCCCCGGCCCCATTGCGTCGCGCATCAAAGGCACCGGACTCGGCCTTTACATCGTGCGCTCCGTCGCCAAGCGCCATGGGGGACGCGCCTGGGCCGAAAGCGAAGGCCCCGGCCGCGGCAGCACGTTCGTTCTGCAACTCCCGGTGGCGAAATGAACCGAGTCTTGATTGTCGAAGACGAGCAGCACCTCGCCGACGGGCTGCGATTCAATCTGGAAGCGGAAGGCTACCAGGTGCGCGTAGTGGAAACCGGCGAGGCTGCCCTCGATCTCCTGCGCGCGGACGCATCGAACATCGACGTCGTTGTGCTAGACGTCATGCTCCCCGGCAAAGACGGATTCACGGTCGTTTCGGAAATGCGCCAGGCCGGCCAGTTCATCCCGACCCTGATGCTCACTGCGCGCGGTCATCCCGACGACGTCCTACGCGGTTTTGCCGCCGGCGCTGACGACTATCTCCCGAAACCGTTCGAGCTCGCCATCCTGATCGCGCGCCTCCGTGGACTGTTGCGCCGCAAGGAATGGCTGCAATCCGCGCCGCCTGCTGCTGCAGCTGCCATCGCGCCGGTCGATGAAGCCATCGACACCTTCCGCTTCGATGGCAAATCGGTCGATTTCGCGCGCCTCGAGCTCCACGTCCGCGAAAAGGTCTTCCCGCTCACGCTGATGGAAGCGAACGTTCTGCGCTACCTGATCCGACACGAAGGCAAACATGTCTCGCGCAAAGCCATGCTCAGCGAAGTCTGGGGCCTGCACGAAGACACCGACACAAGAGCCATCGACAACTTCATCGTCCGCCTCCGCCGCTATATCGAAGACGACCCCACCAAGCCTCAGCACTTGAAAACCATCCGCGGCGTAGGCTACCGCTTCGTCGCCAACCCCGCGCACTGAGCTACGGCTGCTTCAGAACGAAATTCACATCGATCGCTGTGACGACTTCAACCCGTTGGCCATTGACCAGCGTCGGCTTGAAGACCGACTGCCGAACCGCTTCGAGCGGCGCGCCTAACAGTGACGGATTGCCGCTGATCAACCCATAGCCACGGGCCCGGCCATCCTTGCCTACGGTCGCGGCTAATCGGACCGCTCAGGAACTGTGGTCAAAGGCGGATACAGTAAAGGCAATTTCGCCTGTTGTACGTCGCTGCTGACACGGATGCGTTGAGTAGTAATTTGAAACCGGCCCGCGGCGTGGGCTATCACTTCGCGGCGACGCCTAAGGCTGGAGGCTGAAGTTCACGTCGATCTGCGTTACCACTTCCACTGGCTGTCCGTTCAACAGCGTCGGCTTGTAAGTCCATTGTTGAACCGCCTGCCGCGCTGCATCTACCAACGCCGGATGACCGCTCACCAAAGTCAGCGTCTGAATCACACCGCTTTTCGCGATCACCGCCGTGAACCGGACCGTGCCTTGAATTCCGGCCGCCTTCGCCTCCAGCGGATATACCGGTGCGACCTTCTGAGTGAGATTCGCGGCTTGCACGTTCCCTCCTACGCGAATCCGTTGCGGCGTCGTGTAACCAGGACTCAGCGCCTTTGCCTGGGTTATCTCCTGACTCCTTCGCACCCACGCATCGGCTGCATCAATGTCCTGCCGATACTCTTCCGGCGTATCCCTCAGATCCGCCCGCTCGCGAATCAGCAGGTTTATGTACGCCATAGCATCGGAATATTGCGGATCGATCGCCAATGCCTTTTGAAGCTGCACGACCCCGTCCTCGATCACGCCCGCGTACTTTTCCGCCAGTTCATGCCGCACCGCCGTAATCGGCAAAGGCCCAGGCTGCTCCGGCGTCAATCCCATACTCGTTCGCGCTTCGTGCCACGGCGTGTACCACTTCGTCCAATCGATCACGCCGAGCGAATAGTACGCTTGCTTATTCGCCGGATCGATCGCGAGTAGCCGCTGGTAGAACGCCGCCGATTCATCCAGCTTTCCTATCCTTTGCCCGAAATCCGATATTCCTTGCGCATCGTGATACATTAGTGACGCCAAAGACTGCAGCGCGGTCTTATTGTTGGGATCGAGCCGCAAGACCTCTTGAAACTCCGCCTCCGCTCGCCGGCCGATTTCGACCGTCGTCGAGGAGGGCGTCATAAATTGCGACATGAGCGCTGTCGCTAGATACACCCGCGCCTCCACATCCGACGGATTCAAGTCCACCGCACGTTCGAGCGCATTTACGGCTTCGACATACTTCCCGTTCTTGTGCGCCTGCACACCCTGGTTTATCAATTCCCGCGAATCCTGAGCCAGCGCGACGAGCGAAAAAACAGACAAAATCGCTACAAGCCTCATATTGCACGTTTAGACCATCACTACAGGAGAAAAGTTCCCACCATTTGGGGAACTTAGCTGACACTTTCGTCGTTTATTTCAAGTGATGGGCATATACGATCAGTTCCGCAAACCCACCGGATTCATGGGCCACCTTGTCGGCTACGCTCTGGCCTTCAAGAATCGCGAGCGCAGCGAGTGGGTTCTTGCCCTGCTCGATCTCAAGCCAACCGAACGGGTTCTCGAAATCGGATTCGGCCCAGGCGCCGACATCCAGCGCGCCAGCCGGCACGCCGCCTTTGTTGCCGGCGTCGATCATTCCGAGGTCATGGTCCATCAGGCCTCAAGCCGCAACAGCCACGCCATCGCCGAAGGACGAGTCGACCTCAAGCTCGGAACCGCCGGCGAACTCCCCTATCCCGAGGCCAACTTCGACTGCATCTTCGCCATCAACGTCGCCCAGTTTTGGAAGGATCTTCCGAAAACGTTTGCCGAGCTTAGGCGCGTACTGAAGCCCGGCGGCCGCATCCTTCTCGCCGTCCAACCGCGCAACAAAGGAGCCAGCGACGAAACCGCTCGCCAGGTGGGCTTTGGATTCGCGAAGACACTAACTGCGGCCGGCTTCGACGATGTTCACTGCGAATTCAAGGCCATGCGCCCCGTCTCCACAGCCGCCGTCCAGGGCCGCCGCCCGATTTCCTAAAAGCCTAACCCTCAATCATTGGCCGCGTGCGTGCTCCTTCCATCCCGGCATGCCCGCCGCCCGTTTCCGCTCTGCGTCCGCTGCTCTCTACGACCGCCTCTATTCTGAGCGCAGCCAGATCCGGCTCGAACACTGGATCATGAACGTCAGCATCCTGGGATTCCTGGTCCACTTGGTAGTCATCTTCCTCGCCCGAACGCTTGCGCACCCTCCCGCTTTAATCGCATTGGCCGGCACCAACTACCTCTCGGCAATCTACACGCCCTTCAGCTTCATCCTCTTTTACGAAGTGCTGATGCTGATTGCGGCACTGCCGCAATCCACTACACGGTCTATCGCCAAGCAGTATGAGATCGTCTCGTTGATTTTCATTCGACGATTCTTCAAAGACATCGCTACGCTCGAAGACATCGGGAAATTGGTTCAGTTCACCAGCGACCTGCTGCCCTTGTTCATCGACGTCCTGGCCGGGATGTTCATGTTTCTGTTGGTTACGGTATTCCTCGGCGCTGCGAAAAGCCGCATCGACACCACGCCCGCAGCCGACGAAACGTCGGCGGTGAAAAGGTTCATCTCGCGGAAGAAAGCGATCGCCGTCATCCTAACGATCCTTCTGGTTTCGCTTGCCGCGCGCAGCGTCTTGGAATTCTCGCACGCTCTCCTGGTGGGCGAGCAAGCCGATCCCAACCGGTTTTTCTACAGCGAAGTTTTTACCATAATGATCTTCACAGACGTTTTGATCGCGATCCTCTCGCTCGCCGTCTCCGATCGCTACGAGCTTGTCTTCCGCAACGCCGCATTCGTCATCTCGACGATTCTGATCCGATTCTCGCTCACCGTCTCGAACCCCTTCTTCGCCGCCGAACTCGCTGTAGCGGCCATGCTCTTCGGGATCGCGACGCTGCTCATCTACAACTATCACTTGCAAATTCGCGTGCCCGACCGCACTCCGCTCAGGCAGACTTAAGCTCGGTCCAAAGCCTGTCGCGCAACCGCTGCGTCGCCGGTTCCACCGTCTTCGCCCACTCGCCCCGCGCGACAACATCGGCGCCCGGATACAGCGTCGGATTGTCGCGAAAATCGGCCGGCAGCAAGCGCCGCGCGCCCGCGTTCGTAGTCGTGGTTCGCGCCGCCAGCGCATTCGCCGCCGCGATGTCCGGCCGCAGCAGAAAATCGATGAACCGATGTGCCAGCTCCGCGCGCTTGCTCTCGCGCAAAATTACCGCGCAGTCCGGATACACTGCGTAGCCTTCCTCCGGGTACACGAACCCAATGCCGCTCGACGCGTCCATGGCCTGTTGTGCCGTCGTGTTCCACATGTGCGCCGCCAGAACATCGCCGCTCACCAGTTGATCCCGCACCTCAGCGTTCAAATACGCTCTCAGCAGCGGCTTCTGCTTGAGACCTTCCGCCTCCGCCGCTTGCAGCTCCCCCGCATCGCTTGAATTGATCGAATGCCCCAGCTTCTTCAGACACGCGCCCATTGTGTCGAACGGATCGTCGAGCATCGTGATGCGCCGCTTCAGCCGCTCATCCCATAGATCCGACCACGCGCGCGGCGCAGGATCGAGCTTGCGGTTGTAACAAATCCCCGCTGCCGTCACCATGTACGGCACCGACCATTCGAGCTTCGCGTCCCAATCGGGCCGCTGAAAGCGCTCTTCGATCTGTCCGAGATTCCCTAGTAGCGTGTGATCGATCGGGGCTAGCAGCCCATTCACCAGCATCGGCTTCACGATGTAATCCGTCGGAAAAACAATATCCCAACCGGAATTTCCGCTCATTACGCGCGCCAGCATCTCCTCGTTGCTCTCATAGATGCCGTAACGCACGCGCACCCCGAACTCGGACTCGAATTTCGGAACCGTATCCGGCGCGATGTAGCTCGACCAATTGAAAACATTCAGTCTCGGCCGCCGGTCGAAGCCGCAGCCGGACAACCCCACCGCGCTCATCAAAAACACCCGCCGGTTCATCGCGCCCGTAGCCTCTCGGAAATCAGAATTAGCGACCCGAATCCAAAAACGATCAGCGCCGAAATTGCATTCAGTACTGGATTCACGCCCCGCCGCGCGATCGCATAAATCACCATCGGCAGCGTCTCAGAATCCACGCCCGCCACCAGGCTCGTGATTACATAATCGTCGAACGACACCGTGAATGCCAGCAGCGCCGCCGCAATCACCGCCGAAAGAATCAGCGGCAGCGTCACATAACGAAACGCCTGCCACTCGTTCGCACCGAGATCGAGGGCTGCTTCCTCCAAATGCCCGTCCATCGTCCCCAGCCGCGCCATCACCACTATCACGACGAATGCGATCGAAAAGGAAATGTGCGCCAGGATCACCGTGTGCATTCCGAGTTGCACCCGCAGATACCGGAAGATCCACTCGTAAAACGCGAGCAGCGAAATCCCCGTCACGATCTCCGGCGTCACCAGCGATAAATATAGGCTCCCTGCCAGCCACCGCGACGTCCGCTTCCACAAGCCGTACGCGCACAAAGTTCCGATCACGGTCGAGAACAGCGTCGCCACCAGGGCGATGATCAGACTGTTCCACGAGGCCTCCAATAACTGCGCATCGTGCAGCGCGGCCTGATACCATCGCAGCGAAAAGCCCTCCCACACCGTGAATCGCGATTGATTGAAGCTGAACGCCGCGAGAATCAGCAGAGGCAGGTGCAGAAACGCATACGTACCGAGCGCATAGATCGACAGCACCAGCCCGCGCTGCCTCACAGCAGGTTTTCTCCGCTGCGCTTCGCCGAAGCCCACAACATCAGCATCACGATCGCCATCAACGCCAGCGAAATCGCCGACCCGAACGGCCAATCGCGCGACGTCGTGAATTGATTTTGAATCAAATTGCCAACCATCACCGACTTTCCGCCGCCCAGCAAATCCGGCGTCAAATACGCGCCCAGGCAGGGGATAAAGACCAGGATCGCGCCCGCCCAAATCCCCGGCGCGCATAACGGAATCGTCACGTGCCGCAGCGCGGCCCAGGGCCGGGCCCCCAAATCCGCCGCCGCTTCGAGCAGCGAAACGTCTAGCCGCTCGAGCGCAGCATAAATCGGCAGCACCATAAACGGCAAATAAGAATACACCAGCCCCAACACTACCGCGCCGTCGTTGTAAAGCAGCGGCAGCGGATTGTGGATGAGCCCGAACTTTTCCAAGAGCGTATTGACCAGGCCCGTATCGCGCAACAAAAACATCCACGCATACGTCCGAATCAGAAAACTGGTCCAGAACGGCAGGATCACCAGGCTCAGGAACAGATTCTTGCGCGTCCCGGCGCGCGAAATGTACAACGCCAGTGGAAACCCGAGCAGCAAACAACCGAGCGTCGACACCGCCGCGATCCAAACCGACCGCCACAGAATCGCGAGATAAAGTGGGTCTCCGAAACGTAGATAACTCTCGATGTTCCAGGGCAGGGAAATGCCGCCGTATGCCCCGCGCGACTCGAAACTGTAGGCCAGTATGATCGCGAGCGGTGCAAGAAACAGCAGCAGCATCACGGTCCGCGACGGAGCGAGAAACCACCAACGCAGCCGCCTCATGGAAACCTCAGCTCGTCCTCGTCGCGCCACCAGACGAGGACCGATTCTTCCGTCGCAAACGGACCCGCCAGCCGCGACACCTCCGCAACCACCGTCTGTCCATTCTCCAGCTGCGCCTCGATGTGAAAACAATTCCCGAGAAACGTCGAACGCGTCACCGTCGCCCGGCGCGCACGCTCGCCCGCCTCCATCTCACTTCGCGCGATCCGAGTCGCCTCCGGCCGGACGCCCACCTCGCCGATCCAATTCAATGCCCCCAAGAACGAGGCCACGAACCGGGTCCGCGGCCGCAAATACACGTCCTCCGGCGTCCCAGCCTGTTCGAGCTCTCCGGCGTGCATCACCGCCAGCCGGTCCGACATCGCGAGCGCTTCCTCCTGATCGTGTGTCACGAACAGAAACGTGATCCCCACGCTCCGCTGGATCTGCTTCAACTCCGCGCGCACCTGCTTCCGTAGATTCGGATCGAGCGCCGCCAGCGGCTCATCGAGCAGCAACACATCCGGGGCGAGCACCAGCGAGCGCGCCAGCGCCACGCGCTGCCGCTCGCCGCCTGAAATCTCCGACGGTCGCCGCGCTTCCTTCCCCGCGAGCTCCACCAGCTCCAATACCTCGGCTACTCGCCGGGCGCACTCGTTCTCGCCGCGCCGCCGGAGCCCGAACTCGACATTCTCGCGCACCGTCAAATGCGGAAATAGAGCGTAATTTTGAAAAACAGTGCTGACGTTGCGCTGGTAAGGCTTGAGGTGCCGGATACTCGCGCCGTTCAGCAGGATTTCGCCGCTCGTCGGATCCTCAAATCCAGCCACAAGTCGTAGTGTGGTGGTCTTGCCGCAGCCCGACGGCCCGAGCAGCGAAAAAAACTCGCCCCGCGCCACTCTGAGACTAATCCGATTCACCGCGCGGTGCGTCGGGAACTGCTTAGTTACCTCGCGAAGTTCAAGAATGGCCCCTGGCTCGCTCACCGCGCTCTTGTGGCGCACGCACTTTTGCGTGCCGTGTTCGCACTCATGCGAACACAAAGCAGTCGTGAACAAACGGCATCGACGCAATTGTCGACGCCGCACGCGAGATGAATGCTTCTGCCGCGGCCCGCCAGATGCATGTGCACGCCGCGGCGCGCCGTCCTTTTATTTCGCGGAATTAAATCGCTTCTCAATTTCCGGCCAGTTTACTACGTTCCACCACGCGGCGATGTATTCGGGACGTCGGTTCTGATACTTCAAATAATAGGCGTGCTCCCACACATCCAACCCCATGATCGGATAATGCCCATCCATCACCGGACTGTCCTGGTTCGCCGTCGAAATAATCTCGACCCCGCCACTCTTCTTGATCAGCCACGCCCAGCCCGACCCGAAGCGCGTCGTCGCCGCCGCGTTGAATTTCTCTTTGAACGCATCGAAGCTGCTGAACGTCTTGTTAATCGCCTGTGCAATATTCCCGCTTGGCGCCCCTCCGGCCTGCGGCGCTAGAATCTGCCAGAACATCGAGTGATTGATGTGCCCGCCGCCATTGTTTCGCACCGCCGTCTTGATCGCATCCGGCACGATCGCGCAATTGTTTGCCAGCAGCTCCTCTACCGTCTTCGACTGCAAATCCGGCGCCGACTCCAGCGCTTTGTTCAAATTCGTCACGTAAGCGCCGTGATGTTTGTCGTGATGTATCTCCATCGTCTTTGCGTCGATATGCGGCTCTAGCGCGTCGAACGCGTACGGTAACGGTGGAACAGTGAATGCCATGCTGTTTGTCCTCCTAATTTGAGCCGGTGAATCCGCCGGCCTTTTCAAAAGCATCCGCGAGCCGGAACATGCCGGTCTCATCGAAATGGCGTGTAAGAATCTGCATCCCAACCGGCAGCCCGGCCGCTGTCTTCCCGCATGGAACGCTCATGCACGGAATTCCGGCCAGGTCTCCGGTGATGGTGTAAATATCCGATAGATACATCTCCAGCGGATCGTCCAGCTTCTCGCCGAGCTTGAACGCGGGAAACGGCGACACCGGCGTCACAATCGCGTCCACTTCCGCGAACGCTTTGCGAAAATCCTCCGCAATCAACGCGCGCACGCGCTGCGCCTTCAAATAATACGCATCGTAGTAGCCGTGGCTGAGCACATAAGTCCCGAGCATGATGCGCCGCTTGCATTCGGCTCCAAATGCCGCGCCGCGCGTCTTGCGATACATATCGCTTAGCGTCTCCGCTTCGGCGCGCGTCGTGTAACGCACGCCATCATAGCGCGCTAGATTCGAGCTCGCCTCCGCCGTGCAGATGATGTAGTAGGCGGGCACCGCATATTTCGTCGCGGGTAGACTGATCTCGCGCACCTCGCAGCCGAGCAACTCGAGCGTCGCGATTCCTTTGCGAATCAGTTCACCCGATTCGCTCGTCAACCCCTCGAAATACTGGCGCGGCACGCCGATCTTCATGCGCGCCACGTTTCCATCCAATTGGGCGATGTAATCCGGCACCGGCGCAAACGCTGATGTCGCGTCGCATTCATCCCGCCCCGCGATTGTCTGCAAAACCAGCGCCGCGTCCTTCACCGTTCGTCCAAACGGGCCGATATGATCGAGCGAGCTCGCGAACGCCACGAGTCCATATCGCGACACGCGGCCGTACGTTGGTGTGACTCCGACGACGCCACAAAACGACGCTGGCTGCCGGATGGATCCGCCCGTGTCGGATCCCAACGCCACCACGGCCGTTCCCTGCGCCACCGCCGCCGCCGATCCTCCACTCGATCCGCCAGGCACTCGATCCAGCGCCGCCGGATTCCGCACCGGCCCGTACGCCGAATTTTCATTCGACGATCCCATCGCGAATTCGTCGCAATTTGTCTTGCCGATGATCACCGCGCCGGCCTGTTCCAGCCGGATTACCGCGGTCGCATCGTAAGGCGGCACGTAGCGCTCGAGGAGCTTCGATCCGCAAGTAGTGCGCAGCCCCTTGGTGACGATGACATCTTTGACCGCCAGAGGCACACCCGCGAGCGGCCCTGGATCTTCGCCTGCCGCTATTTTTCGATCCACTCGCTCGGCCGCCTCCAGCGCACGCTCTGCCGAGAAGGTCAGAAATGCGTTCGTCTTAGTGTTCTCAGCCTCGGCAAACTCGACCGCCGACCGCGCCAGTTCCACTGCCGAGAATGAACGCCCCTTCAGCCCATTCCGTATTTCATCGATCGTCAGTCCCGCCAGGTCCGCGACTTGCGCGCTCATCGCTCGATCACCCTCGGAACCTTGTAGTAACCTGCGCCAGCCGCTGGTGCATTCGCGAGCGCGGCCGCGTTCCCGAGCGTCGCTCGTTCCCGATCCTCACGCAAGGTCGCCGTTTCGCCCGCGTCGTATAAGACCTGCGCCATGGGTTGAACGTTAGATGTGTCCAATTCGTTCAATGTGTCTATGTGCGTCAGGATTTCGTCCAGATCCCTAGACAATCGCGCGATTTCCTGATCGGTGAGGCTCAGATTCGCCAACCCGGCGACGTATCTCACCTCCTGCTCGGTGATTTTCACGCGCCGGCCTTTTCCCTCGCCTTTTTATAAAGGATGCGGAAGACTGTATCTGGGATACCGTCCGCTTCGTCCGCGCTCACTGCGCTCCGCAGTTCCACTTCCTGTTGAGGCGGCCGCCGCGGAGTCGCCACGCGAAACTCCAGCTCACGCACGATCCCCTCGCCTAGCACTGCTGTCAGCCTCGGCAGGATGTGAAATCGCAAATGGAAAAGCTGCTGCTGCCAAATCGCGTCTTCAGTCTCGATGATGAGACTCCCGCGCACCAGCGCCTTCGGCCACGCGTACTTCGCCAGCCGTTTCCCGACTGATCCTTTCCAAGCTGCGAACGCCAGCTCCTCCGGCGAAACCGCATCCGCAAGTTTCATTTTGGCGAGCGACTTCCCGGCGCGTTCCATGGCAGGCGAATTCAATTTTACCACCCGCGTAGCGCACGCACTCCTGCGTGCCGTGTCCCCACTCATGGGGATACCATGACGCAGTTTCGTTGAAATAATCTCAATGTAAAGAGACCAACCAAGCGCAATCATCATCTAACGACCGAGGAGAACTCTGAATGCAATACCTGCTCTTAGGCAAAAGTGGACTGCGCGTCGCCGAGCTTTCACTCGGCACCATGACCTTCGGCGAGGACTGGGGTTGGGGGACGCCCAAAGAGGAATCCAGAAAAGTCTACGACGCCTACCGCGAGGCCGGCGGCAATTTCATCGACACCGCCAACGTCTACACCAACGGAACCAGCGAAACCTTCTTGGGCGAATTCATGCAAGGTCATCGCGAGAGTGTCGTGCTCGCCACGAAATTCACTAACTCCGCCCCGAGTAAAGATCCTAACGCCTCGGGCAACCATCGCAAGAGCATGGTCCAATCGGTCGAAGCCAGCCTGAAGCGCCT
>DASQJA010000260.1:0-12961 GCA_035631275.1 Bryobacteraceae bacterium
CGCACAAGAATCAAATCCACCGCGATTCGCGACACCTTTCGCTGCGCCAAAAACTTCTCGTCCTACCCGGAATCACTCTCCTCGGACTGGCCGCTCTCCAAGCCACCAACTCCTACGTGTCGAGCGCCATCAGCGGTCAGGTGGTCTTCCCGAGTATCCAAGAGCTACCAACGCGAGATGTCCAGGTCTCGCTCAAAACCTTGGTGGATACCGAGGCCAGCGCGTTGGGGCGCCGCGTCGCATCGTTGAACGCGCCCGAGCAGAAAGTGGCTGCGATCATCGCCGAGACCGATCCGTTGCGCTTCTTGACGGCCGTTCGGCTCCTATTTCGCCTACCACCTGGACGGCGTATGCGTCAACATCCCGATCAACAAACGCGACAACGGCAAGAACCTGATCGGCCTTTCGTGATTCCAATCGGCGTTCCTTTTGTTCAGCTAAATGACGGAACGTGCGCGAGCGGGGGACGGGCTTTGTCTACTACTCATTCGAGCAAGCCGGCCAGGGCGTTTAACCCAAAATCGCGTATGTCGCGCTGATTCCGGGCACCGACATCCTGATCGGCATGGGTGTATACGTCGACAGTATCGAAGCGACGCGCGCCGCTCTATCGCAAAAGATCGGAGCCAAGCAGTCGCGCTATGGTGTCAGGATCACGATCCTGTTCGCATTGGTCCTTGCGGCCTTAGTGGCGTTGGCGATTTTCGTAGCCAATACAGTCACCGGGTCGGTTCGCAGCACGGTGGAGCAGCTTTTGAACGGCTCACAACAAGTCGCCGCCGCCTCAGCCCGGTTGAGCTCCCAAAGCCAGAATTTAGCTCAAGGGGCAAGCGAGCAAGCGCAGAAGATCGAGGAAGCCACGGCCGCGCTCGAACAGATGGCCGAGGTCACCACGCGCAACACTGAGACCGCCGGCAAGACGGACGAAGTCGCAAAACTCGCTCACGCTGCGGCCACACGCGGAGCGGCCGACATCGGCGAGATGGATTCGGCTATTGAATCATCGCGTCAAGCAACGATATTGCCAAGATCGTCAAGACCATCGACGAAATCGCTTTCCAAACCAACATTCTCGCTTTGAATGCCGCGGGAAGCCGCGGCGCCTGCGAGGCCGGGATGGGATTCGCAGTTGTGGCCGACGAGGTCGGGAAGCTGGCGCAGCTTAGCGCCCAGGTGGCGTGCGAAACTACCGACACAATTCAAAGCGCCATCGGTACCACAGGGGGCGGGGTCAAGGCGAGACGTCAAGTTGCTGCCGCGCTGGACGACGTCGCGGCGAAAGTCGCCGACAGGGCTGGCGGAATCCGTGGCCGGCGCATCGGGTAAACAGACGAAGGCGATTCAGGAGATTCACTCCGCGGTTCGAGCAATGAACCAAGTGACCCAGGGCAGCGGCGCCAACGCCGAGGAAAGCGCGGCCGCCGCTGAAGAGCTGAACCCTCAAGCCTGTTCCATGAAAAGCGCCGTATCTGAGTTGCTCAGTCTGATTGGCGGTGCGCGATAGCTGGGAAAAGCGAGCCAGACCGATGTTTCGGATCGATTGAAGACTCGCGCGGTTTCCGCCGATAGATACTTAGCATATGGTGTCTGTTTCAAAACTGGTCGCAATTGGCTTTTGCCTGGCGCCCATGATCGCCCGCGCCCAAACTGACTCCGGCCCGTGGCGTTTCGTAACAGCAGACACCAAGGCGGTGATCAGCATCGATTGGAGCCGCATTCGGAAGTCGCACGTCGGCACCTTACTACGCGAGAACTTCATCGACAGCGCCGGTGTACCCGGAACCGAGTATCTCGACAACGTGGACCGCTTTCTGATTTCCTCCACGGGCAAGTCGTCGGACGACCCGGATTCCGATGCGCTGCTCGCCGTGGCGATCGGGCATTTCGACCTCGCGCGGGTGCGGACCTCGCTCGCGCAGTATCGGGTCAAGCCGCAGAAGTATGGCGAATCGCTAGTCTACCGCCCGCAAGGAAAAAAGGCAAAGGACTTGGCGTTTTCGCTGGTGGACGCACAAACGATTCTCACAGGAGACTCGCGATCGATCTTCGCCGCGCTCGACCACGCGGCATTTTCTCGAACCGCGCCGGCCGTCGGCTCGCTCGCCGCGCGCGCGCCCGACATGGATGCGAGCTATGACGCCTGGGCCATCGTGAACGAGTCCAACATACTCGGTGGCGATCGCTTGAGGGCCCTGTTGAGCGGTGCTGACACAGACGCTGACGAGCGCGGGTTCGAGTTCGGGCTGTCTCTTCGTTCCGGTCTGGCTGTCGATGTGAGCCTCATGTTCGGCTCCGAATCCACCGCCAAGGCGGTTAGCGGCAATTTGTCCCACATGCTGAAGCTGGCTATTAAGGACAAACTCGGCGAACCGGCGCTCCTAGATCTCGAGAAGCGGATCAAGTTCAACGCGCAAGGATCGGTGGCGAAGCTTACTCTGCGCTTGACGCCGCAAGAACTCGAAAAGAACGCTCAAATCTTCACCGCGTCACGGAAACCTCAACTCGTGCCGGGCACGAATGGCCTTTCGCAAGTCCGGCCAGTTGTGAAGGCAGATCAGCCCGCCGCTGCCCAACTCACGGCGAAGCCCGACGTTACTTCTGCCGCCAAACTCGAGCCCGCGGCGAAGTCGGAGAGGAAGGTCATCCGGATCGAAGGTCTCGAGGGCGGGCCGCGCGAAATCCCCTACAAAGAGAATCATTAAGGCGGAAGCTCTCGTATTGCGCTAAGATTCCGGTATGGCGAAAGGTAAAGCCAAACTGATCGAGGTTCGCTGTCCGTGCTGCGAGGCGACCCTCAAGATCGACCCGGAACTGAAGTCCGTGATCAGCTATACAGAGCACGTCAAGCCGCGCTCGATTGAGGACATGGAAACGGCTGTCCAAAAGCTAAAAGGTGAAGAGGCGCGGCGAGCTGAAGCGTTCGACAAATCGTTCGAGCAACATAAGAGCCATCAAAAGGTTCTGGAACGTAAGTTCGACGAATTGTTTAAGCAGGCCAAAGAGAATCCTGACGCGCCCGCGCCGCGCAAACCGTTCGACTACGACTAGAGCCTTTCTCGTCGAAAAGTTAACCCCACGCAAGGATTCACGCCGCAACCTTGCGCTAAAATCAAACCGATGAGCGACTTAGTTCAAACCAGCAAAGACGGCGAAATTGGAATTCTTACTGTAAACAACCCCCCCGTGAACGCCTTGAGCCCGGGAGTTCCTGAGGGAATCCTGGCGGGAGTTGAGCAATTCGAAGAGGACGATACAGTCAAAGCGATCGTGCTGATCGGGGGCGGCCGGACGTTCATCGCCGGCGCCGATATTCGCGAGTTCGGGAAGATCACAGCGGGCGGCGACCAGAGGCGCGGGCCGGGCTTCAACGTCATCCTGAACCGGATCGAGAGGGCCAGCAAGCCGATCGTCGCTGCGATCCATGGAACCGCGCTCGGAGGTGGACTCGAAACCGCCATGGCCTGTCACTATCGCGTGGCAGTGCCTTCGGCGCAGGTTGGGCAGCCCGAAGTGAAGTTGGGAATTATTCCCGGCGCTGGCGGAACGCAGCGGCTGCCGAGACTAGCCGGAATCCAGAAGTCTGTTGAGATGTGCGCCGCGGGCGATCCGATCGGCGCGGCGGATGCGCTCAAGTCCGGCATTGTCGATAAAGTGATCGACGGCGATTTGCTTCAAGGCGCGGTCGCGTTCGCGCGCGAGAAGGCCGGTTCCCCGCCCCGCAGGACGCGCGATTTGACCGAGAAACTCGGTGACAGGCCATCGAACGGGGGTGTTTTCTCGGCCGCTCGCGACGCAACCAAGAAGAAACAGCGCAATCTCATCGCTCCGCTCGCAGCCATTGATGCGGTGGAAGCTGCAACAGAGCTCCCGTTCGACAAAGGCGTCGAGCGCGAGCGTGAGTTGTTCCAACAGTGCTTGTTCTCGGATCAATCCAAAGCGCTGATCCACGTATTCTTCGGCGAGCGCGAAGTCGCGAAGATTCCCGGTATTTCAAAAGAGACGAAACAGATCCCGGTAGCGACCGCCGCGGTGATCGGCGCCGGAACCATGGGTGGCGGTATCGCAATGGTCTTCGCCAACGCGGGAATCCCGGTGCTGCTCAAAGAGACCGATCAAGCCGCGCTCGACCGCGGCCTTGCGACCATCAAGAAGAACTACGCCAATTCCGTAGCCAAGGGCCGCTTCACGCAGCAGCAGATGGACGAGCGCATGGCGCGCATCATTCCCACGCTCAGCTACGACGGCTTTGGCGAGCGCGACATGGTGGTCGAAGCGGTCTTCGAAGGCATGGCGCTCAAGAAGCAGATCTTCGGCGAACTCGACAAGATCATGAAGCCGGGCGCGATTCTTGCGTCCAACACTTCGACGCTGAACATCGACGAGATCGCGTCGGCCACTTCGCGGCCGGAGATGGTAATCGGTACGCACTTCTTCAGCCCAGCCAACGTCATGCGGCTGCTCGAGCTGGTGCGCGGCAAAGCGACATCGAACGAAGTCATCGCTACTTGCATGGCGCTCCCGAAGAAACTCGGCAAGATCGGCGTGCTCGTCGGAAACTGCCGCGGATTTGTCGGCAATCGCATGTTCCATCCCTACCGGCGCGAGGCGCAGTTCCTAGTGGAGGAAGGCGCAACGCCCGAGGCCATCGATGCCGCGCTCTACAACTTTGGTATGGCGATGGGACCGCTCGCCACGGGCGACCTGGCCGGCCTCGATGTCGGCTGGCGCATCCGCAAGGAGTTCGGCGACGCGCGGAATACCAGCGTCCGCCAGCCACTGATCGAAGATCGTCTGTGCGAAGAAGGCCACTATGGCCAGAAAACGAAGTCCGGCTGGTACAAATACGACGAAAACCGCAAGCCGATGCACAGCGAGGACGCCGAGCGCATCATCGCCCAGGCACGCAAGGACGCCGGGTTTCCCCAGCGCGAAATCTCCAGCGACGAAATCATCGAGCGAATCATTTATGCCCTCGTGAACGAGGGCGCCCGGATTTTAGAGCAGGGTTTTGCGCTGCGGGCCGTGGACATCGACATCATTTATCTGAACGGCTACGGTTTCCCGGCCTATCGCGGCGGTCCGATGTGGTATGCCGACACGGTGGGGTTGAAGAGAGTCTATGACCGCATCGCCGAGTTCGAAAAACAGCATGGCGCGCTGTGGCAGCCTGCGCCACTCCTGAAACAATTGGTCGAAGAGGGCAAGAAATTCGCCGATTTTGACAAGCAGGTCGGCCAGGCCGCGGAAAAGGCCGCCGAGGCAAGGAGCTAAGTCCGATGAGAGAAGCAGTCGTCGTCGCCAGTTCGCGAACTGCGCTCGCGAAGTCGTTTCGCGGATCATTCAACATGACGCGTCCGGATGATTTCGCGGCGCATTGCATCAAAGACGTGCTGCGGAAGACGCCGCAGCTCGATCCGGCTGAGATTGGCGATGTCATTTTCGGATGTGGCCAGCCGCACGGCGCACAGGGGACCAACGTGGCGCGGGTCGCTTCGTTGATTGCCGGTCTTCCGTCGAGCGTGGCGGCCACCACCGTGAATCGCTTCTGCTCGTCGGGTCTGCAATCGATCGCAATGGCGGCACATCAAATCATCAACGAAGGCGCGGATGCGGCTATCGGCGGCGGTACCGAAAGCATCACGATGACCGAGCGGAGTACGTTGAAGAATCCCTGGATCGAGCAGCATTACCCCGGGATCTACATGGTGATGGGCGACACAGCCGAAGTCGTAGCAAAGCGCTACAAGATCAGCCGCCAGGTGCAGGACGAGTACGCTTTGTCGAGCCAGCAGCGGACCGCGCGGGCGCAAGCGGAAGGCTTTTTTGAGGGCGAGATCGCGCCGATGAAAGTGACGCGCGGAATTCTCGACAAGAAGACCGGGCAGATCACGAGCACCGAAGAATTTTGCGCCGCGAAGGATGAGTGCAATCGTCCAGACACGACCCTTGAAGGCCTGCTTGGGCTCAAGCCGCATTTCGACCAGACCAGCGGGCAAGGAACTGTGACTGCTGGCAACACGTCGCAGCTTTCCGACGGCGCTTCGGCGACGCTGTTAATGTCGCGCGAGCGCGCCGACGCACTGAAGATTCCCTATAAGCTGATCTATCGCGGCTTCGCGGTTGCAGGTTGCGAGCCGGACGAGATGGGCATCGGTCCGGTGTTCGCCGTTCCGAAGCTGCTCAAGCGCCATGGATTGAAAGTGGACGACATCGATCTCTGGGAGCTCAACGAGGCGTTTGCGGTCCAGGTAGTATATTGCAGCGACCGGCTGGGAATCGATCCGGAGAAGCTTAACGTCAACGGCGGCTCGATCTCAATCGGGCACCCGTTCGGCATGACCGGATCGCGCATGGTGGGCACCATCATGAATGAAATGGCGCGCCGCAAGGCCAAACTCGGCGTCGTGACTATGTGCGTCGGCGGCGGGCAGGGCGCAGCCGGTTTGTTCGAACTGGCGGCGTAGGCTCGCCCGCCGCAAGTCCTCAGAGTACGCGGCGCCCGCGTTACGGCGCCGGAATCAGTTCACGCGCGGGCTCATCGAGCGGCAGCGCGAAGCACGCCCCTCGCGCGTCGTCCACGAACATCTTCACCGTCTCGAGCGAATACGCGGTGAGGTCCTTGCCAAGCAGCGGCAGCTTCTTCAGAAGGTCTGGCGTCACGGTGATGATGTGGCAGCCGATCGTGTCAGCTTGAACGATGTTGAAAAGCTCGCGCGGACTGGCCCAAATCATTTCGATCTGCGGGTACTCGTACATGCGCGCGAGCGCTCCACGCAAGATAGGAAGCGGATCTACGCCGGCGTCCGCGATGCGGCCTGCAAAGACTGAGATATTGCTCGGCGCGCCGTCCTTCAGTCCGGGGAGAACCTCATCCACCTGCCGCAGAGTCATGATGGCTGTGACGTTGACTTTGACTCCCTGCTTCGAGAGCCGCTCGACCAGCGGCGCCGCGCTTTGCCCGTAGGTATCGGTGATCGGGATCTTGACGTAGACGTTGTCGCCCCAGGAGGCGATGCGCAAGGCCTGCTGCTCCATCTCGGTGAAGTCGTTCGAAAGAACCTCAAAGGAGAAGGGACGGTCCGGAACACGCCGCGCGAGTGAGCGGCCGAACGACTCATAGTCTGTCACGCCCGCTTTCCGCATCAGCGTCGGATTGGTGGTGAATCCCTGAATCCACGGGTTGCGCGACAGCTCTAGAAGCGACGCCTGGTCGGCGCTATCTGCAAAAATCTTCACGCGCAGGCTCGAAATGCAATCAGCCATGTTGGAGCACTCCCATTCGGACAGTTCGCAAAATCCAGTTCGCGGCTTCGAGCAAGGACCGAACCCGCGTGAACGGACCATCCGGCTGCCGCTCGCGGTAGCCGTAGTCCAAAAAAATCGTTTGACAACCGGCGCGCTGGCCGGCCTCGACATCGCGCCAGCGATCCCCGACCACGAAGCTCGACCCGAGGTCGATATTCCAGGTCTCGGCGGCTTCGAGCAGCAGGCCTGGCTTCGGCTTGCGGCAATCGCAGCGCGCGTCATCATCGTGAGGACAGACACGCACATCGTCGAGTTGCAGGAAGCGGCGCAACCGTGAGTGAATCTCGCCAACCTCACTTGCGTTCGCGGTGCCGCGAGCGATGTCGGGTTGGTTGGTGATCAAGATCAGGGCGAACTCGGCCTCGCGCAGCATCCGGCACGCTTCGCGGACTCCCGGCAGCAAGCGCAGATCGGCGAGCGAGGACGGCGGATACGGTTTCCCGTCGCGCAATACGGCGCGGTTCACAACCCCGTCGCGATCGAGGAACACCGCGCGCCGCATGGATCAGAGTCTTCCTAGCCGCGCATCGTCGAGCATGGCGTGCAGAGATACGCACAGCGCCTGGCGCGTGTTGCGCCGGCAGGTCCAGCCCAGACTCCGAATCCGGTCCGTGTTGAGACGGACTACCGGCACATCGCCCTTCCACCCGCGATCGCCACCTGTGTACTCGATACGAACCTGATCCTCGGTGAGGCCCATCACCTCGATCGCGAGCCGCGCGATCTCCGTGACGGTGATGTAGTCGCCCGTTGCAACGTTGTAGACCTGGAAGTTTCCAGGCGTCAGTTCGTGCGCCGTGAGGACCGCATTGACCACGTCTTCGACATGAATGTAAGACTTGCTTTGCGACCCGTCGCCCAGAATTCTCAGCCGGTCTGGCTGGGCGCGCAGGCGTCGCACGAAATCGAAGCCTACTCCGTGCGTCTGCCGCGCGCCCACCACATTGCCGAAGCGGAACGCGCACGCCGTCAGCCCGAACATGAAGCAATAGGACGCGATCAGAGCCTCACCGGCCAGCTTGCTCGCGCCATATGTGGAAACAGGGATCAGCGGACCGTAGTCTTCTTCGGCTTCGTAGATCCCCAAGTCACCGTAGACGCCGCTGCCTGAGGCGTACAGCAGCCGCGATGCGCCGGTGCGCCGCATGGCTTCTACGATCTGCTGAGTCAGAAACGTGCCCTCGCGAAAATCGATGTCCGGCTCGACCGCCGCGCGCGCGATGTCGGGGTTGGACGCCAGATGAATCACCACGTCGTGACCGGCCATGGCGCGTTCGAGCGCGGCGAGATCTTTAACGTCGCCGCGAATTACTTTGAGGCGCGGATCGTGCAACTGGTGCTCGTAGTGCCACTCGCGTCCCGAGGAGAAGTTGTCGTAAAGCGTCACCGCTTCCACGCCGCGATCGCACAGCAGGCGATCGGTGAAATGGCTGCCGATGAATCCGGCACCGCCGGCGAGAAAGAACCGGCTCCCCTTCACCGCACAAGCTCCTTAACACCCTCTCGCGCAGCCTCGTGCAACGATTCCCACTTAGTAGCCGTCCTCTGCAGCCGAGGATGGCTCACCAACAGGTGCCACAGCACTGCGCACAGGCCTTCAGTGTGCGGTGTTACACGTTCGCTCGCGACCGTTGGAACCACCACGCACGCCTCCGCGACTTCGCGCGTGAATCCGCCCTTGCGCCCCACGATTCCGAAAATGTGCGCGCCTGCCGCATCGGCCGTCTCAAGCGCCCGCACAATGTTCATCGATACGTTATTCTCGCGGCTGCCTCCCCCGACCGAAAACACCAGCACAGCGTCGCGCGAGCTGATTCGCGAACCGCTGAGCCAGCCCGAGAAGCACGTTTCCCAGCCTTCATCGTTGGCGCGCGCGGTCAGCTCCGAGACGTTGTCGGTGGGAGCGTACGCTTCGAAACCGCACAGCTTACGAAAATCGTTCACCGCATGTCCGGCGTGTCCCGCCGAACCTCCGACGCCCAAAATGAACAGCCGCCCGCCACCTTCACGCACATGCGCCATCGCCACAGCCATGCGCTCAATTTCTGCGACGTCCAACTGCTCGAGAATGTCGATGGTCTCAGCGATGAAGGTTGCCGCGAAACCCAGACTCACCGCCGGTGCGGGTGTCTGACTAGGCTGTTCCGTGACAGCGTGAAGAAGGTCTGTGATGCCGGTCAAGCTCGCGCGAACTCCTGCTAATAGTTCGGCTTAGATCGAGCTTTGCGATAGGCCAATTTTCCGTTAGTTTCGCGTTTCTAACTTCTGACCGGCACCCATCGGATGGGGGGCGCAAGCGAGCCGTAAGATCCGCCGGAGAGTCCAAACGGTCGACTCGAAACGGCGCAGCGTCGTCACGCCGATCCGCTCACCGTAGGGGATGAAGATCTCACGGACGCGGAAACCTGCGAGGGCGGGCTTCAACATCAGTTCCACGGGCAGCGCCGGACCGTTCGGATCAAACTCAACCTGCTCAATGATTTCACGCGAGTAGGCGCGCATACCGGAGTGCAGATCTGTCGATTGAACTCCGAGCAAAACATGTCCGGTGAAGGCGAACAGCCAGTTGGCCAGGTAGTTCGCGAGCGGCATGCTCGTCGGGCGTTTTTCGAGGCGGGAGGCATTCACAAGGTCGCACTCGCTCTTCAGTACCATATCCGCAATACGAGGAATCTCGTAGGCGGGATAAGTACCGTCGCAGTCGAGTGTGACGACGACATCTCCGCGCGACTCCTTGAGCACCCGCCCCATTGCCCGGCCGTAGCCTTGCGGCGGGAACTGGCGAATCACGCGTGCGCCCAGCTGGCCGGCAATCTCAGGCGTGCGATCCCGGCTGCTGTCGACGATTACGATTTCGTACTCGCGTTCACCAAGCGCCGCGCGAATTTCTGCGATCACCTGCGCAACGGCGTTTTCCTCGTTCATCGTGATCATCGCCACTGAGATCATACAGGCTGCTCCTCCAGCCGGTCAGAATTTCGGGACTGCGGCACGCTGAGAGCCTGGGCCATCTTGCGCGCGCGCTCGATGCAGACGTCCATGTTGATGTACTCGAACTCGGACACGCGGCCGCAGAGCGGCAGGCCGATCAGCTCAAAATAGCTCTTGAAAAGCTTCACATTGCGACGGTAATTGCTGTCCTGGACGACATATCCATACTTGGTGCGGAGCACGCGGCCGTAGCAGACTTCGCTCTTGCGGATCAATTCCAAGTCTTCAAGACCGCCGATGACGTCGGCGAGAATCGCTTCGTCGGACATTTCGTGCGTGCCGTCGCCGGGATTGGTCGTGATCTCGGCTTCGATCATCGATTTGCCCGGTGGCGCGTTCTGTGGGCTGAACACAGCCGGAAACGAGAGCCGGTGAAACTTGAACCTCGGGTCCGGCACATAGATCGCCGTGTAATCCGGCAGGCGGGCCGAATCGAGACCGACCGCGACTGTGATCAGCGAGTTGTACCGCAGCGAATCAACCGCGGCGATCACTTCCTCCGGTACGCCGCTAACCGCCCGCACCAGTTCCTGAACTGGAATCGTGGAAACGATCTGGTCGTATCGGCGGGTGGTCCGTCCGTTGGTGACGCACCACTCATCGCCTTCTTTCCACACCCGACCCACATTGAAGTCGGGCGTGATTTTGCGGACCTGTTTCGCCAGCGCCCGGGGCAGCGCTTCGATACCGCCGTGGGACGGATAGTTGTAATAAAGCTGGTGCGTGTAGCCCTCCGTCTCGACGCCGACGGCCGCTTTAATGACATCCTCAACCGGAGGTTTCGGAACCCGCCCCTCCACCCATTCTAGGCCCAGTTCCTCGGCTGGAACGTTCCAGATTTTCTCGTTATAGGGGATGAGGTACTTTTCGGCTAAGCCTTTTCCGAAGTGATGATAAATCCATTCCTTGAAGTTCGATGTTGGGGCTGGATAGTCATTCTTAATGTAATAGTAGAGACATTCGAAACGGTCTTGTGGCTCAAGATCATACAGTCCGTTTTCGAATGGATACTTTACGTATCGCCCCTTGAAGAAAATCTTGTTGTTCCTGCGTGCGCGATGGACATTGCCGTCAAGCAGCGCGATCATGTAGTCCACCATCTCCTGGTTCCGCGAGAAGATGATGTGCGGACCGCCGGCGTCGTAGGTAAAGCCCTGTTCCTGGACGGAAAGGCAATGGCCTCCACCGCGCGATTCCTTTTCGAGGACCTCGCATTCCTGTTCCAGATGGGCGGCGATGCCGATGCCGGCCAGCCCGCCGCCAAGTATTCCTATGGACAAGATTTCCCTCCTGCTGGACCTCTCCTATTGATTAATCGGAAGTCCGGCGAAGTTCTATAGGTTCAGTGGATCGAGACCGGTGATTATTAAGAGGATCAGGGAACTTGAAACCTCGCAAGGCTCCGAGGGAGGCCCCATTGCAGGCGCCAAACTTGGGAGCGACTAGACGGGAACCCTAGAACGGGCCTACCCACGCGGGCCCGCAAGTCAGCGTTCCCTGGATTGGATCAAGTCGACGTGCTGTTACCGTCTGGCGGTTTTGGGCGAAACCCAGGTTGAAAATCGGCGTAACGGCAAGCGTAGTTCCCGACCGCCGCATCTGTCTAGAAATACTTGGCAGTGCGTATTGAGGCTATGCGTATTTGATATGTTTCCCCGACTATGATCGCCGTGCAACTGGCGAGCAGCACGACGGGCTAAGTGAGTGCGCAAGTCAGACGCCCGGCCAACGCGCGATTCCAACAGTTTGCCAACTCCAGCGATCCACATTTAAGTAGCGTTGAACAAATGATATGCGGCTCGGAGACCGAGAGAAGGTGGTCCGAACGCGATCTTAACCACAGAAGATCCAGCGCTGAACAGGGCCAACCGATAGAGGTTGTAGAAGGGGAACCCGATCCCGAGTGCTCGTTCCACCTGGTAGCCGACGGACGTTAGCAGTCCGCCGAGTTCTTCCGGCGTGTAGTGCCGGCGATGACCAATGTGCCTATCAAACGCATTCATCGGACCGCCCGGCACGGTGACCACCAAGCGACAACCCGGCGCCATCACCGCTGCTGTATTGGTGAGAATGCGTTGTGGTTCATCGACGTGCTCCAGAACTTCAGAGCAAATCGCGTCCGTCGCTTCAAACGAGCGAATCGACCTGTTCTCAATCGGATTGAGCAGATCACACATTTCAAACTGAGCGGAAGGCGTGTGAAGGCGTGCTTGTTCCACTCCCGCTTGACTGATGTCCAGCCCAAGAAAACGAACCTTGGGAAATCGCGGACAGAACTCCCGCGCGAATTGTCCGCTGCCGCTTCCCAGTTCTACCAGTCGCCGCCCTGCTTCTTCGGCGCAGATGCCTAACATCCGAACGAGAACGCGCCTGCGGTAGTATACCGCCGGGCTGTAGTCAGGCGTTTCCGCAAAATCGTTCCAATGCCGATCCCAATCGTCAACCGCGACAATGTTTTTTGGATAAGGTTGCATGACCCACAGCTCCCTCAGCTACTTTCGTGCCACAGAAAACAAAGTCATCCCCAGGAACTGATAGCGCAGCCGAATTGAGCTGGGTTTGAAGCCGGCGCGAACCAGTAGTGGCCAGAGATCACGCTTCGAGTAGTACATCTTGTGGTCGTCCATTTCGGATGCCGGACTTGTGCGGAACTTAAAAGCCGATG
>DASQJA010000261.1:0-2681 GCA_035631275.1 Bryobacteraceae bacterium
AATCACTGCGTGAACGATATCGCAGTGCAAGGCGCGGCGCCGCTGTTTTTTCTGGACTATTTCGCCGTCGGCAAGCTGGACGCCGATGTAGCCGGACAAGTGGTGGCAGGCATCGCGCGCGGCTGCCGTGCGAATGGATGCGCCTTGATCGGAGGCGAAACCGCCGAAATGCCCGGCTTCTACCAACCCGGCGAATATGATCTTGCCGGTTTCATCGTTGGAGCGGTAGAGCGCAGCCAGATGTTGACCGGAAAGAACATTCGCGCGGGAGATGTTCTATTGGGCCTTCCCTCGAACGGGCTCCATACCAACGGCTATTCACTAGCGCGCCGATTGCTCTTCGACGTGGCCCAAACACCGCTGGACGACGCCCTTGCTGACGAATTGCTGCACGTTCATCGCAGCTATTTGGGTCCGATTCGCGCCTTAATGAAAGACGGCCTGTTGAAAGGCGCGGCGCACATTACCGGCGGGGGGATCACCGACAACACGCCTCGCATGCTGCCGGAAGGCATCACCGCGCGGATCGATGTTTCCACATGGACCATTCCGCCGCTGTTCGAGAGGCTGCGCGACATCGGCAACCTGGACTGGGCGGATTACCGCCGCACTTTTAATCTGGGTATCGGTATGATCTTCGCGGTCGGCAAGCATAACGTCCCCAAGGCACGCGCTGCGCTCGCAATGTTGGGCGAGACCTGCTATGAGATCGGCGAGGTCATCCGATCCAAGGGTCGGCGCGTTGAATATGTTGGCGAGGTTCGCGCTTGAAGCGCCTTGGTATTTTGCTTTCGGGCCGCGGTTCCAACTTCGAAGCCATCGCCCGTCGTATTGCCGCGGGAACTCTTGCCGCGGAAATCTCCGTCGTTATTTCGAACCGGCCGGAGGCGCGGGGCCTGGAGATTGCGCGAGAGCGGGGCCTACCGACCCGCGTGATTCTGTCGAGGGGCATCGAACGCGAGGAATACGATCGCGGCATGGTAGCGGAGCTGCGCGCACGCGGCGTCGAGTTAGTATGTCTCGCGGGATTCATGCGGCTACTGAGCCCAGAGTTCTGCCGGGCCTTTCCCATGCGCATACTGAATATTCACCCGTCGCTGTTGCCTGCATTTCCCGGACTCGACGCGCAAAAGCAGGCGCTGGAGCACGGCGTCAAGATCACCGGCTGCACGGTACACTTCGTGGACGAAAAACTGGATGCCGGACCGATTGTCCTGCAAGCGGCGGTGCCGGTGGAGGATCGGGACACAGTGGACACGTTATCGGCTCGCATCTTGAAAGAAGAACACCGTATCTACAGCGAAGCGATCCGGCTGGTGCTTTCGGGGCGATGGCGGATCAACGGTCGCCGGGTGCTAGCGGCGGAACCGCGCTAGCGCGATGCTGGATTCCCCAAGTCTTGCCTCTCGCCTAGCGCGTTCAGCGCGGCCCACGCTGCGATACTTGATGCAGACCGAAGTGCACGTCTTCGCGTTTTCGATTTCAGCCGGCATCCTGCTTTCGTTTTTCCCTTTCATGACGCTGATGCTCTCGCTCTGCCGCTACGTCTTCAAGTGGAGAGCGTCGGTGAACGCGATCAATTTCGCCCTCGGCGATTATTTTCCCGACGTATTCGGTCAGTTCCTGCGCCGGAATCTCGAGGCTACGGTGGAATCGCGGGGGCCCGTGCAGATAGTGTCGCTGATTCTCTTATTTTTTACCGCCAGCGGAATTTTCGAGCCGCTCGAAGTGGCGTTCAACCGCGCCTGGCGTTGCGCGAGGAATCGCAGCTATTTGAAGAATCAGTTACTCAGTTTGGGCCTGATGTTTGCCTGCGGCGGGCTCATTCTCTTGTCGATCACGCTCACCGCGCTCGATAGCGATTTTCTGAGAACTCCAACGCACCCCGTCCGCGCCGCCGGTCTTGTAGTCTACAAACTCGCCGCTCTTCCTTCATCCATGCTGCTGCTGTTTCTGATCTATTGGCTGCTGCCGAACTGCAAAGTTTCCGCGGCGAAGCTCGTGCTGCCTTCCATCATCGTCGGGCTCCTACTCGAGGCGCTGAAATACGTAAACCTTATTACCTGGCCATACCTGCGGGCCAAGCTCACGTTGGAGTACGGCCCGTTCGTCTATTCGATCACGATCATTCTGTGGGGCTTCCTCTCTGCGCTGCTGGTGCTCGCGGGGGCCGAGTGGAGCGCTCGACGATCGCGCATCACGTCTGATCCGGCGGTTTAAGTAGTCGCCTGAGTCTTAGAACTTCTTCGCCGCCCGTACTTGGCAATGAGGAGAATGCCCGCCCGAGTTATGAGGCTTCAACTTAGCGCAGCGCAAGCGAACGTACTAATTGAAAAATACCGCTGGTATCCCGCACACTCAAATTTCAGTATGTCTGCTTCGCCATTTGTCGATCTCCTCAAGTCTATTGAGCACAAGGAACCCGAGAACCCGTCGCCCGATTCGAGAGCGCCCGCTTCGACCGAGGAGCAAGCGATCGTTCCGCCCATTCCCGAGACGGTCGACGAGTCCGGTATTCCCGCCTCCATACTCGAGCACCTGATGCTCAAGCTGCTTTACACGCGCGGCGAAATGTTGGGGCGCGATTTGTCGGAAGCGATGGGCTTAAAGTTCAGCCTGATTGAAGATTTTCTGGAGTATCTCAAGCACCAGCATCTGATTCAGGCCAAAACATCGCTCGG
>DASQJA010000262.1:0-3179 GCA_035631275.1 Bryobacteraceae bacterium
CTTCATATACGCATGCGAAGGCAGGCTCTCGAGATAGTAATAGTATTCCTTGACGTCCTCACCGTGGTTGCCTTCGTTGCCGGATAAACCGAACAGCCGCTCTTTCAAAATCGGATCACGCCCGTTCCAAAACGCGAACGCGAAACACAGGCGCTGGTGATTGTCCGAGATGCCCGCGATTCCATCCTCGGTCCAGCGATAGGTGCGGGAGCGCGCGTGATCGTGAGGAAAATATTCCCAGGCTGTTCCGTAAGGGCTGTAGTCTTCCCGCGGATTGCCCCACGCGCGTTCCGTCAAGTAGGGGCCCCAGCGCTTCCAGTGCTTAGTTCTGCGAGTAGCTTCAATCAGCCGACCGCGTTCCGCGTCCATATTTTTCATGAGACCACAGGAGCCGATGCCTTCTTATCGCGCTTCGAGGCTGCGCCATCGGCCGAAACCGACTCTCCCGATATCCGCTTCCCTGATTACATCGGCACGTTGCCGCGTATTCATGATGTCGAGAGATCGCCGGTCCGCGAGGTGAGAGGTGCGGGATAATTGATGCAGTGCCCAGGAAGTGGACAGATGCGATCTCAAGGCGGCGCGCCCTGCTGATTACGCCATTCGCCTTCGCCGGTCTTGTAGCAGTCTCCTCACGCAGAGGTTCGGACTCAGAAGCCAGCGCCGACTCAATCGCCACGCAGGAATTCGCTACGGCGGAGGTCGCTATTGTCGAATTCGATGAGACGGGACGTAAGCTGGCGCCGGTTCCTGTCCGCAAATTGGTCAGATCAAGAGCGGACTGGCGCAGGCAGCTCACGCCGGAGCAATACTACGTCACTCGCGAGCAGGCCACCGACACACCCTTCACCGGAACTTTCTACCAATTGCACAGCGCCGGACTGTTCCGCTGCATTTGCTGCGGCACTGCGCTGTTTCGGTCTCAAGAGAAGTTCGATTCAGGAACCGGTTGGCCGAGTTTCTGGGCGCCCGCCGCGCAGGAGAATGTCCGCACTCGCACGGACGTGAGCCTGCTTATGGAGCGAACCGAAGTACTGTGCCGCCGCTGCGACGCTCACTTGGGTCACGTCTTTAACGACGGGCCAGAACCGACCGGCTTACGCTACTGCATAAACGAATCGGCGCTTCGCTTCGTCCCATCGCGCGCGTCGTAGCATCGAGGAATCATGAGACAGCGAGGGGACCGCTGTGCTGGTGATGCTGTCTTTAATCTGATGCTATCGTCCACCAGAACTGGTGCGCTAATTTCGTTGCATGCTCTCAGACCAGTGCCGGGCGCTGCTTCGAAGGACTCACGACCTGGCGATTGAATTTCTGGATGGCCTGGATTCACGTGCCGTCGCGAAGCGCGTGGACTTTGCCTCTCTAGTGGAAAGAATTGGAGGACCGATGCCGGCGGACGGAGAAGATCCGCTCTGCGTAACCGATCGGATGGCTGAGTCACTGAATGACGGTTTGATTGCCTGCGCCGGCCCGCGCTACTTTGGCTTCGTCACCGGTGGATCTGTTCCTGCGGCTTTGGCGGCTGACTGGCTGACTTCGGCCTGGGATCAGAACGGCTTCAACTTCGCCAGCTCGCCCGCTGCAGCGGCAGCAGAAGAAGTCGCCGCACGGTGGCTAGTGGAGCTTTTCGGCCTCCCGGCAAGCACTGGCGTAGGCTTCACTACGGGTTGCACGATGTCCAGTTTCACGGCGCTCGCGGCGGCGCGGCATGCGCTTCTGCGGAGGTTGGGCTGGGACGTCGAGAGCCAGGGTTTGTTCGGAGCGCCTCTGCTGACTGTGATCGCAAGCGAAGAATCGCACGTGACGATATTCGCCGCGCTTCAGATGCTCGGCCTCGGACGGGATCGGGTAGTTCGCGTGCCCACGGATGCACAAGGACGCATGATCGCTGCGGAGCTTCGATCGCGCCTTGCCAGCATACCGGGCCCGGCGATCGTGTGCGCCCAAGCCGGTAATGTCAATACCGGCGGGTTCGATCCAATTGCCGAGATAGCCGAGTGCGTCCACCGCTCATCGGGATGGCTGCACGTGGACGGCGCCTTCGGGCTATGGGCGGCCGCATCGCCGAAATATCGAGCGCTCACGGACGGCATTGAGCGAGCCGACTCGATCGCCTCCGATTGCCACAAATGGCTGAACGTACCCTACGATTCCGGTCTCGTCTTTGTCCGCGATTCCGAAGCGCATCGGATTGCGATGACACTGAACGCGGCCTACTACGGTCAGCGTCCGGATTCTGCCCGAGATAACTATAATTGGGTCCCGGAGGCGTCGAGGAGGGTGCGCGGATTCGCCGTCTACGCGGCTCTGCGGAGCCTGGGTCGCAACGGAATTGCTCAGCTTGTAGACCGCTGCTGCGCTCTGGCCCGCCGAATGGCGGAGCAGCTTTCTCGTGCACGGGAGGTGCAGGTACTCAACAACGTCATTCTTAATCAAGTTTTAGTGCGATTTGGCGCGAGAGACGGGGTCGACGCCGATTCCCGCACCGCGGAGATCATCCGAAGGGTACAGGCCGATGGCGTCTGCTGGCTAGGCCAAACTGCGTGGCGTGGCATGACAGCCATGCGGATCTCGGTTTCAAACTGGTCCACCACCGATGCCGACATTGACGCGTCGGCGGATGCGATTCTGCGGTGTTTGAGCGTGTAGTTTCTACTGGGTAGTTTCGCTTCAGCTTCGAGCTATAATCGAAATGGAGTCCCCTTGTCGATCCGAAGTTTTCTGCGCCTGAGTGCGCATATTCAAATGCTGCCTATTCTGGAAGGCGGCGAAGAGACGCTGGTCGGCGGCCAGGCAGTGATGGAGGGCGTCATGATGCGTGCCCCTCACAGCTACTGCGTCGCTGTGCGCAAGGCGAACGGCGAGATCGTCACCGAAGAGCAGCCTCTCCCAAAATTGTCAGAGAAGTTTCCCATCTTCAAACTGCCGATTCTGCGCGGTTTGGGCACGCTCGGACACGCAATGACGCTGGGTGTGAAAGCCCTGAAGTTTTCTATGAATGCGGCCGTCGCGGATCTGACCAAAACTTCGGAAAAGCCGATGGAAGAGCTGCCCGGATGGATGCTGGCATTGAATCTCGGCTTCTCGCTGCTGACGTTTTTGTTCATGTACAAGTTCGTCCCGTTGCTTCTGGCCACGCGCCTGGGCCACTTTCTGCCGGCGGCTCATCAACGCCT
>DASQJA010000263.1:0-2632 GCA_035631275.1 Bryobacteraceae bacterium
GCGCGGTCGCCATCACGCGCCTTTCGCAAAACCAGCCGCAATCGATGTTCCGTATGAAGGTCCGCATTATTGCGAAGGATTTTCTGGCCTTGATCGCACACCGCGACTTGCTCAATCCATTTCGTCACGGAGCTTTGGCCATTGCTCTTTGGTCGCACAAACTGCTGCGCTGGTTCATTCCGTATTTTTTGCTCGTGCTCCTTGCCGCAAACTCATTTTTGCTGCACAGCGTCTTCTTCCGGGTTCTTCTCGCATTGCAATGTGCTTTCTACGCGTTGGCAGGTGTGGGGGTATTTGTTCGCAGCTCCGAAAAGGCGCGCCTCGTCTCGATTCCTGCATCCTTCTGCATAGTCAATGCCGCCGCGCTCATCGGTACGTTCAGTTGTTTCTTCGGCTGCACGTTCGCCCGCTGGCGGCCTGAACGCGGCCGCTCATCATCCTCTCCGAGCCCGCTGCGTTCTGGGAGCACGCCCACATGAATCGCCGTCGCGTCCTTCTCAATGCTCTTAGCACGGTCATGCAGTTGCTCGGCAACGCCGCCGTTCTCTTTTTCCCTTATCGCTTCTTGATCCACACAGTCGGTATCGAAAGGCTCGGAGTCTGGTCGCTGCTGCTTGCCACCACTTCGCTCGTCACCCTTGCAAATCAGGGTCTTTCGATGAGCATCGTGAAATTCGTAGCCAAGTACGTCGCTCGCGGTAATGCCGTCGATGTCTCCTTGCTCGTCCAGACGGCGATACTCACAGCCGCTGTCTTTCTGGGTGCGATTTCCGCGGCGCTTTTCCCCGCGGCGCGCTGGGCTCTGTCGTTTCTGCTGCCCGGCTCGCGTCTGGCAGAGGGACTCGCCATTCTTCCGTTTGCCCTCATCTCGCTCTGGTTCAATGTACTCGGAACCATCGCTCAAGCCGGCCTCGCCGGTCACGAGCTGATCACGCTCTGCAACTACATCGAATTCGCAGGCTCCCTTTCCTATCTCGGCCTCGCTGTTGTGTTCGTTCCGCGCTACGGTCTGGTAGGCTTGGCGGCCGCGCAAGCCGCACAAGCCGCATTTGGATTGTTCGCTGCCTGGCATCTCCTGCGGCGCCAGATCCCCGGCCTGCCGGTCATTCCGCACCGTTGGAGCGCCGCGCGCTTCAAAGAAATAGTTGCTTACGGAGTGCAGTTCCAATGGGTCACGATCTGCCAATCGCTTCGCGAGCCCGTCACAAAAGCTCTCCTCGCTAGATTTGCAGGACTCGCCTATACCGGTTTTTACGATATGGCCGCGCGTCTCGTCGTAACGCTACGCGAGCTGATTGTGCAGTCTAATCAGGTCCTCATACCTACAGTGTCGAATCTTCACGAGCGCGATCGCACTGCCATTCCGGGCATCTATCGCGAGAGCTATCGTCTGGTGTTTTTTCTCGCTGTGCCCGCGTTTGCGATTCTCGTTGTGGCCGCGCCGCTGGTATCTACCGTTTGGATCGGCTCTTACCAACCCCTCTTCGTTCGGTTCGTGTTGCTCCTTGCCGCTGCATGGTTCGTCAACGTGCTTTGCAATCCAGCTTACGTGGTCGACCTCGGCACCGGTGCTTTGCGTTGGGTGACAATCGGATGCACAGTCACCGCAATTCTCAATGCGTTTCTCGGCTTTTTTGCGGGTAAATGGCTCGGCGGCACAGCAATCGTCGCGGTCGCCTCTTCATCATTGGTCGTCGGCTATCTCACTGTTTTGATTGCATACCATCTGCAATCGAACGAACCATTCAGTACTTTACTTCCTCAGGAAAGCCGCATGATTCTAGGCCTGAGCGTCGCCGGAGCCATCGTCGCACTGGCCGTTCTTTATTGGTCGTCCGCGTCCGCAGGAATTTCAGTGGCGGCCTTGGCTTCTACGGTCGTCGCGCTGGCCCTGCTGGTCGCCTTTCCCGTATGGACTCATCCTATTCGCCGACGGTTGTTCCAGTGGCTAACATCGGGTTTACTTTCGTGACCACACAACGAACTACAAACCCTTGCCTTCCGCTCACCCTGTGGCGCGCGCCGCACCACCCGGCCGTCGCTGCGCGTATCGCTATAGCCGGAGATTTTCTGCCGGCTGGCAAACTTCCAACCGCTAACGGCGACTGTTGGCGTGAGTTGGCGAAGTCCGTTTCGCCGCATTTCGATGACGTAGACACCACGTTCCTCAATCTGGAGTGCGCGCTCGATGTCGAAGGAATCGCTCCACGCCCCTTGAATGGGATTGGTCAAATAGTCTCTGCTCAGCCGGACGTGCTCGGCTACCTCGAAGTGATCAAGTGCCGTGCCGTTGCCGTTGCGAACAACCATGCGTGCGATTTCGGTCCGGTGGGTGTCGATCGCACGCGACAAGTGCTTTCATCCCGTGGCTTCGCTCCGCTCGGAGCGGGGCACAAGCTCAGCAGCCCTCCCGAAATTTACGTTTGGAGCGGTCCGGGACCTGTCCGCGTCGGCTTTTGGTCCGCCGCCCGAGCTTCGCGTGAACTCTCCTCGCGCGGCACGGCTGGCGTCGAGCCAGCCACGATCGGACGTGCTACGCAAGCGCTCCGCCTAATGAAGCAGCAGGGCGTAACGTTCTCCGTAGCTCTTCTTCACGCCGGCACGATCCGCACCAATCGGCCTGCTCCCGAAG
>DASQJA010000264.1:0-5456 GCA_035631275.1 Bryobacteraceae bacterium
TCCGCGAGCGCCTACCCGCGCTCGCCGAAGCGCCTCTCGTGGAATCGCGCGTGTGCCAATACGAGAACACCTCGAATGGGGACTTTCTGATTGACCGGCACGCCGATTTCGACGACGTCTGGCTGGTTGGCGGCGGCTCAGGCCATGGTTTCAAGCACGGACCCGCGGTCGGTGAGTACCTCGCACAGCGCGTGGACTCGAAGCTCGACGAGAATCCTCGCTTCTCTCTGGCGACAAAAACCGTCGCACGCACCCGCAGCGTTTATTAGTGCCGCGAACCAAACGGTCACCTCGCCGCCCCCGATTGATTCACATTATTTGCATCGATTTGCCAAACAACGTCTATCGGGTTTCGAACACCTCTGCTATGTCTGAGCTATCAAACTATGCGAATCCGATGCGCTTTACTTTCAGCGACGTTTCTCGTCTGCGCGGCGGCGCCAACACAATTGGATCTGAGGACTCAGACCAAGGACGTGGACTTCAGCGGCGCTGTTCCACGAAGCCATTTATTATGGGCGCCACGGCTGCCCGCTACTTGCGTCGTGGGCCAAGCATTTTTCAATAGCGCTGCCACGGCGGGCGCGAATTGGTACGCCTGCACTTCTACTAATACCTGGACGCTCCCATGCTCCATCAATATCGACGGTCTGGGCGTCAAATCGATCACGCAAAAGACGGTGCAACTGCTCCGGCCAGCGGCGCCATCACAGGAGGGAAATTCTATTGGGTTTTTTACGACGGCACCGTCTTCTGGATGCAGTAGGCGGCCTTACTAAACCGCCTGCCGAAGCCACTTTGCGGAGTTTCCGCGTCGAATAAAACTCGCCCACTTGCGCTATGATGAACAGTAACGACCCGGAAGTTCGGGATGCGAGGGACGATATTCAAAATAACGAGCCCAAACCCGGCCAGAGGACGCCCATGGAAAAGCTGGCGCAAAACATCCAGGAAGCTTTTCTAAACAATGCGCGCAAGGACAAAACCTTCCTGACAATCTATCTCATGAGCGGTGTGAAACTCTCGGGCCGGATCAAGAGTTTCGATAAATATTCGGTCGTGCTCGAGACCAACAACCAAGAACAGCTGATCTTCAAACACGCGATCTCAACTGTCGTGGTTTCGAAGCCTTTTCACGCCTCCGCTGGGGCGCATCCTTCGGGGGCAGCCAGTACTCCCGGACCTGTCGCACCCGTCGATACGCACGAGGAATAACGCCCCAATTTGGCAGTTGACGGACGAGAGCAAGCCATACTGGTCAGCCTGGATTTGAAGACTCGCCCGCGTCCAGGCGCCGATCAAATCCGCAACAACGCCACTGAATCGATAGAGGAGTTGAAAGTTCTCGCCGAGAGCGCCGGCGCGCGGGTGGAAGAAAGCCTGATTCAATCCCGCCCAGCCCCCGATGCCGCGACCCTCATCGGCTCCGGCAAGCTCGAAGAACTGCGTGCGCTCGTCGCGTTCCACTCCGCCGACCTCGTTCTTTTTGATTCCGAGCTCTCGCCCACCCAGCAGCGCAACATCGAACGGACGCTCCACTGCAAAGTTCTCGATCGCACGCAACTGATCCTCGATATCTTCGCGCGCCGCGCCCGCACGCGCGAAGGCCAACTCCAAGTCGAACTCGCGCAGTTGAACTACCTGCTTCCCCGCCTGGCGGGACACGGCGTCGAGATGTCGCGCTTAGGCGGCGGCATTGGCACCCGCGGCCCTGGTGAAACGCAGCTCGAAACCGACCGGCGCCGCATCTACGCCCGCATCAAGAAGCTCAGCGACGATCTCGAGCACGTCCGCAGCGGCCGCAGCACTCAGCGGCGCCAGCGGCAATCCGTGCCGCTTGCCACCATCGCCTTGGCCGGATATACCAACGCGGGAAAATCCACGCTGTTCAACCGCCTTACTGGCGCTCACGTCGGCGCCGACGCGCGCATGTTTGCGACACTCGACCCCACCGTCCGCCATGTCGTCCTTCCATCGCGACGCAAGGTCCTGTTCAGCGACACAGTCGGATTCATCCGCAATCTACCCACGACGCTGGTCAAAGCCTTCCGCGCCACGCTCGAAGAAGTGACCGAAGCCGCCCTGATCCTTCATGTCGTGGATGTCTCGTCGCCTTATGCCGCGCACCAGACCGCGCATGTTCTCAAAGTCCTGGCCGAGATAGGCGCGGCCGAGACCCGCCAAATTCTCGCCCTCAACAAAATGGATCTTATCCCAGATTCCACGGAAAGCTCCGAAACCCTGGCGCAGCGCATGTTGGGCGAAGTGCATCAACCGCCCGCGATCCGCGCGGTCCCTGTTTCCGCGCGCTCAGGCCGTGGCGTCGAAGAGCTGCTTGCTGCCATCGACGAGGATCTGCCGCTCGATCCCGTCTCTCGCGGACGCTTCCACATTCCTGCCGGCGACGGATCGCTCATTCACCTGATCCACGAACGGTCCAAGGTTCTCGAGAGCCACTATGCGGGTGACATCTGGGTAGTGGAAGCTGAGGTTCCCGCGTCCCTGAAGCAATGGCTGGCCGGCTACGCTGTCGAATAGAATATTAGGATATTCTGGCGATAGGGCGGAATTTTCCTTGAAAAGCACGCGCGCCATGAACCTGCCGACCACGCTGACGATCCTCCGGATCTTCTTCGTGCCCTTCCTGGTCGCGGTCCTCGTCGAACAGGACCTCCGCATCGACTGGCATGGTGTCTTCGTCGCCAACGAGTTCCTCGCGCTCGCGATTTTTCTCGTCGCCGCCGCAACCGATCTGCTGGATGGCTACCTGGCCCGCCGCTGGGGCCAAATCACTACCGTCGGTACTTTGCTCGATCCTATCGCCGACAAACTGCTCATCTCCGCCGCCCTCGTCTCGCTAGTCCAGATTCACCGGGTGCCGGCTTGGATGGTCGTCTTGATTGTAGGACGCGAGTTCGCCGTTTCCGGCCTCCGCAGCATCGCCGCCGCCGAGGGCTACACCATCGAAGCCAGCGATCTTGGAAAAACCAAAATGATCACGCAAGTGATCGCCATATCGATGATCTTGATCAGCATCCGCTGGGAAGCTCTCAGCCGGTTCGCGATGGTCTGGATGTGGGGCGTCGTCGTCTTCGGCATCGCCTCCGCCATCGAGTACTTCCGCAAGTTCTGGCGAAAGGTGGACGCCTCCATCAAGTTCCGGCGGCGCAAAGAACTGCTTCGCATCGAGCGCCAGCAAAAACGCATGGCACGAGCCCATGCGCGGCCGCATCCGGAGAACTTAGGCCAACTTCAGTAAAGGATTCTCGGCGCGAGCTAGCCGTGCGGGACTAATCGCTTTCTTTCGACGAGTCCAACACGTGAAACTTGTCGCGCGTAAACACGACGATCCGAAACTGCCCCGGTGCTCCTAGAGGTCCAATCGCCCTGCCATTCAGTTTCACGTCGATGGCGGCGGCATTGTTCACACGCAGCTTGGCGAACTCTTTCCCTTCCACTGTCTTGCTCTCGTTGGCGCCCAGCGTCCCTTTGAAGACCATCAGCCCATCGGAGGAAATCGACAGCCATGTTTCCTGGCGCGCAATCAACTCCAAGAGCAACTTTGACGCAGGCTGAGCATCTTGCTCGGAAGCGTCGATCTCGCGCGCAGCCGCCTTCGAATCTGTCGAGGGGAGCGCCACCGGAACCGCAGCGGGCTTCAAGTCATTCTCGCTGCTCTGGCGCCTATCGCGCTGCACCGCGTTTTTCTCCACCGGATCGGTCTTTGGCGCTGCCGGTAGTTCCGCTTTGACGTCCTGTTTGTGCCACCACGCGTAGAACCCCGAACAACCCACCAGGACCAGGACAAGCATCGCGAGCGAAACGTACATGCGGTTGCGCGATCCGCGCGATTTCGCCACCAGCAGCGACGGTCTTCGGATCAGCAAGCCATCTTGCCCCGGCAACGGCAGCGGCGCCTCGGCTCTCAGAAGCTCGTTAATGGATTCGTCGATTTCACGTGTGTCCACAGACAAGGCTCGCGCGTACTGATCGACGAAACTTTTATAAAAGAAGCCGCTGGGGAAGCTTTTCCGGTCATCGGCCTCGATTGCTTTGAGAAATTTTTCACTGATTTTGGTGCGTGCAGCGAGTACTTCCAAATCCAGACCTTGGTCCAGCCGCGCGGCGCGCAGCCGTTGACCTACCGAAAACATCATAAGTTGCCTGTTGGCTTACGGTTATAATACAACAATCGGTGAAGGCGCAACGGACCGGCACGGTCTCTGTAGTCGTGGTTACTTGGAATCGCCGGGATCTGTTGCGATCCTGCTTGCAGTCACTTAGCTTCCAGCAGTTGAACCAACCGTTTGAAGTTATTGTGGTTGACAATGGCTCCGTTGATGGTTCCGTCGAGATGATCGAGCGCGAGTTCTCGTCGAACCCGGCATTTACCTTGCACCTGATTCGTAATCCAACCAACCTCGGCTTTTGTGCCGCTAACAACCAAGGTTTTGCCCACGCCAAGAGCGAATTCGTCACTTTGCTGAACAACGACGCGGAAGCCGATCCCGGTTGGTTAGCTGTTCTACTTAGCGCACTCGAAGCCCGTCCCGATGC
Source organism: Bryobacteraceae bacterium (assembly GCA_035631275.1). Taxonomy (GTDB): domain Bacteria; phylum Acidobacteriota; class Terriglobia; order Bryobacterales; family Bryobacteraceae; genus Palsa-89. Next base: position 4,558 of record DASQJA010000264.1, read on the forward strand.
CGGTATGGCGGCTTCGAAAATCTTAGTTCACGAAGATCCCGGCCGCATCGACAAGGCCGCGCACTTGATCTATCCCGACGGTCAGAATCGCGGGCGCGGCACCGGCGAGTTCGACACTGGCCAGTACGACCAACTGGAAGAAGTACTGTGGCCCGACGGATGCGCCGCAATGTACCGCCGTGCGATGCTGGACCAGATCGGCGGATTCGATGAAGATTTTTTCGCGTACGGCGACGACGCAGAGTTGGGTCTGCGCGGCCGTATCGCCGGATGGCAGTGCGTGTACGTTCCCGCCGCAGTGGTCCGCCACCATCGCGGCTCGACGCTGGGCGTCCGGTCGCCGCAGCGCCTCGAGCTCATCGAACGCAATCGCGTTTTGCTCGCCGCCAAGCTCTTCCCCTGGAGCCTGCTGTGCCTGAATCCCATCTACTACGCGATGCGTTTGTCGGCGGGCTTGTGGGCGGCCTTCCGCGGCCATGGGGAGCTGGCATATTATCCAGGTTTCGCCCAAAAACTAAAAGCCGCGCTCGCGCTGCTCAAAGGCGACCTCCGCGCACTCGTTCTTCTCCCTCGCATGATCGGCAAGCGTCGCGACGTGGATCGCTACCGCAAGCTCTCCCCGCGTGAAGTGAAAAGGCTGATCATGAAGTACCGCATTCCACTGAAGCAGCTCAGCGAGCAGGGACTATGAGCGCTACTTGTCCCGCATGCGGCGATGCCGGGATGCGCTTGCTGTTCGATGCAACCGACCGCCTCTACCGTACCACCAGAAAGAATTTTCGCGTGGTCGAGTGCGAGAACTGCCGGCTGGTCCGCCTTCATCCCTGGCCCTCAGCCGATGAACTGCGCCACTACTATCCTGAGTGTTATTGGTTCTCGCCCGGCCGCGACACCGCCTC
>DASQJA010000265.1:0-2460 GCA_035631275.1 Bryobacteraceae bacterium
TCCTCGACGACCCGGTTCACGTCCACGTCCGCCAGCTCGCTCGGACCGGTGCGCGAAAAGTTCAGCAGATTGTTCACGATCTCGCTCGCCCGGAAGGTCTGCTTCACGATCTTCTCAATAATCGTTTGTCGCGGGTCGCCGTCCGGCATCTGCTTCGCAAGCATCTGGATGTAGTTCGAAATGACCGCGAGGGGCGTGTTGACTTCGTGCGCCACGCCGGCCGCCAGAATACCGAGCGAGGTCAGTTTTTCGGTCTGGGACATCTGCTCTTCCATGCGTTCGCGCTGCGTCACATCATCAAACAGCAGCAGTCGCCCGATTTTTTCGCCGGACTTGCCCACCAGCGGAGTGATCGACACATTCAGGGTGACCTGCCGGCCCCGATACTCCAACCTTTGCTTGTAAATCCCGGTGACCTGCTCCTCGTCGCCGCGGGCTTCGATCTCGCGGACCAGATCCTCGGGAAGCAAATCGCGGAACAATCGCCCGACCGCTTCGCTGCGCGTGACACTGATTAGCTGCTCCATGCGGGTGTTCCAGGCATCGACGGTACCATTCAGATCCACGGCCATCACGCCGACGTTGAGCGATTCCACGATGTTTTCGCTGAAATCCTTAAGCCGCGCGACTTCCGCAGCCTTTTGTTCGAGCGAGCTGTACAGTTGCGAGTTATCGAGAGCGATGGCCACGTAGCCCGCGATGGTTTGCACCAGTTCGACGTCATCGCTCGAAAGATAATCGCCGTCTACGGTCTTGCCGAGCCCGAGGACGGCTACGGTGTGCTCGCGGATACGGCAGGGAATGAAGTAGTTCAGATCGAGTTGCTCGAGGGTCCGGCGGAGGGATTCGCTGGTCACGCGCGCGCCGCGTGCGGACTCGAAGAAGATGGGGCCGTTCACGAACTCCGGCCGCGTCGGCGCAATAAAGCTGAGGTCCAGCGAACCGGTCAGGCGCACGCCCATCGAACGCGCCAGTCGCATTTCGCCGGGACGATCGTGGTCTTCGACAAAAATGGCCAGGCGATCGACCAGCAGCGTCTGGGAAACGCGGTCCATGACCGAGCCCAGCATCGGTTCGAGTCGCACTTCGTTGGTGAGGGTTCGGCCGAATTCAATGAGCGTTCGCCGATAGTTCAGACGGTCGCGGTAGAAGAAGCGGTCGAGTCGCGCTTGAATTCCCTCGCGAAACGGCTGGAACAGAAACGCGGCGATTACGATGGCGATCATGCCGGCGACCGGCCCGGGCGCCTGTGCGTGGAAGATTTCGGCGATCAGCGCCACCAGCGCGAAGTAAATCGATGCCACCGCCGCGGTCGCCGCCGTGTACGCCAGGCCGCGCTTGAAAATAATGTCGACGTCCATCAACCGGTAGCGGATGATGGCGTAACCGAAGCACAACGGAATGAGCACCAGGCTCAGCGCGGAAAACTGCATCCACGGCTGGCTGGCCGCGTCAAAGATGAACGGCAGAATGAAGAAAACCGTAAACGGCAGACTGCCCGCGAGCGTCCCTCCGGTGAGCCATTTCAATTGCTGGCGGAGCACTCCCGAGCGCGTGTGGCGGTAGTTCCAATAGAAGACCAACCCCGCAGCCAGGAAGTACAACCCGAGAAAGGCCAGTTCGAGCTGATCGAGGGTCACCCGCGAACGGGTGGTGGGAACAAATCCCATGGAGTTCATCAAGGTGAGAATGTGAATCGTGAGCAAGACGATCGGCGCTGCATACACGGCGCCGATTCGTAGCAAGGCACTGCGGCTCCCGCTCGAGCGCGCCGGAAAAACCAGCGCAAAGTGCAGCAGCAGCGTCGGCGCCAACAGCCGCGCCACCACGCTGGACCAGTACACTTCGGTGTCAAAGGCATCGAGCTTTCCACTGTACTGGAACGAGTAGAGAATGAACGACACCAGGCAAAACACGTAGAAGTGCACGGCGCGCGGCGCGTTCCACCGGCGTATAAAGATGAATAGCCCGATGAATAAGTACAACAGCCCGACGACACGCAGGTAATTTTCGACGGTGATGGGCTTGTGCGGCGGCGTGGTAATCAGGCGGGTTTCGAACTCTTCGCCATTGCGGGACAATTTGTAGCGCAGTTGCGTCCACAGTCCGGCGCGATACAAACGGCGGGCCACGTGAGCCGCGCTGGGCACGGAGACCTCATTGATCGCCAAGAGGAGATCTCCCGGGTGGATTCCTGCCGCGGAGGCCGGCGAATTCGACGCGACTTTCCAGGCTTCGATGCCCGCGGCGCCATCGGACCACGCCACACCATCGTCGACCAGGTCGTAGCGGGAACGCTGCAGGAAATTCAACCAGGCAAAGATAACGGCCGCAAGTGTAGCGAGCGCCAGTACAACCGCTCCAAGGCTGACACGCACACTTTCCTTCATGTCCAAGGTCCTGCCACTCGCTTTAGTAGCCATCAGTGGAGCAAGTCCTTTTCCAATCTTCCGTAGATAC
>DASQJA010000266.1:0-10408 GCA_035631275.1 Bryobacteraceae bacterium
ACAAGAACGTGGTCTTCTTCGCCATCGGCTTCGAAACCACCGCGCCGGCGAACGCCATGGCAGTGTGGCAAGCGCGGGCGCAGAATATCCGCAATTTCTCGGTACTAGTCTCGCATGTCATCGTCCCGCCGTCGATCACCGGAATCCTGCAATCGCCTTACAATCGCGTCCAGGCATTTCTGGGGCCGGGCCACGTGTGCGCAGTGATGGGCTATCGCGAGTACGAGCCGATCGCCTCGCGTTACCGCGTGCCGATCGTGATCACCGGGTTCGAGCCGCTCGATCTGCTGGAAGGCACTCTCAAGGCCGTACGCCAACTCGAACAAGGGCGCGCCGAGGTCGAAAATCAGTACGTGCGAGCCGTCGATCAGCGCGGCAACGAAGCGGCGCAAAAAATGATTCTGCGAGTATTTGCGATCGCCGACCGAAGCTGGCGCGGGATCGGCATCATCCCCAAGAGCGGCTATAAACTCAACTATGAATTTCGCGACTACGATGCCGAGCGCATCTTCGAAGTGGCGAACATCCAGGCGCGCGAACCGGCGGTGTGCATCAGCGGTCAGGTTCTGAAAGGTCTGAAGAAGCCACCCGACTGTCCTGCGTTCGGGGGCGAATGCACTCCCCAGACTCCGCTCGGCGCGACGATGGTTTCGGCCGAAGGTGCGTGCGCGGCCTATTACAACTACGGCCGACATTTGATAGCAGTTGAGACAGCGCCGCAATCGGCGGAGGCGAAGGCGTAACTGTCTATGGAAGCGCCCGCGATCGCGCCCATCACCTCGCCACGATTCAAGGAAGCCGTACTGCGCAAGTGCCACGAAAGCGCCGAAATGAAGGAGCGATTCTTCGAGGCGAACGCCGGCGTGCTCGAAGAAGTCTGCACCAGGCTCGCGCGAGCGTTGGGCGCAGGCCGCAAGCTTTTCGTAATGGGAAACGGGGGCAGCTCCTGCGACGCTATGCACGTGGCGGTCGAGTTCGTTCACCCGATTATCGAGAAACGGCGCGCCTTCCCAGCGTTCGCGCTCACTAACGATCCGGTGCTGCTCACGGCGATCAGCAACGACAGCGATTTTTCTCAGACCTTCGCCGAACAGTTGCGACTGTTCGGACAGCCCGGCGATGTCGCCCTTGGCATTTCTACCAGCGGGATGTCCACCAATGTGAATGTCGCGCTCCACTACGCGCGCGAACATGGCATGTTGAGCATCGGCTTCGCAGGTAAAGATGGCGGGCGCACCAAGGACATCGCCGAATACTGCCTCACGGTGCCGAGTTTCAGCATTCATCGCATCCAGGAAGTTCATACGACGCTGCTTCATATCCTGTGGGACATGGTCCACGTGCTGCTCGGCGAGGAGGACATCATCTGATGGATGCCGCGTTCGCTCTCTCCTGCCCCGTTCCGATCGCACAACACAAAACCATCGTGCTAGGTCACGGGAGCGGCGGCCGGCTGACCGCGCAACTGGTTCGTGATTTTTTCGTGCCGACGTTCGACAATCCCGTGCTGCGCAAGCTGGACGATCAAGCGGTGCTCGGCGTGGGCACCGCTCGCGTCGCTTTCACAACGGACGCCTTCGTCGTCACGCCGCTTTTCTTTCCCGGCGGGGACATCGGGCATCTGGCCGTGAATGGAACGGTGAACGACTTGGCGATGGCAGGCGCTAGACCGTTGTTCCTTTCCGCGGCCTTCATCATGGAAGAAGGGCTGCCGCTCGAGGATCTGGCGCGGATTACGCAATCGATGGCGGCCTCGGCGGCCGAGGCGCGCGTGGCAATCGTCACCGGCGACACCAAAGTGGTCAATCGCGGTTCCGCCGACAAGCTTTTCATCACGACCGCCGGAATCGGCTTGGTGCCGGAAGGCGTAGCCATTTCCGCATCCAATTCCAAACCCGGCGATGTGATCATCGTCAGTGGCACTGTCGGCGATCATGGCATGGCGGTCTGGTCGAGGCGCGAGGGCCTCGAGTTTGAGGGCAGCATTGTTTCCGACACCGCTCCGCTGAATGCGCTGGTCGAAGCAATGACATCGGCGGGCGAAGTTCATACCTTGCGCGATCCCACGCGCGGCGGCCTTGGGACGTCGTTGTGCGAGATCGCTATGTCGTCGTCGGTCGGAGTTGAGATCGACGCGAATGCCGTTCCATTGCGCGAAGACGTGAAGGCCGCTTGCGAGACGCTCGGTATGGATCCGCTGTTTGTGGCCAATGAGGGCAAGCTGGTGGCGATGGTAGCGGCCAACTCCGCAGACGCCGTACTGAACGCGATGCGTGCTGTGGCGCGAGGCCGCGATGCCCGCGTGATCGGCCGAGTGGTTGCCGATCACCCAGGCATGGCGATTCTAAAGACCGAAATCGGCGGATCGAGAATTCTTGACTTGCCGTTCGTCGAGCAGCTCCCACGCATTTGCTAACGGCCGAGGAACTGCTGTGCATAATGGGGAGATGCCAGGATATCTCGAAGATCTCGCCTTCATTCACGACGACGGGTTCACCGATTATGCGCAGCGGGCAGCGCCTGGTTTGCTGGAGATTCTTCGACGGAATCGCCTGAATGGCGGGCTCGTGGTCGACCTCGGTTGCGGCAGCGGACGCTGGGCGCGCGAATTGAATCGCGCCGGCTATGATGCCCTGGGCGTCGACCAATCGCCGGCTATGATTCGGCTCGCTCGCAAGATCGCGCCGCGGTCTAAGTTTGTGGCTGCATCGCTGCTGAGCGCGCGGCTTCCCGAATGCGACGCGGTGACGTCCATCGGCGAGTGCATCAACTACACGTTCGACCGCCGGAACAGCCGGGCCAAACTTCGCGAGCTGTTTGCGCGGGTCTATCGCGCGCTGTGGCCGGGCGGGGTCTTCGTCTGCGATTTCGCGGAGCCGGAACGAGCCGCGAAAGCAGCCGGGCGGCACTTTGTGGAAGGCCGCGACTGGGCGGTCCTGGTCGAGGTTGACGGGGATCGCGAACGCAAGAGGCTCGAGCGCCGTATCGTTGCCTTTCGAAAATCGGGAACTCAATTCCGCCGTTCGGAGGAAACGCACGTTCTCAATTTATACGCTGCCGAAGATCTACTTCGCGATCTCGCCCGCTGCGGTTTTCACGCACGCAAACTGCGCGGTTACGGTAAGTTCAAATTTCCGCAGGGCATTGCAGGCATTCTTGCCATCAAGCCTAGCTCGCGAAAATCACTTGGGATACGGGTGACCGCGTAATCTGGCGAGCGCTCGATAGACTTGCTCGGCTAGCATGACGCGGGCCAGCTCGTGGGGGAAGGTCATCGGCGAGAGAGACAGAAGCATACCATTTTGTTTCCGCCACTCCGGGGGCATACCGCTCGCGCCACCCACCAGGAATACTAGGTCGCGCGACTCCTGCTCCGCTTTGGCTACGAGCGCGGTGAATTTCGCCGAGTCGAACGGCTTTCCCGCTGGATCGAGCATCAGCTTGGACGCTGTCGGATGCTTCTCCCAAGGATCGAACCGGACCGGTTGCACCTCGCGCATCTCGCAACGCACGTAGTGGCTGACACGAGCGATGTAGTCCTCGGCCAGCGCGTTGGCGTGTGGGTCGCGCGGCTTGCCGATGTAGTAGAGGAGGATTTTCAAGCGTGTTCTGTCCTAGCTAAGATTTGCCACGCCGTGGCAACGTTGGTGTCACCACCCAGGCGTCGCCACCAGTCGCGACGCGGCACGCAGGAGTGGGTGCGCCACACTAGTCGATCACGGGGAGCGGGTCCGTGTCCTGGTGCTTCGGCTTTTCCCCGTCCAGTTCGAGGTAGCGGGTGTCCAGCAATCGATCCGTTTCGATTTTGCCCATCGCCGAGAGTAACGTCTCTTTCAGGTGCGGGTAGTCTTTCTCGATCTCGGCGAACAAGCCTCGAATGCTTTTTCGGACGGTGCCGGTGCGCTGCGAGCAGCCGCACGGCACAACCGGGGCGCCCAGCGATGCGGCAAACTGGCTGGTGATCTCCTCGGTGACAAAGACGAGCGGCCGGATCAGCCGAAATTCGCGGTCGCGCGAATGCGTGATCGGGGGAAGCGCGCTGACGCGCCCAGTGAACAATGCGTTGCGCAGAAAGGACTCGCAGAAATCGTCGGCCGTGTGCCCGAACGCGATGACGTTAGCTCCGAGTCCGCGAGCGATCTCGTAGACGGCGCGGCGCCGGTAGCGGCTGCACAAATCGCAGCCGTGATCGGGCTGCTCCTTCAAGAGCCGCAGCGATGGTCGATCCTCATAGTAAGTCCAGTCCACGCCCCGCTGCTTCAAGTACTCGGCAACTGGTTGGATCGAGCGGAGGAATTTGCCCTGTTCAACCGTGAAAGCGCAGACCGAAAACTCCACGGGCGCGCGTTTGGCCAGGAGCAGCAACGCTTCGAGCAGCGTGAGCGAATCCTTGCCGCCCGATAGCGCCACGGCCACACGGTCGCCGTCGCGGATCATCTTAAAGCGCGCGACGGCTTCGCCAACTTTGCGCAGAAGTGTTTTTTCGAGGTCCAAACTCAATTATATGGGGCTGCTGGAAAGCTGAGCGCTGTCGGGCTAAGCTTTGCCAGCTTGTGGCGACGCCGAGCTTCGCCCCAACTCGCGGCGACTTGGACGCTACCGGCCTCGGCGTCGGCACGAGTGCCGACGCCCCACGCAGGAGTGCGTGCGCCACGGGCTAGAGTCGACCAAGTGCTGGGGTGAACCACGGGTGGTGAATTGTTGGTCAAAAAGAGGGATTAGTCGGCGCCGCCGACAATCCGCCAGCCGCCTTGGTCTGGGAGGTTGAAGTTCTCGCCAAGGTAAACACGGCGCACTTCGCGGTCGTTTCCTAGAGCTTCCGGCGTGCCGGAACGGAAGATTTTCCCATTGTTGATGATGTAGGCGCGATCTGTAACAGCCAGTGTCTCGCGCACGTTGTGGTCCGTCACCAGCACGCCGATACCCTGGTTTTTCAGATCGGTAATGATGCGCTGCAATTCCAGCACCTGAATCGGATCGATACCCGAAAACGGCTCGTCGAGCAGCAGAAAACTCGGCTCGATTACTAACGATCGCGCGATCTCGACGCGCCGGCGTTCACCGCCCGAAAGAGTATAGCCCTTGGAGTGGCGCACCGTCTCCAGGCCCAATTGCTCGATCAGCCGGTTCATCTTTTCGCGGCGCTCCCGGCGGCTCATCCTGAGCGTTTGGAGGATCGCCATGAGGTTGTCCTCCACCGTGAGTTTGCGAAACACCGAAGCTTCTTGCGCCAGATAGCTGATGCCACGGCGCGCCCGCTGGTACATGGGCATGTTGGTGATGTCTTCCGAGCCTGCGCCATTGGAAACCGTGACGCGGCCGGAATCGGGGCTGATCAGCCCGACGATCATATAGAAGGATGTCGTCTTGCCTGCGCCGTTGGGGCCGAGCAGACCTACTACTTCGCCCTGCTTCACCCACAGCGAAACGTTGTCCACAACCTTACGGCCGCGGTAGCTTTTCGAGATTTCAGCCGTTTCGAGCGTTCGCATTATTGAGGCGGGTTCGTCTGGGCTGCCTTTTTCCGGTGCAGCACACTCTTACCCGGCGATCCGTCCACTACCAACCGATCTTCATCGGAAAACCAAGTCAATTTTTCACCTTGGGTTGTGCCCCGGACGCTATCTATGAACTGCGGGCTCCCACCCTCCAGGATAACCTTGGCGTCGTCGGGATAGTATTCGGCGTGCTCGGAGTTACCGTGGCGCTGGCGCCCCGGGATCGTCTGCTGGACCTCGACCTTTCCTTCCGCTAGCGCATGATCGAGCGAAGAGTCGTTGCTGTCGTTGCGCAGGAAGGCATGAATCTCTTGCGCTTTCACTTTCATATTCATTCGCTCGAGCTCGACGCCATTCTTGTAGTCCGCGATGCGCTTTTGATCGTCGTAGTACAGCTCGGGCGCTCTAACGGTTGTAAACACGCGGGCCGGCTGGTTGGTTGCGGCGGGGGGCGGAGGGGAAGTCTTGGCCTGCGCGGCCGGCTTCGCGGACGCCTTTCCATCCGCCGCTTTCTTCGGATCCGAATCGTCCTTCTTCTTGTCGAGTAACTGGCTCATAACATGGCCGCGCGCTTTCATCACATTGTTGTCGCGGTCGATTTCGACCAGGTCGGCCTCCAGCCGATTCGCACCCTGCCAGAGAACCGCGTGGCCTTCGTAGCGCACCTGGAGATTGTTGTCGGTGGTCTGCATTTTCGCTGCGCGCGCATTGAGGGGTTCGTCTTCAGAAAGCATCCCACCTCCGCGGTCTGGGTCCTTGTTCTGGTTTTTGTCGGGGAGCCGGGTGGATCGGACATTTCCCTCCGCGGTCATGTCGCCAGTCGCCTGGTCGAGAAGAATTTTGTCCGCGTCGGCCGATCCTGTGGCATCCCAGACGCGCGCCGCTCCAGTGAGGTTGATGCGGTTCTTCTGCTGATCGAGAGCTGCTCGCTCAGCCCTTGCGCGCCGGTCGCCCTCCTGGTAGCGGAAGTTGTTCCATTGATCGAGCGTGGCGAGCTGAGAGGAGTTCGGCTGAAAAGTTGCGACCAACTCGTTGCTCCACGTCAGTTCAGGCGCAGGGGCTTCCTTCTGGTCCGTAAGCTTGGGCTTCTCAGTACGCGTGGATACGGCGCGCGAGCGGACGGATTGGATCTGGTTCTTCGCCGCATACGTGATCGACATGCGCTCGCCGTTCACCCAGCGGTGCGGCTGCGCGGGCTTATTGGGGATGAACTCTACGGCAGCAGGCGTATCGGTCTCCACCGATTCCAGCTCCTGCCCGCCCTGCCGCATTTTGGCGCGAATCACTTCGCTTTTCAGAATGCGCGTGTCTGACGGATCGATGCCCGGCTTGATTACTGGTTTCGATTCCATGAGGCCGTGTCCGGTAACCACGGCGTTCTGAAGCAGGCTGTCGTCGCCTTCGGTGTCGAAATCCATCACCACCTTGTCACCGGTGAGAGCAGTCACAGTGGTCTCGGCGTTGGACATTACCCGCGCCTGATCGGTGCCGGTGATGTGCTGTATCTGGTTGCTGTCGTTGAAATCGACGGCGAGCTGCTTGGCGGAGTATTCAATGTCGCGTGCGGGCCGCTTATCGGCGCCATGCGCCTCGGTGGTTTCGACGTGGCGCAGGATACCGCCCGATGCTAGCGTGACCTCGGCCGGTCCGGCTTCGAGCGTCAAGGTGTCGCGAGTGAGCTTCGACCACGGCTGCAAGTAAACCTTCTGCTCGCGTTCCTTGTAATAGAGATCGCTGGTCTCGATCTTCATCGGCAGGGTGTTGGGGTCAGTGCCTCGCCATATTAGCTCGACCTGGCTGTGCATTTTCAGCTCGCGCGTGTCGGGGTCGTATTCGGCGCCGACGGCATGGCCCTCGCCGCGATCGAAGTGGAACGTAGCAAGCCGGTCTGTGTTGGCTTTGCCGGTCTTGCTTTCCACGTGAACGCCGGACGAGTGGATCGACATCAGCTTGCCGCTGGGCGGCTCGTTCGGTTTGACGCCCAATACGATGTCCACTTCGCCGTCCGAGTAAAGCATTCCCGACGCGATGTCGAACTCTGCCTTGTCGCTTCGGACGTGATCGTATTCGTTGCTGTCTTTCTTATAGATGTCCAGGACGAGGCCGGTAAGTTCCTCCTTACCGTCTAACTCCTGGACGTCGTCGGCGCTGATTTTGACGACGGTGTTCTGATTCGAAGTGTGGGTGTAAGTCCAGCCGTGATAACTGGCTGCGGTGCCGGGCGCGAGGGCCCGCGGTTTGGCCGGCGCGTTGGCGAACTGCTGCTTGAGCCTTGCGTAGTAAGTGGCACCGACGCCTCCGATGACCAGCACGATGGCGAGGAGAAACAGAGGCCAAGTATGCCGCATGAACACTTCTAGGATAGCGAGAATTGGCCGAGGTCTCAGAGCGGTGGCGGGAGAGTCGGCGGATGCCGCTTGGTGCTACTAGGTGTCGCGACGAGTCGCGACACGGCACCCAAAGTGGGTGCGCCACAGAGGCCGTGGGATCTCGCGCGCTCTCAAACTTCGCGAAACCGGTCGAGCTCGCGTTCGCAATTCGTACAGTAAAATGACGACACTCAAGAGCACCGCCGACAATCGCAGGAAGCTGGGCTCCGGCGTGGCTGTCACAACTACGGTCGTCGTGCCAATCTCTGACACACCCAGCCCGTCCGTCGCCTCGACTGCCACTTCGTAGGTCCCGGGAGTGTTGTAGATGTTCGATGGCGTCAGTTGCCCATTGGCTGAAGGCGTCGGAACAAAGTGAGTCCCATCGTAGTTAAAATCCCATTGGATGCTGGAGATGCCAGAGCTCGGATCGGCCGCAAAGCCCGCGAACAGGATTGGGGCGCCCACCGACCCGCTTCGGCTCGGTCCTGCTTCCACCACAAAACTTTGCGCCTGGGTGACAGTCACGGTGAGCGTGCCGATCTCCGACATGCCGCCGTTGTCCGTGGCATCGAGCGCCACTTGGTAAGTGCCCGGCGCCCCATAGGTGTGGAGCGGCATCAAAGTTCCGTTGGCGGACGGATCAGCGTCAAAGTTGCTGCCATCATAGTTAAAGTCCCACTGGACGCTTGCAATGCCGTTGTCCGGGTCGGCAGCGGAACCGGCAAAGATAATGGGTTGGCCAATAAAGGCCGCAAGATTCGCCCCGGCGTTTACGATGAAATCCACTAGATCAGCGCGTGCCGGCGACAGGCCGAACATCGCCATCAAGCATATGGACACGGAACCAAGTCGTCTCATCACGCTTGCTCCTTACTACGCACAGGCGGGGCTTGATCGCGCCCTTCTGAGCCGCAGGCAGCTATCCCATCGGAGCCATTAGAGCATGGTGGCGCTACAAGCACAAACGGATGCCAGATCAGGTCATGTCGTATGTCAAGCCGCGGTCTGCTACATTTCGGTCAACATTCCATCTATTGTTATTGCAATCGTTTGCAAGCTAGTCTTGTCACTCTTTGCGGGAGTCTGCTAATATGTTGAGCGGCGAGCGCGACGTCGCCCGTCAATTGCAAAACCTACAAACAAGAAGCTTGAGGAGGTTCAATCCAAATGAATATTCGACCGCTCCATGACCGTATCGTTGTCAAACGGGTTGAAGAGCAAGAGACCAAGATCGGTGGGCTGTTCATTCCGGACTCTGCCAAAGAAAAACCGCAGCAAGGTGAAGTAGTGGCTGTCGGAAAAGGCAAGCGTTTGGACGACGGCAAAGTGGTTGCCCCGGATGTAAAGCCGGGCGATCGCATCCTGTTCGGCAAGTATTCAGGAAGCGAAATTACGATCGACGGCGAAGAGCTGTTGATCATGCGCGAGGACGAAATCCTCGGAGTTTTGGAAGGCGCAGCCTCGAAGACGAAGGCCGCCTAAGTCAGTTTTCCAGGCGAAAGGAGATTTATCAATGCCAGCGAAACAAATTGTATATAGCGAGAATTCCCGCCAGGCGATTCTGCGCGGCGTCAACCAGTTGGCTGATGCCGTGAAGGTCACGCTTGGCCCCCGTGGGCGCAACGTCGTTCTCGAGAAGAAGTTCGGCGGCCCCACCATTACCAAAGACGGTGTCACCGTCGCGAAAGAAGTCGAGCTGAAGGACCCGCTCGAAAACATGGGCGCACAGATGGTGCGCGAGGTCGCTTCGAAGACCTCGGATACGGCCGGCGACGGCACCACCACCGCGACGATTCTGGCGCAAGCCATCTTCCGCGAAGGCGTGAAGGCGGTTGCGGCGGGCGCGAACCCGATGGCGCTGAAGCGCGGCGTCGAGAAGGCCGTCGAGCTGATCGTAGAAGACGTGAAGAAGCTGTCGAAGCCCGTTTCCGGCGAGATGATCGCGCAGGTCGGGACGATCTCGGCCAACGGCGATACAACGATCGGCAACATCATCGCCGAAGCAATGAAGAAGGTCGGAAAGGATGGCGTCATCACCGTGGAAGAGTCGCGCACGATGTCGACTGAACTTCAGACCGTGGACGGGATGCAGTTCGACCGCGGCTATCTTTCGCCTTACTTCATCAGCGATCCGGACCGCATGGAGTGCGTGCTGGAAGATCCGTACATTCTGATCCACGAAAAGAAGATCAGCAATATGAAGGATCTGCTGCCGCTGCTCGAGCAGATCGCGCGCGCGGGCAAGCCGCTGCTCGTAATCGCCGAGGAAGTGGAAGGCGAAGCGCTGGCGACGCTGGTGGTGAACAAGCTGCGCGGTACTCTAAACGCCTGCGCGGTGAAGGCGCCTGGCTTCGGCGATCGGCGCAAAGCGATGCTCGAAGACATCGGTATCCTGACCGGCGGCAAGGCCATCATGGAAGAGACCGGCATTAAGCTGGAAGGCGTTCGTCTCGACGATCTCGGCCGCGCCAAGCGCGTGACCGTGGACAAGGACAACACGACTATCGTGGATGGCGCCGGTACGCAGAAGAACATCGA
>DASQJA010000267.1:0-8630 GCA_035631275.1 Bryobacteraceae bacterium
CGACACGTGTCCGTCCGCGGTCACCGATTTGAGGGCGGTCGGGCTGAAGCCCCGCGAGTTCTTGATCGTGACGGCGGCATTGATCGGGGACTTCATGGCCGTGGGCATGAAAAAGAGCGGCACGATCAAGGAGTATCCGGATTCGATCTCGCCGGAGAACGCCGCGTTCATCGAGCAGAACTACGCAAAACTCCAGTCGATGCTCGCGCCGTTGACAGGTGGCGGCAGGTAGCAAGTGCGGCGCTCGCCGTGCATTGAGGACGTCGGTCGGGACAATCCTTAAAGAGTACTAATGTACTAATCTGGCTACGGCAATCGCGTCTTATGATATGTGCGCGTGCTTTCATTTACTGAGTACGTAACATACAACTCGATTCGAGCACTTTATAGAGGAGCCACGGAAAGGAACCGGATGAATTCTAAGTGGACCGTGTTTTCTTATCGAGGCTTGCGCCAGGCGCTCGCCTTGACGCTTTCAGTGACGATCATTCCGCTCGCGCAATTGGATCTTTTTGCTCAGGCGCCGGCGTTTGTACCGCTGGATGCGGTGCAGCTCGATCAGCTCGTGGCGCCGATTGCTCTCTATCCTGATTCGTTGGTGGCTCAGATTCTAACCGCGTCGACGTACCCGGACCAGGTGACCCAGGCCAATGCGTGGTCGCAGCGGAACCTGGGATTGCCGCCGCAGCAGCGCGCGGACCTCGCCAATGGCGTGCCGTGGGATCCGAGCGTCAAGGCGCTGACGGCGTTCCCGTCGGTTCTCGACAACATGGCGCGCAATTATAGCTGGACGCAGCAGCTCGGCAATGTGTACTACAATCAGCCCGGCGACTTGATGAACGCCATCCAGGCGATGCGCTATCAGGCACAGCAGTCGGGCCGCTTGCTTTCTACGCCGCAGCAGCGCGTGTACAGCGAGAATGGAGAGATTCTCATCGCGCCGGTGAATCCTGCGCTGGTATACGTTCCTTACTACAATCCGTGGCGCATTTGGGGCCCGACGTTTGTTGCGTATCCCGGTTTTTACGTACTGCCGCCGCCGCCGGGTTTGGTACTCGGACTCGGCATCGGATTCGCAGTGGGGATTTCGATCGGACTCTTCGCGCATTACGGCTGGGGTTGGCACGCGTGGTCCCCGGGCTGGCACAGCGGTATTGTTGTGTTCAACCACAACACGTATATTTCGCGCAGCGTCACGGTCAATAATTACGGCCACTACGGCGGATACAATCGCGGCGTGTTTGAACACGAAGGGCATGGCGTGCCAGGAGGGTTTCATGCTCCTGGAACTCGGGAGGGTTTTGCGCGAGCGGAAGCGCACGGCGGAGTTGGACGTCCTGAGGGACATGCAGCTGGACGTCCGGAAGCGCGCGCGGGCGGGGCGCGTCCTTTAGGCGCGAGACCGGAGGGAGCACATCCCGGCGCGAGTGCGCCTAGAGCGGGTGCCGGTAATCAGGTAGCGGGTGGACATCCTGGCGGTGGCGCACCGGCAGGGCGAACAGGTGGTGCGCCTGCGGGACGTCCAGGTGGCGCTGCGGGTGGTGGTCACCCTGGTGGTGGTGCCGCGCCGGCTGCACATGCAGCACCTGGCGGATCAGTTGGACATGGGCCTGCGGGCGGCGGTGGACATCCTGGCGGGGGCGGTGGTGGCGCGCATCCGGCTGCGAGCGGCGGCAACTCCGCGCCTGTTGGACATCCGGCTCCGCAAGGGGGCGGTGGTGGCGGTGGTCACCACAAGTAATCCGAATCTCACCGGCTCAATGAGCCAGCGGTAGGCGCACCTTCACTTCGGATCCACGGCCGAGCTCGGAATCGATCGCGATTTCGCCGCGATGCGTCTGGACGATCCAGCGCGCGATCGCGAGTCCCAGCCCTGCGCCGCCGGCAGCGCGCGAGCGGACTTTGTCGGCGCGCCAGAAACGATCGTATACATAGGGCAGATCGTGGGGCGCGATGCCGATTCCGGTGTCGCGCACTGTGGTCTCAAGATGCGAATTAACTGGGCGCATCGCGAAGTTGATGCGTCCACCTTCCGGCGTATATTTCACGGCGTTGTCGAGCAAGATGAGCCAGAGCTGCTCGAGCAACTTTTCGTCGCCATCCATCACCACTGCCTCGCGCGGGATCTCGGACGAGATTTCGATGTTTTTCGCCTGGGCGAGGCTCGTGGCAAGGTCGGCCGCTTCCCGGCCGGTGGAGGAAACGTCCGTTGGAGCCAGACGTAGGGCGTCGGCCTGCGAATCGGCGCGAGCCAGTAATAGCAAATCGTCCACCAGGCGCGACGTGCGCTGCGATTCGCGCACAATCTTTCGCATGGCGTCCACCAGCTCCTCGCGCGACCGCTCGCGCCGCAGAGAAAACTCGGCCGCGGTGTGAATCAGCGTGAGCGGGGCACGCAGTTCGTGCGATGCGTCGGCAGTGAACTGCACGATGCGCCTCACATCCGCTTCGATGCGCTCGAGCATTTCATTCAGAGTTTCAGTAAGGCGTCCGAGTTCGTCGCGTGCGCGCGGCATAGCGAGGCGGGCCGAGAGATTTCCAGCGCGAATGGCGCGCGCGTCCTTTGTGATCCGGTCCACCGGCGCGAGGGCGCGGCTTGCGATCCAGAATCCTCCCGCAGTGGCGAGCAGAAGAAAACAGGGCGCGAGAATCAGCAAAATCCTTTCGAATCGGGCGAGCGATTCGTCGAACCGGCTCATCGGTTCGGCCACCTGGATCAGGAATTGACGGCCGTTCACTTCCATGACGCGCGCGGCGACACGGACCGGTTCCTGGTTGGCGAGACGCGACGCATAATACGTATCACGATTCCCGGGTGCGGGTTGGATCAAGTCCAGATGCGTGTCTTTCAACCGGCCCGAGCGGAACAGCACACGGCCGTTCTGGTCCGACATCTGCAACAGGCCGCCGCCGAGTCCCAGCAGCGAATGTTCTTGCAACTCCTCGAGCAATTCGGCTTCGCCGAGGCTCAGCTCCTGCGCGGTAAAATCGCGAACGTCGCGGATGCGCTGGTCCAGATCGCGATCCACGGCGGCGCGCATGCTCGCACGCATAGCGGCCCATGCGCCGATGGCGAACAGGGTCAGGATCAACGCCAGGCTCACGAAATACCAAGCGGTCAAGCGCACCCGGATGGAGGAAGACTTCACGACTTCTCCTCCCGCAAGCTATAGCCGATGCCGCGTACAGTGTGAATCAACCGAGTGCGCCCGCGTCCATCGATCTTTACGCGGAGGAATCGGATAAAGACATCCAGGTTATTGTTGCCGATCTCGCGATCCGTTCCCCAGACGCTGTCGATCAAGCGCTGGCGCGTTACGACGCGCCCTGCTGATCGCATCAGGCTTTCGAGGATCGCAAACTCGGTCCGAGTCAGATTCAAAGGCGTCTTGCCGCGCCAGGCTTCGTGGGAGTCGATGTTGATCGAGAGATCCGCATACTGCAGCCTGGATCGAAACTCGGCCACCTGCGGACGGGTTCGGGCGCGCAACCGGGCCAGCAAGACTTCGAAGGAGAAGGGCTTGGTGAGATAGTCGTCAGCGCCGGCGTCTAGCCCGCGCACGACGTCTTCGGTGGCGTCGCGGCCGGTAAGCAACACGATCGGCGTGGCAATTTTTTCCGCGCGCAGGCGGCGAGTCACCTCGAAGCCATCCAAAAAAGGCAGCATCACGTCGAGCACAACCACATCGAAAGCCGACGATTGTGCGGCGCGCAGACCTTCGGCGCCGTCAAAGCAAGTGGTGACGCGATTGCCCTCTTCGGCGAGGCCACGCCCGATGTATTCGGCCACTTCGCGATCGTCCTCGACCAGCAGAACCCGCACGCTTTCAGCATAGCGTGGCGTGACTGCACGGACACACGTTTTAAGCCAAATTTAAGGTAGTGCTGATATCCAAAAGGACGAGATGATTCGATACCTCGCCGCGCTAGCCTTCGTACTTCTTCCGATCCCTGTCTTAGCTCAGCCGCCTCCGCCGCAGACCATCACTCTCAAAGACGCACTTGCGCTGGCCGAGAAGATCGACCCGCAGTTACTTTCAGCTAACACGGACGCGGAGGTAGCCCGGCAAGACCGTGAACAAGCGCGCACGTTAATCTACCCGGCCGCATCCGCGCGCTCTGAGTTCCTCGGCACGCAAGGCAACGGCCAAATCCCGACCAGCCGGTTCGTAACGAACGACGGTGTTCACGTTTATCGTGAATGGGCCGTGGTCCACCAGGATTTCTCTCCCGGCACGTGGACGCGCGTTGCTGTCCGGCACGCCAGTGCCGTCGAGGCCGTCGCGCGCGCTAAAGCAGAGCTGGCGCGCCGCGGCATCATCCCCACGGTCACGAAGTCCTATTACAGCCTGCTGGCGGCGCAACGCAAGTATGCCATCGAGCAGCAGGCGCTTGACCAGGCCCAGCGCGCGCTGACCATCAGCCAGGATCTGGAGCGCGGCGGAGAGGTAGCGCATAGCGACGTGGTGAAATCCGAGCTTCAGGTCAACGCGCAACAACAGGGGCTGAACGATGCGCAACTGGCCATGGAGAGCGCCCGGCTGGATCTGGCAATTTTGCTGTTTCGCGACTTCAATGAAAACTTCTCGATCGTCGATGATCTCGAACTCGCGCCGGCGCTGCCGTCTCTTGCCGACGCCGAGACGATGGCCAGCCGCGAGAATCCAGCGCTTGGGGTTGCCATTCAGACCTTGCGTGCCGCCAGCCTGGACATCACTCTGGCGCGCCAGCAATACCTGCCCACGATTATGGTTGATGCGATCTACGGCATCGAAGCCAATGCGATCCTGTTGAACAGCATCGATCGCGCATTTCAAGAGAAGGGTCCTGTGCCGACGCCGGGATATTTCATCGACGCGTCGTTGAACCTCCCACTTTGGGATTGGGGCGTGCGGCGCAGCAGAGTCCGGCAGGCTCGGTTCAAGCACGAACAGGCGCAGACCGATCTCAGCGCGACACAGCGCAACATGATCAAGAGCCTGCATGGCTTCTACGACGAAGCGCAGACGGCCCGCCGCCAGTTGGATCTCCTCCGCGCCGCGCTCGATCTTGCGTCCGAAAGCCTGCGGCTGAATACGCTGCGCTATCAGGCGGGCGAGGCCACTATCCTGGAATTAGTGGATTCCGAGAACATGTTGATTCAGGCGCGAAACGCGTACGATGATGGCATGGTCCGTTATCGGCTGGCGATCGCGAATCTCCAGACGGTGACGGGAGTTTTCTGATGACAACGCGCAAGCTTTACTGGATCGCTCCTGTGCTCGCAACGCTCGCGGCCTGCAGCAAGCCTCCCGTGAAGGAGACGGAGGCTCCGGCGCCAGTTCAGGTCACTGCGGTGACGCAAGCAACGATCCGGCGCATTGTAAACGGCGACGGCATTCTTTTCCCGCGCGACCAGGCGAACGTGATGCCGAAGATCTCGGCGCCGGTGCAGAAGTTTCACGTCAACCGCGGCGATCACGTAAAAGCCGGGCAGATGGTTGCGGAGCTGGAAAATCACGATCTCACTGCTGCCGCCGCCGAAGGGAAAGGCGCAATCGCGCAAGCCGATGCCAACCTACGCGCCACCGAGGGAGCAACGGTTCCCGATTCGATTGTAAAGGCTCAAACGGACGTCGATTCCGCCCGCGAGGCGCGAGACAATACCAAGAAAGTTCTCGACAGCCGTGAGCAGCTTTTCCGGCAAGGGGCGCTGGCGCATCGGCTGGTGGATGAATCGCAGCTCGCCTACGCCCAGGCGCTTGCGCAGTTTCGTGCGGCCGAAGAACATTTGAAGACGCTGCAAATGATCGGCCGGGAAACGCAGATCCAAGGCGCTGCCGCGCAGGTTGAGAGCGCCAAAGCGCATTACGAATCGCTCCAAGCCCAAGTGGCCTATTCGCGCGTTACCAGCCCGATCGCTGGCGTAGTTGCCGACCGTCCCATTAACGTCGGCGAGATGGCCAATCCTGGCGCTCCGATCATCACCATTGTCGATATCTCGCGCGTCGTGGCTCGGGTCAACATCCCGCAGGTGGACGCCTCAGTAGTGAAGATCGGCCAAACCGCAACGATTACTCAACCCGGCGGCACGGAACAGCACGAAGGGAAGGTCACGGTGGTGAGCCCGGCGGCCGATGCGAACACCACTACCGTTCAAGTCTGGATCCAGATCGACAATCCGACGGAAAGCTTGAAACCGGGCACGGCCATTCACGCCGCGATCGCCACTGAGATCTACAAGGCTGCCACAGTGGTTCCGGTGGCGGCGATTCTTCCCGGCGAGGAAGGCGGCACGGCAGTCCTGACGGTCTCGCATGACATGGTCGCTCACAAGCGCTCGGTCAAGCTGGGCGTGCGGGAAGGCAATCAGCAGCAGATCCTGAACGGAGTATCGCCGGGTGAAGAAGTCGTGATTGTGGGCGGGATCGGGCTCGACGACAAGGCCAAGGTCAAAATCGTCACCACGCAAGTGGAAGAGTCCGACGACGAGGACCAAGACGCGGGCAAATGAGCGACCTGGCTACACTTCCGATCCAAACTGCAGGCGCCGAAGCTCCGCACTGGACGTCGCGCCACGGCAAGCCGATCGTTTTTGTCATCATCACACTGGTTGCGGTGGGAATTTATCTCGCCCTGTCCATTCCGGTCTCAGTCTTTCCGAATACCGATTTCCCGCGCATCGTGGTTGGGGCCGACGTCGGCGTCTATCCCATCAACCAAATGCTGGTCACCGTCACGAATCCGCTGGAAGAGGCCCTCAACACGGTGCCCGGATTGACTCAGGTGACATCCATCACAAGCCGCGGTAGCGCCGAGATCGATCTCTTCTTTAACTGGAACGTCGACATGTTTCAGACGCTGGAGCTGGTGAACGCGGCCATCGCGCGCGTCCAGCCCACGCTGCCCGCCAATGCGAAAGTCACCGCCAATCGGCAAACCTTCGCAGCGTTTCCGATCATGGGCTACAGCCTCACGTCGGACCGCATTCCGCAAACCACGCTGTGGGAAGTTGCCAACTACACCGTCAAGCCGCGCTTAAATCGCGCAGCGGGCGTTTCGTCGATCACAGTGCAGGGGGGACACGTACCCGAGTTTCAGGTCCAGCCCGATCCAGCCAGGATGATTGAAGCCGGCGTGACTATTCCGAACATTCTCGATGCGATCGGGCGTAGCAACATGATCGATTCGCCCGGCCTCATCAACACCAACCACCAGCTCGAGCTGACGCTGATGACCGGGCAGGCGCAAAATCTCTCCGACATCGGCAACATCGTGATCAAGACCACGCCGTCAGGGGCGCCAGTGCACATCAACGACGTCGCCACCGTGAGCAACTCCGTGATGCCGGTGTACACGGTGGTCACGGCCAACGGCAAGCCGGCGGTGCTACTCAACATCTATCGCCAGCCCGCCAGCAACACGGTCGAAGTGGCCAACGCAGTGCATGCCGAGATTGCAGCGCTTCAGAAAGATCTTCCGCCAGGTGTTCACGTGAATACCTTCTACGATCAGTCCGTGCTGGTCACCGATTCGATCAAAAGCGTGCGCGACGCCATCCTGCTCGGCCTGGTGCTGGCCTCGTTGATCATGGTGCTTTTCTTGCGCGACTGGGGAACGTCGCTGGTGGCTGGCCTGGTGATTCCGGCAACCATTGGCGTTACGTTCATCGCGCTTTATCTCATGCATCAGAGCTTCAACCTGATGACGCTGGGCGGATTGGCCGCCGCGGTGGGCTTGGTTATCGACGACGCGATCGTCGTGGTGGAGAACATCATCATGCATCGCGACTCCGGCCAGTCGCGCGCGGAAGCGATTCGCAGCGCGATCCGCGAAATTCGTATTCCGCTGGTCGGGTCCACCATCACACCGATCGTGGTCTTTCTTCCACTGATCTCCATCACCGGTGTGACGGGCGTCTTCTTCCGCGCGCTGGCGGTAACGGTTGGCATGGCGCTGCTCACCTCGCTGGCGTTGGCGCTGACCTGGACTCCGACGCTCAGCCACTACTTTCTCCGCAACCGGCGCAGCGGAGCGCCCGAGCATCATGAGTCAGTGCCTCCGTGGCTCATGAACGCCTACGAGAAGACCCTGCGCTTTACGCTCGAGCACCCGTTCGCGCTGGTTTTTTTGACGCTGGCCCTGATCGCGGGGGCGTACTTCTGCTACAAGAACACGGGATCTGATTTGCTGCCAGCGATGGACGAAGGCGGCTTCATCGTTGACTACACGATGCCGGCCGGATCGTCTTTGCGCGACACCAATCGCGTGATCAGCCACGTCGAGAAAATTTTGCGCAATACGCCGGAAGTGGAAACCACCGCGCGCCGGACCGGCCTGCAACTTGGGCCGGCGGCGGTGACGGAAGCGAATACCGGCGACATTAGCGTGAAGCTTAAGAAGAACCGGAAGCGCTCGGGCGCCGAAGTGATCGCTGACGTGCGCGCCAAAATCCGCGAAGCCGAGCCCGTGCTCGATGTCGAGTTCCCGCAGCTCCTGCAGGACATGATCGGCGATCTGACCAGCGCGCCGCAGCCGGTGGTGATCAAACTGTTCTCCCCCGACGGGGAGCTGTTGAAGCATTGGGCGCCGCTGGTGGCGAGCACGATCAAGAAGATTCCCGGCGTGGTGGATGTCGAGGACGGCATCGA
>DASQJA010000268.1:0-10622 GCA_035631275.1 Bryobacteraceae bacterium
GATCGGCCAAAGAGCGTTGCGCGAGTTCAGATTCATAGAAGTTGAGGAGCTGAGCGAGGTCTTTGCCGGCCGCGCCCGTATGTCCAAGAGCGTTGGGCGTTACGCGATTCAGACGAAGCTCAGCGATGGTTTTCGCGAGAGCCCGTGCGAATCCCGGAGTCTGCGCGACCGGCGAGAAATAGGCGAGCTGATGCGCACTCGAAGCCGCATGGACAATGCGTGCCGCGAGCGCCTCGTTCCCCAAGCGGCTGATGGGCACGAGAGATTCGCGCGTCATCGACGGCGCGGCGAGCTGGGTGGCCAGTTGTGTGAGTGTGAGGGAGTGAATGCCCTGGCACCCGGTTTCGAACACGGCAAGCGCGAGTTCGCTGGCTGCGGCGCGCGTGGCGCCGAGGATCAAAATTCCGGAGTCGCGGGTGTGAGTTCGGAGGAAATCGCGCGCCCGTTCGAGTAGGGAAGCATTCGAGCACGAACGTAGCAGCGAACGGAGGGCCACACATAATTATAGATGTTGGCCTAGAGTTTGAGCTCCCAGGTTTCGGCGATGAGAGAGTGGCCGAAACTGCGATGGCGTTCCTGATGCACGCGGCGGAATCCGTGCTTTGTATAGAGGTGCCGCGCGGCCAGGAGAATGGACTGCGTCCACAAGGTAATTTTGCGATACCCAGCGTGGCGCGCGAAACGGATGCATTCGGCGACCAGACGGTTGCCGATGCCGAGACCGCGCGCCGACGGCTCGACCAAGAAGAGCCGCAGTTTTCCGATGCGCTGGGTTTTGCGGACTAGAAAAATGCAACCGGCGATAGCGCCATCTTTTTCGGCGATCCAACAGCGTTCGCGTTTAGGATCGAAGTGCTTGATGAAATGTGCGGCGATTTCGGCGACTTCTGCTTCGAAGCGCTCGTCCCATCCGTATTCCTGCGCATAAAGCGCGCCGTGGCGATGGATGATCCAGCCCATGTCGCCGGGTTGGTGGTTGCGGATGAGGTAGGGAGTAGAGGAGGGAGACGGATCGAGGATCGTCTGGATGTTCGTCATCGCTTCGATCAGTGAGCGGCGTTGATGGGGGGCGAGTTTTGCGAGCAGCGCGCCGATCTGGCGGTCGGCCGCGTTTTCCAGCGGAGTGAACGCGTTGCGTCCTTGGCGGGTGAGGCGTAGCCGGCTGCGCCGCGCATCGTCCGACTCCTTCTCGCGCCCGATCAGGGCGCGTTTCTCAAAGAGGGAGAGCGTTCGGCTGAGGTAGCCGGGATCGAGATCGAGGTCCTTGGCGATGGCAGCGGCGGTGGGGCGGTCGCGATGGGCGATTTCGTAGAGCACCCGGAGCTGGCCCAGAGACAAACTGCTATCGAGATAGTCCTGGCGCAAGATTCCGATGTGCCTGGTGTAGAAACGGTTGAAGCGGCGGACGGCGGCTGTGTCCGACATGTTGCCATTATCAAACAATTAGTTGACCTCAGTCAACTATTCATGATGGAGCGCCGACATCGGATCGGCACGTGAGGCGCGGCGGGATGGTAGCCACGCCGCAGCGAGAGCGACCAAGCCCAGCGCGACCAGCGCTGCCGCGAACGTCCACGAATCGTGCTCGCTGACTTGAAACAACAGGGACCGGAGTGCCCGAGTGGCAAAGAGTACGCCGATGAGGCCCGCTAAGCTGCCTGCGGCGGTCCACAGCGCAGCACGCGACAGGATCAGCCGCGCGATGTGGGACGGTGTTGCACCCAACGCCATACGAACGCCGATTTCCTGCGTTCGCTGGCCGACTAAAAAGGCCATCACACCATAGAGTCCGATCGCGGCGAGCAAGGCTCCCATTGCGGCGAATAGTGAGAGCAGCAGAGCGTTGAACCGCGGGCGCTGCGAAAGTTTCGAGACGCGCTCTTGCATCGTGGTGACAGTCACTGGAAGCTCGGGATCGAGCGTGTGGAACTCGCGCACGAGCCAATCGGACATCGCTTTGGGATCGGCGGAGGTGCGGAGGATGAGCTTGGCGGTGCGCCAACCCGAGGGCGGTTCCTGATTGCGATATGTCGGGCCGAGCACGTTCTCCCGCAGGACGTAATATTCGGGATCGGAAGGCTGGGCGGCGCCGTTGTTCTTCACATCACGCGCTATGCCGACGATCAGGTGCGAGTCCTCCATTGTGAGATGCTTTCCGACTGCGTCGCCATCAGGGTAAAGCTTGCGCGCCAGCGATTCGCTCACGATGACGCGCTCTTCGCCGGGCCCGCGATCGTCTTCGGTGAAGCCGCGGCCTTGGACGATCGGGATTCCTAGCGCCGCAAAGTAGCCGGGCGTAACGAAGCGCCATGCCACCATGCCGCCGGTTCCCGGGGGCAATGGAGGCCGGCCTTGGGCGCGGATCGCCCAGTGCGGGCGGGCGCGGATTCCGCCGGAGGGCGGCACTGTATCGCTGATGGCTGCGGCGGTGACGCCGGGGATTGCTCGCCCGTCCGTTTCGAGCTGCTGGAAGAATTCGAGCTGACGCGCGGCGTCGGCATAACGTGTAAGGCCGAGAGTGAAATCGGCGGTGATGACGCGTTCGGAATTGACGCCGAGCGGCACGCGTTCGAGCTTCCAGAGACTGCGCAACAACATTCCTGCGCTGGTGAGCAGAACCAGCGAAGCGGCGATCTGGATAGCGACCAGCGATTCGCGTAGGATCATTCGACGCGCGCCAGCGGAGCGCGAACCAGTGAGAGACTCGGTGTTCGGGTTCTGGAAGGCTGGCGCGAGTCCAAAGAGCAGGCCGGAAACAAGAGATCCGGCCAGTGTGAACCATAAGACCCGTGCGTCTAGTGCCGCTTGCTCCAGGTGCGGGATGCCGGCTGGGGCGATGCCGATGAACAACCGCAGCAACAACCAGGCGAGAGCGCAGCCCAACACACCGCCCGCGACGGCGAGCAGAGCAGATTCGGTCAGCGCCTGGCGAAAGAGGCGGCCGCGACGGGCGCCGAGCGCGAGGCGTACAGCGATCTCTTTGCTACGATTCAACGAACGGGCCAGGAGAAGATTGGCAACATTGGCGCAGGCGATCAGAAGCACTGCGATGACGGCGCCGAGCAGCACCCAGGAGGCTGTGCGAGCGTCGTGCATCTGGCGGTCCCGAATAGAGCGGATGCGCAGCGAGACTTCCCTACGAATCTGCGGGGGCACAGTGAGCAAAGCGTGTTCCAACAGAGGCTGCAGCGCGGCCCGGGCTTGCGCGATCGTGATGCCGGGCTTGAGTTTCGCGAAGGTGCGCAGGAATCGCGTGCTGTTGAGATTGGAGAGATCCAGGGCTTCGGGCACCAAGATGTCAGCGGTCGCGAGCGTGGGAAGCTCGAAGCCGGGAGGGAGCACACCGACGACGGTCACGGGTTGGCCATCGAGCGAGATCACGCGGCCGGAGATTTTGGGATCACGGCCGAAGCGGTCGCGCCAGAGTGCATGGCTGATGAGGGCGACTCTGGGCGCTCCCGGGCGGTCTTCAGCATCGAGAAAATTTCGTCCGAGGAATAGAGAGAGGCCGAGGGCGGGAATGAAGTTGCCTTCCACCTGTGCACAGCCCAGGCGTTGGGCGATTCCTTCTGTGAGATCGCATCCTGCGACGCCGGCGACGAACGACGTGACGATTTCGAAAGACGCGGTGGCGCGGCGGAAGTCGAGATAATTTCCCGAAAGAAGAAATTCGTTGGTGTCGAGGGGAGCCGTCATCCCGAATGACACCAGCCGATCTTCGTCGGGATAGGGAAGGCTGCGGAACAAAATCCGATCGACCACACTGAATACCGCGGTGGTGGATCCGATGCCGAGGGCGGCTGCGCACACGGCGGTGAGAGCGAAGATCGGATTCCGGGCGAGACCGCGGACGGCGTAGCGCAAGTCCTGGCCCAGAGTTTCGAAGAAGATTGAGAGACGCATATCCAGCACCGTTGCCGCTAGTATACGTCGACTTACTTCGCCAGATGCCGGCGCGCAACTTCGGCGAAGTTGGTAGTCAGAATCTTTTCAGAGCCAGGCTTCAGGCCGAGATCGATCGTGGTCCGGCACGGTGTCTGGACCTCCCGATACACGGCTCCGCGAACGGCGATGTTGCCTACGCAGGCCGGCGCGAGCGAAACACCGAGTCCCGCAGCCACGAGCGAAACAAGCGTCGGCCACTGCGGTGCGTCCTGAACGATATTGGGGCGGAGTCCGCCACGTTCCAGACACGCGATGGTTCGGTCGAATGCTAGGGGACCCATGCGGCGCGCGAAGAGCACGAAGGGTTCGTTCCTGAGATCGGCGATTCGCAGCGATCGTTTGCGCGCCAGCGGGTGGCGCTCCGCCAGAACCGCGACGTAGCGCTCCTTCATCACCGTGGTCATCTGCACTCCCTCCGTCGTATCGCCGTCGCGCAGAAAGGCGAGATCCAGCGTACTGTCGAGCAGCGCGGCGATGAGCGCGGTCGTATGCAACTCCCGCAAGCGAAGCTCCACCTTCGGATAACGCCGCCGGTAGCTCTCGATCGCGGCGGGAAGATTGGTGAACATGACTGATCCGCTGAAGCCTACGTTGAGCGTGCCTTCTTCGCCGCGGCCGAGCCGGCGGACCTGTTCGAGATCGTCGTGAACTTTTTCGATGGTGGAGCGGGCGCGTTCGGCCAGGAGCTGTCCAGCGAGCGTGAGCTTGACGCCGCGGGTCGTGCGGTCGAACAGGCGGTGGCCGAGGAGCTGTTCGAGCCGTCGGATCTGCTGGCTTAGCGGCGGCTGCGCGATGCCGAGGCGCTGGGCAGCTTTGCTGAAGTGGAGCGTGTCGGCGACGGCGAGAAAGTAGCGCAGATGGCGCAGTTCGATGTTCTCAGTCATATTGAAGACCTATCAATCAGCATATTTCAGCTATTGGACATCTGAGCAGGCTTGGGCGTAGCGTGGAAACATGATGGCTACGGCGGAACTGACGATTCGGGAATTTCGCCCCGGCGACGAGGCGGCGTTCCGGCGGTTAAACGAAGAGTGGATCTCGACATACTTCACCATCGAGGCGGCGGACGAAGCAGCCATCGCAGATCCGTGGGGAAAAATCCTGAATCCGGGCGGTCGGATTTTCCTGGCCGTGCAAAATGGCGAAGCAGTCGGGTGTTGCGCGCTGGTGGTGAAGGGGCCGGCCGAATATGAAGTCGCGAAGACGGCAGTGACGGAGCGGGTGCGCGGTGCAGGCATCGGACGACGGTTGCTGGAGAAAGTCATCGCGGAGGGGCGAACGCTCGGCGCCCGGCGATTGTATCTGGAGACGAATCGAAAACTTGTTCCGGCGATCTCTTTATATGAGAGCGTAGGGTTCCGGCATATCCTTCCGGAGCGAGTGGCACCGTCGCGCTATGTGAGGGCGAACGTTTTTATGGAACTGTTTCTGGATTGATTCGTCCTTGAGAAACGCGCAGACCGTGTTATTCGGCCGGGTTGCCGAGCAGGAGGAGGCGCGCCAAGCTTAGTTCCCTTCTTTGGCCTCCGGCAACACCCCTCGAACAAGCCTTACGCTCCCGATTGATCTATCGCATGCTGTTGTCACTGCGCCCCGGCGAGACCTTCGTCGATCACTTTGAAGAGCTCTTCCGGCCGGACTGGTTTCGATACGTAAGCCGTCATCCCCGCGGCTAGGCAGCGGTCGCGATCGCCCTGCATGGCGTGCGCAGTCATCGCAACTACAGGAAGCTTCTTGTCGCCCTCGCACTCCATTTCCCGCAGCGTTCGCATGGCTTGCAATCCATCAAGCTCGGGCATTTGGACATCCATGAGAACGAGGTCGAAATTTTGATCACTGATTGCGGAGAGCGCAGCGCGTCCATTCCCAGCCACGACAACCTGGAAACCGTGCTTCTCGAGCAGCCGAACCATTAAGAGCTGATTGACCGGATTGTCCTCCGCCAAGAGGACGCGGCATACCGCGGCGCCATAGCGTGAATTGGCCGGGGTCCAGATCGCATTGTTTGGATCGACGGTTTGCGATTCACCGGCTGCGCTGCAGCGGATGGTGAAGGAGAACGTGCTGCCTTCGCCGGGAGTGCTCGTGACCGAGATACTCCCGCCCATTAGCTTCACGAGGCTGGAGGAGATCGCGAGGCCGAGTCCCGTGCCGCCGTACTTGCGCGTAACGGATCCGTCGGCCTGACGGAACGGCTCGAAAATCAGCTTTTGCTGACTGGTAGAAAGGCCGATGCCGGTGTCGGTCACGTTAAAGCGAATCGAAGCGTCGCCGGGAAGCGATTTTTCGAGCAGTGCTTCAACGTGAATGGAGCCGGCGGAAGTAAACTTCACCGCGTTGTTAATCAGGTTGAGCAAGACTTGGCGCAGGCGGGTGGGGTCGCCCGTCCAATGATCAGGAAGGTCGGGCGCGACGGAAGTGGTAATGTAGAGGCCTTTTTGCTGAGCCTGAAATTGCGAGGTCGCGACGGCCTCAGTTAGGCAGCGCCGCAAGGAAAAAGGCATGGATTCAAGTTCCAGCTTGCCGGCCTCGATTTTGGAAAAGTCCAGGATGTCGTTGAGCAGCGTGAGCAGCGAGTCGGCCGAGGCCTTAGCCAGGCTCAAGTATTCGCGTTGTTCCGGCGGAAGTTCGGTGCCGAGCACCAATCCCATCATCCCGAGCACGCCGTTCATAGGAGTGCGAATTTCGTGGCTCATATTGGCGAGAAATTCGCTCTTGGCGCGGCTGGCGTCCTCGGCGCGCTGCTTGGCCTCGGCGAGCTCGGCGGTGCGGTCGCGGACTTTGAGGTCGAGATCGTTTAGCAGCGCCGACAACTCTTCGTTCAACCGTTCCCGATCGGTCAGAGCTTCCCGCAATTGTGAGTAAGATTCGTTCAAACGTACCGACATGTGCTCGAAGTCGTCGACTAACTGAACAACTTCGGCCGGCGCGTGCGGCGGAAGCTGGAGTTTTTTGTAGGCATCGCCCTGCATCGTGAACTTACG
Source organism: Bryobacteraceae bacterium (assembly GCA_035631275.1). Lineage (GTDB taxonomy): Bacteria > Acidobacteriota > Terriglobia > Bryobacterales > Bryobacteraceae > Palsa-89. The sequence goes on from DASQJA010000268.1 coordinate 6,930, forward strand.
AAGACGGTTCACCAACAACTCGAGCGGGGCCGTGGTGCTTTTGCCGGTGACACGTGCGAAAAGCAGCGAGAGCGCGATTGCCCCGAGCAGCCAGACCACGGTCATGCCGTAGTAGCGCTCGGTGGCGCGATGGATGTCCGAGAAAGGCTGGGATACCAACACGTGCCAACCCGTGAGGGTGTCGACGTCCTGGTTGGCCAGCATGCGGGTGTTTTGCGCTTTTTCAACCGGCTGATCGAGCACGAACGAGCCGTGTCCGGCGTTCAGTGAAGCCGTAAGCAGGGGTGAGTCGCTCAGGGATGTAAAGACCGGATGCAGTGCGGGACGATTGGAGTAGAGCACGCGCTGGCGCTGATCGACGATCAGAATTTCAGCTCCGGGTAAGTTCCGGTAGTTGCGCCCGAGCTCATCGAAGTGCGATAGGCGCAGCGAACCCACTAGAACGCCGAACATTTCGCCCGTGGACGTGAATAGCGGCGCGGTGATGGCGATGGTGGGCTGATGCGCGACTCGGCCGATATAAACGTCGGAGATCACGGACTTGCGCGTGGCGACGGTTTGCTTGTAGTATTCGCGGTCGCGCAGCGTGGCTGAGTCCGGCTAGCAGAATGCCGCGCGGCGAGAGCACAGGATTGCCGTCCGGCATGCGGTGCGGGCTCACGGCGATGGGAACGCCTTCGCCGTTGGTCACGCTCAAAGTTTGAAAGCCGGGATAGACTAAATGGTTTTGTTCGAGCCAGCCGTCGAGCGTGTCCGGGTCAAAGCGGCCATGCTCGGTTATGGCTCGCGACAGCATGAGCACCGCGGACTGATACGCCGAGACGTACTCTTCGATGTGGTGGCGGATGGATGTGGCGGCTTCGCTTCCTCCAGGTGCCGTGTCGCTTCCGTTTGCTGCCTGGTCGCATAAGCTTGTCCGTTCAAGATGGTTAGCAGCAGCAGAGGTATCGTAGCTACGAGAAGAAAGCCGCGAGTAAGTTGGGCTCTCAAGGGTTGGCGGCCGTGTAAATGGGGGCGGACTCGGGAATGTTTTTGCACCCAGGCGAGGTTGACCAGCACCTCGGCCAACATGACGTTCAGCAAACCGTTCACTGGATGCGTGATGGCGGTCACCCATCCTGTCGGCGACGGATAGTGCAGGATGCGAACGTAGAGCAGGACGCCGAGCGGCGCTCCGAATACGATCCAGTAGATCAAGTCGGCAACGACGCCGATGATGCCCCGGCGTACCAGCCAAGCTACCGCGGGGGCTTCCAAGATCAGAATGAGAATGATCTCAGGATGGCGCCATAGCGCAGGATCGGGTAAGAGGGTAATGGCTGCGGCGAGCGTTCCGTATAGCGGACCGTAAAGGAGGGAGATAGAAAGGTAGAAGATTCCTCCCAGTAGTAAGTTTGCGTCGGTGAAGGGTAAGTGCGGGAGGTTGACAGCGAGACCAAGGGCGCCGGAGACAAGCGTAGCGACAAGGATTTGGACCAAAGGCCCCCAACGCATACTACATGGGTCGGCGGAAAAACCTTAGTGCTTTAGGGGCTATGCCGTGGACACGACTAAGGCTAGAGGGAAACGGCGAGTTTGTCGTGCGCGAAGCTGACCGGTCCTTTATAAGATGCCTTTATGGAGGAGAGCACGGAGGGGATTGCATCCTCGATGGCCGGGGCGATGTGACTGAGCAGAAGCTGTTTTGCTCCCGCGTCGCGCGCGGCTTCGCCGATCTGTTTGGGTGGTGTATGAAGCGCGTAGAGTTGCGCGGGGGAGTTCGGTGGATCGAGAACCACGCAATGAAAAACCAGCAGGCTGCATCCTTTTGCGAGCTTTACCAGATTGGGGAGTGCGGACGGGTCCATGTCGCCGGAAAAGACGATGCTTTCGTCCCGGTAATCGATACGATAGGCCACCGAAGGGCAGTCGCCGTGATGCGTCGCGATGGCGCTGATGCGGATGCCGTTGAGTTGGGCGATCTCGCGTTGCGGCGATTTTAGATCGATCGGTAAATCCACGCCGTGAAGCGTTTCATCCGCTCCGAAGGTCTTCTCATATTCCCAGGCGCCGCCTTTTTCGAACAGCAGGTTCAAGAAACGCGATGTGTTCGGAAATTGACTTGCGCCCGCAGGTCCAAAGACGGTGATGCCAACGGCCGGTGTGCGCGCGGTGAGTGACCTGGCGAGCAGCATGGCGGGGAGATCGCCGGTGTGATCGATATGGAGGTGCGTAAGCAGAACGGTGTCGACCTGTTCGAGCGACGTGTTCAGCCCTCCGAGCCTTAGAAACGCCCCCGGTCCGGCATCGAGTAGGATGCGCGGCGTGCCATCTACCTCGACCAGATAGCTGGTGGAGGCGCGTCCGAATGGTCGCGGACCTCCGGAGCCGAGCACCAGCAATCCGAGCGATGCGGCGGCAGCCGGAAAGCTGCACGCGGCGGTTAGGATGATAGCTAGGAGGACGGTGAGTTTCGGAGGCTGCACACTCCCACAGTACTCCTAATCTGACTTCCGGCAAGCGGCCGTTTTCAAGATGCGGGTGTCCGCCGATATCCTGCCGGGGATTGGGTACGCTGGTAAGTGATTCACTGATGGACGAGAAAACGATTCTGATTAAGCTCCGCGAAATCTGCTTGACGCTGCCAAAGACCAGCGAAACCACCACCTTCGGGCATCCGACTTTTCAGGTTGGTACGAAAACGTTCACCGTGCTCGAGACGTATCAGGGGGTGCTTTCGATCTGCGTTAAAGTCGGCAAGCAAATGCAACCTGTTTTTCTGGAAGACGACCGGTTTTATCGCACGCCGTACGTGGGGCAGCACGGTTGGGTATCGCTGCGGGCGAACACGCGGCTGAACTGGAAGGAGATCGAACAGCTAATACGCGGCAGTTACGAGCTGGTTAGTGCGAAAAAGAGGCGGAGGTGACTCCAGAGCAGGTAAGCCGACGCCTTGCGCTTAGCAGTATGGTGATCAGCGCAGCGCTGGCGGCGGCAAAGATTATTGTCGGATCGAAGGCCCACTCTACTGCCATAGTTTCCGACGGCTTCGAGTCCGCTGGTGATGTTCTCGCGTCTGGTCTGGTGCTACTGGGATTAGTGCTGGCGGCGCGGCCGCCGGATGCCGAGCATCCCTACGGTCACGGGCGTGTGGAGACTTTGGCTGCACTTGCGGTCGGGATCATGCTGGCGATCTCCGGGGCGTTGATTTCAGCGCACGCGCTGCAGGGAATCGGTGAGTCGGAAATAGCGCCGGCCGCTTTCGCCTTGTGGCCCGCGGCGATATCCATCGTCGTCAAGTCGATCATGGCGCTGAGCAAGCGCCGCTACGCGAACAAGATTCGCAGTTCGGCGCTGAAGGCCGATGCGTGGAACGATGGCGTAGACGTGCTTTCAGGCACCACCGCTCTCGCGGGGGTGGGGCTGGCGCTGATCAATCCTTCGGGCTTCGCCTGGGCGGACGAGCTGGGCGGTGCGCTGGTGGGCTTGATCGTGATTTTCCTGGGTGTGAGGGTGGTGCGCGACACTACGATGCAACTGATCGACACCATGCCCGACGCCGAGTCCATGGACCGTATCCGTGAAGTCGCGCTCGGAGTACGCGGGGCGCGCGGAATCGAGAAATGTTTTGCCCGTAAGACCGGGCTGAAGTGGCACGTCGATTTGCACCTCGAAGTGGACCCGGATATGAGCGTCTATGAATCCCATGAGCTC
>DASQJA010000269.1:0-11891 GCA_035631275.1 Bryobacteraceae bacterium
TGGCTCTTTCGATGCCGAGTTGAACATGGTCTATTGGGGTGTTGGCAATGCGGCGGCCGATTTGGATGCGGGTCCGCGATATTCGGGCGAAGGCGAAGGGGCCAATCTCTACACGGCGAGCGTGATCGCGCTGGATGCCGATACGGGCAAGCTTAAGTGGTATCACCAGGAGGTTCCGAAAGATGTCTGGGATTTCGACTCTGCCTATGAATGTGTGCTGATCGACCGCGAGATGCGCGGCCAGATGCGAAAGCTGCTGGTTCACATCAATAAGGGCGGGTATGCATTCGTGCTCGATCGCGTGACGGGCGAGTATGTGAACGGATTTCCGATTGTGGACAATCACACCTGGACGACGGGGCTTACCGAAGATGGAAAATTTGTCGGGCGCGTGGAACCCGTGCAAGGCAAAGCGACGTTGATCTGTCCCAGCGCTCTCGGTGGCAAGAGCTGGAACGAGATGGCGTTCTCGCCGCGCACGGGGTTTCTGTACACGCCTTCGAGTGAATTGTGCAGCCAGGAAACAGTAGTGCCGCAGGAAGCGCACGAGGGGCGCAACTTCACGTCGGGCAGTTGGCCGTTTGTTGCGCCCCCAACTGGTCCGGCGCACGGCCATCTGGACGCTTACGATCCGGTGAGCGGGAAGCGGCAGTGGTCGTATCCGTCCAAATATTTGTTGCTAGCGTCGATTCTGGCGACGGGCGGAGATTTGATTTTCACGGGCGATCCGGAAGGGTTTTTCTTCGCGCTCGATGCGCGAACCGGCGAGAAACTGTGGAGCTTTCAAACTGGCAGCGGGCATCGCGGGTCGGCGGTGACGTACATGATCAATGGGCGGCAGTACGTCGCGACTCCGTCCGGCTGGGGATCGCTCGCTTCTTCGGCTTTCCCTGATCTGTTCCCTGAGACCGATACGTTTCGCGGTGGATCCACGTTGATGGTATTCGCGCTGCCGGAGAGTACGCGGTGAGATTCGCCGCGTTGTTGTGCCTGGTGCCGGCGATTGTTTGCGCGCAGGACATGATCGCGCGCGGCGGCGAGATTTTCGCGAAAACCTGCGCTACGGGATACTGCCACGCGCCGAAAGGCGGCCCGGGCTCGACTGCGCCGCGGCTGGCCGGGCGCGGGTTCGCTGAAGAATACATCTCACAGACGATTCGACGCGGGATACTGGGCACTTCCATGCCGGGCTTTGCGACGGTGCTCAATCGGGGCGAGCTTTTTGCGGTGACGGCATACGTCGCGAGCTTGAACGGAATCACAGTGCGAGACCCGGCGCCGGAAGGTGAGACCGAGAAGAAGCTACCCGCGGACGCCGAGCGCGGACGCAAGTTGTTCTTCGATTCGGTACGCGGCTTCGGGCGCTGCGCGACCTGTCACCAGGTGGATGGGATCGGCATTTCGGTGGCAACGCCGATCGCGAAAATCCCGGCTGACGCCTCCGCGCTGCGGCAGCTAGCGGTTTCCGATGTGAAGACCGCGAGCGCGGACGGAGATTCGTTCCCAGCTCTGGTGGTGAGCCAGGGAAAGATCCAGACCAAGGTATACGATTTGACATCACCTCCACCGGTACTACGGACGTTCGCGTCGGCGTCGGTGTCGCTGAAAGACGGCAGTGGGTGGCGCCATACCAACGTGCTCGGCGCATACAACGATGCTGATTTGGGCGCGATCCTTGCGTATCTGCGCGAGGTCGTGAAGCCTTAATCGGAGATTGCAAGCTCGCCGGGGATGATGGGGCGCGTGCGCGGAAGTACGCCTCGGTACGCCAGCCGTCCGACTGCAACGAAGATGCCGATAAAGATTGCCAGCTTCGCGGCGTCGGCTGGGCGAGTGTGAGGCAACGTCTTCCATAGCACTCCCAATACCGGCTGTGCGATGCAAGAGGCCCAGACGGCGCCGTAGAAGTAGCGGCGTTCCTGACCCTCTCCTTTCGTTGAGACACGGACGCGCGGGAGGACTCCGAAGGCGCCGAGCGCCCAGATGATGCCGGCGATGGGGAAGAATCCGTATTGGTAAATCTGTTTGAGCCGCCAGACGCCGGTTGCGACGGCGACGACGAGACCCGCGGCGTTCAGTAGCGCGAAAGCGATCACGATGCTCCAGGCGAGGGTATAACAGACGCGGCGGTAGAGCGGGTTGGGTTTGTCTTCGACGAAGCGGATGATGTAGGGCCGCGGCTCGACGCCGGGCAGCCGGCCACGCAGGCCAGCGATTCCGGTGGCAATCATGACGACGGCAAGCCACAGAAGCTTCGCGTGGTCGAAGCCATGTTCAAACAGATCGAACGTCCAGGGACCAAGCGAAACGAAAAAGACAAAAATCCAGATCGGCCAATGGGCCAGCCGGTAATGCGGTTTGTTGCGGTCGCGCAGCCGCCGGTTGCTCGCCAGTTCGATACGAACTGAAGGCTTGGCAGCCATTGCGCTGAGCCACTATTTGTTCGGCGGAGTAGCGGGCTTAGCCGGGGGCGGCGTTGGGGGCCTCGCCGGAGTGCTGGTGGCGGGCGCGCCGGTAGCCGGCTTGGGGCTGGTCATCTGCGCCGCGCTTTGGTCGTAGAGCTCGATGATTTCCTTTGTGATGTCGATGCTCGGCGAGGCGTAGAAGATCGGGCTCTGAGGAGAACTGACGTCGACCACCATGATGTAACCATGGTCGTGCGCATAGCGCTCGATTACAGCCTGCATCTTGGTACCGATTTCCTGCAGGATTTTCTGCTGATCCTGATCGAGCTCGGCTTGCGCGTCCTCGATATCGCGCTGCAGGCTCTTCTTCTTGGCCTCGATGTTCTTGTACAGATCGTTCTTCGCCGTGTCGCTCATGGTGTTGGCGCCTTTGGTGAGCTGATCCTGCAGCGAGGCGATGTCGCTCTGTTTCTGATCGATCTCTTTCTTCTTGGGCGCGGTCTTGGCGGTCAGTTCGGCGACGGCCTTCTGTCCATCCTTGGTGTTTCCGATCGCGCCTTGCAGGTAGATTACGGCAATTTTGCCCTGGGCGGCGGGTGTTTGTGCGTTCACGGCCAGCGTGAAACCCAAAGCCAGAGGGAGGCTCAAGAGAACCTTGCTATTCACGGTGTAACTCCTAATCTTGATTCATTATATTCTACGTCCTCTGGCAGCCTTCAGAACGTCCGGCCGATCGAGAACCGGAACATGGAATGCTGTTCGAAGAACGGGATGGGCTGGCCTATGGAGGCGAGGGCGCTCTTATAGGTAGCTTCGTTGGGGAAAAAGGACCTGTCCGCTGCGATCGGAGGATACAAATACTCCCGGACAAGCAGCGGATTGTAGGCCCAATAGAGGCGGAAGGGCGCGTTCACAACGGGCATTAATACCTGCAGCTCGAGTCCCGTGGACATGCGCGGCTTCTGAGTACCGGGCGCAATATAGGCTTCGCCAGTGAAGCCCGCTTCTGGAAATTCACTGTTCAGCTGCGTGACGCGACCCGGGTTGAGTTTGAGCTGGCTGGGTAGAGAAAGCTTGTCGATGCCGGCGTCGACGAAGATCGCCAGCGTTAACGGCCCGATGATCGGAATACGGTACTCAAAGTTGGTAACGACACTTGTGTCACCGCCCGGAAACGCGAGCTGATACGACGGGATGTTCATGGTTACGGGCACGAACGTCTTGACGCCGTTGACGACCTGCTGCTGCATGCGCTGGGTCCCGTCGTTATTGAGCACACTTACGGTGGCGACGTCGGTGGGGAGAAAAACGATCGGGCTGACGCCCCAGATATCGAATCCGCGAATATCGTTCTCACCGCCCATGTAGTAGCGAGAGAACGGAGGCGCCACTTTGCCCCCGTAACCGGTTATGAAGCGCGCCAAAAGATGCATGCCGATCACGTGGCCTTTCTTGAAGCCGGCGCGGAAGTACTTGGCGTCAATGGTCGGCTCGAATGTATTCACATTGCCGCCGAGCACGCTTCCTGCGAAGGAAGTGGAGATGAAGAACGACTTTCCGCCGGTGGGCGTGATCGGATTGTTGATGGTGTTGTAGGTGTACGACGGAATCACCTTGCTGGTGCGAATGCCGCTGAGTTGATTGGGGCCGCCGACGCCTTCGAAATCGATGTAGTTGAAATACGTGCTAGCCGCGTTAGTCAGGGTCTTGACGCTCGAAATATCGAAGCCGTAGGTCAGACCCAGACGCGAGAAACCGCGCCGCAGAGGATAGGAAGCGAAGACGGTGCCGCCATAACCATCGGAAACATAGTTGAGCAGGTTGTTGCTGCCGAGCTGGTTGAATAGCGGGATCAGGTTACTTCCCGCCAGAATGGACGCTTCGCGAGCCTGATCGTAGTTAAAACGGTTGACGTAGACGGTAAAGCCGGTTTGGATCGGCTTGTCGAGAAAATACGGCTCGGTGAAGCCGAACCGGACTTCGCGCAGGCGAGTACCAAGCTGCGAGCTCAAGCTGAGCGTCTCACCCAAACCGAGGAAGTTGTTGGTGGAATAGGATGCGCCGATGAAACTTCCCGCGATGCCCGAGACACCGCCGTTCAACTGGATGGAGTTTTTCCCGCGTTCCTTCACCTTCAGCGTAATGTCCACAGTATTGGTTTTGGTGTCGCGCTTGATGTCGGCGGCCTCTTCAGCCTTGATCGGTTCGAAAAAGCCCAACTGATTCAGCTTCAGGATGCTGAGCTCCCACAGGCGGTTGTTGAAAATCTGGCCTTCATCAATGAGCAGTTCGCGGCGAATTACCCGGTCGCGCGTGGTGGTGTTGCCCGTAAAATCGATACGGCGCACGAAGAACTGGCTGCCTTCGTCGACGGAAAGGGAAAGGTCGATTTTGTCGCTGTTCGGGATCGGCTCAAACGAAGGTTCCACAACAATGTCGGCGTAGCCGAAATCCTTGTACAACTTTTGCATGTTTTCGATGCCCTTGCGGAGCTTGGCGGTTGAAAAAACTTCGCCTTTGGACATACCGAACAGGGGAGTCATCAGCGCTTCGGGCGTCTTGAAGAACTTCACGCCCGCGAAGGTGATGTTATTCAAATGATACTTGGGGCCTTCCTCGACGAACATTTTGATGTCGGCCCGGGTCCCCACATGATTGGGATAGATCAGCCAGACATGGAAGCCTTCGCCGCCAACCTTGCGCATACTCACCTGAGCGTCGGTAACACGAGCGGTGAAGTAACCTTTTTCCTGGTAAAAGACCTGAACGCGCTGACGGTCTTCGTCGAGCTTGGTGGAATCGTACGTCTTGGCGAACAGATTTTCAAACAGGATCGAGCGCGGGATGCCGATTGGATGCGAGTTCTTCATCGCCCGAATGACATCCTTGCTGCCGATGTTGTTGTTGCCGACGATGGTGATCTCGCCGACCTTCACCTTGGGGCCTTCGTCGATTTTGAAAGTGACTTCTAGCGAGGACGGCGGCACGCGATGGACCTGGGCGTCTACCTTCGCATATTGGTGCCCTCGCTCGGCTTCCATATCGAGCAGCACGTTCTTGGCGCGCTGGATCTTGTTGGCGTCGTATTGCGATTCGACCACTAATCCGACCTTGCGCTCCTTGAAGCGGTCCAAGATATCGGACTGCGACATGGACTTATTGCCGACGTAGTTGATGGAGCGAACCACGGGGCGCTCTACGACGACGAAGGTGATGATCCATCCGTCCTTGCCGAGCTCGCGCTCGATGCGGATGTCGTCGAAGCGGCCTGAGTTCCACAACGCTATGAAGTCGCGGTGCAGAGCGTTTTCGTCGTAGCGATCGCCTTTCTTGGTGAAGATGAGGCTTTGTAACGTATCCTGACGGACGCGGCGCGCGCCGCGGAATTGGATGGCCTCGACGACGTCTTCGCGCGGAGTCAACTGGACCGTAGGTGTTCCGGGTTGTGGAGCCGTCGTACCGGGTTTTACTTGCGGCGCGACCGGAGCCGTCGGCACGGTTTCGAACGGGTTCGCTGGCCTGGGTTGAGCAGGCGGCTGTTGATTCGGTTGCTGGGGAGTGGATGGCTGCTGCTGTGCCGGGGACGGTTGCGGGCTGGGAGCCTGCGGAGCGCCTGAAAGATTAGCAACCGTCGAGAGGAAAGCGGCACAAAATAAAACACGCAGGCAGCCAGGCCTGTGATACATCATCTCAACAAGGATTCCTTTCCACTCCGCGCCTAGGTTTTTTCTGACGTCCCCGTGTTATTGAGAGTTTCCCAAACACCCGGACGAACAAGCTCCTATTCTAGCCGAAAGGGCCTGGCTTCGAAATTGGGCGGAATTGGCGCCAGTGGGCCGGTTCGGCACAGGGGGTTAAGTATCAGAGCCGCATAGAGATGCGAACTTAAAGGCCCTGCTCGCTCGATCTTTTTCCCGAGTTTGCGAGATCAATGAGATGCGGGAAGAACACACTCAGTCCACCGGGGCCGAGTAGGCGGATGCGGGCGCGGTTTCGATGAGCTGGTCTTCGAACGTGTAGTCAGGCTTTGAGAACGGACTGTTGCGCAAATACCAGCGATAGGTCTCTTTCAAGCCGGTGGCGAAGTCGACCGGCTTGAACTTGAGCACGCGCTGAGCTTTGTTCACTACCATGGTGATGGCAGGAACGTCGAAATAATCTCCGAAATACAGATTGGGGCCCACAAACGCTTGGCCGCCCGCGCGCAGGATGCGTTCGCGCGGCAGGCGCACGAAAGTAGGCTCTTTGTTGGAGGCCCGCGCCAGCGCCTCCACTACTTCCACCTGGGTCAGCGGCCGGGGATTGGCGATGTTGAAAGCGTGGCCGTCGATTTCTGCAAGATCCATGACCTTCAGGCAGGCGGTGATCAAATCTTTGACGTAGATGAACTGCATCAGGCGGCGGCCGTCGCCTGGCAGGATGATCGGGCGGCCTTCGCGCAGCCGGTCCCAGAAGAATGCCTCGCGATAAAAATTGTTCTCGGGCCCGTAGATGAAGGGCGGACGCAGTGTGACCACCGGAAATTTGTTGCGCTGGTGCATGCGGAACAGAGTACGCTCCGTCATGGCCTTGTTGCGCACGTAGGAATCGGGATGATCGTCGGGCGCGAGCGCATCGCCCTCGTGATGATTCAGACCATCGCCGTAGGCAGCGACGCTCGACATAAAAATATAGCGATGCAGGTTGTTGCCAAGGGCGCGCGCAGTGCCTTCCACGTGCGCGGCCGTCGTTCCACGGTCCAAATCGTAGACATTGTCGAAAACGACGTCGAAGTTCTTCCCGGCGAGCGCGCGCTTCAAGGCCTCAGCATCATTCCGGTCGGCCATGATGTTCCCGATTTTCTTGCCGAGGTTATGCCGCGATTTGCGATGCAGGATGGTTACTTCGTGGCCCGCCCGCACTAATTCCTTCACCAGCGCGCGGCCGATGAAGAGAGTGCCGCCGATCACCAGCACTTTGTGCTTGGCCAGCTCTTGCCGCTTCGATCCGTTAGTCGTAGTACTCGAGGCCAAGGTGAGTGATCAAATCCTCTCCACGCATCCACCGCAGCGTGTTCTTCAGTTTCATCAGTTGAATGAAAATGTCATGCTCCGGATAGAGCCCGGGCGCCGTCATGGGCGCTTTGAAATAGAACGACAGCCACTCCTGGATGCCTTTCATGCCGGCGCGCTGCGCGAGATCGAGGAACAGAACCAGATCGAGCACGAGCGGCGCGGCGAGAATGGAATCGCGGCACAGGAAATCGATCTTGATCTGCATCGGATAGCCGAGCCATCCGAAGATGTCGATGTTATCCCAGCCTTCTTTGGCGTCGCCGCGCGGCGGATAGTAGTTGATCCGCACGGCATGGTACAGATCCTTGTAAAGCTCGGGGTAAAGCTGCGGTTGCAGAATATGCTCAAGCACCGATAGCTTGGTTTCTTCTTTCGATTTGAACGAGCCGGGATCTTCCAGCACCTCGCCGTCGCGATTGCCGAGAATATTGGTCGAGAACCAGCCCGACATCCCCAGCATGCGCGCCTTCATTCCGGGCGCGATGAGGGTTTTCATGAAGGTCTGGCCGGTTTTGAAATCTTTGCCGCAGATTGGGATCTGGCGTTCGCGCGCGAGTTCGAGCAATGCGGGAGTGTCGGTGGTGAGATTCGGCGCGCCGTTAGCATAAGGAACGTCGCTCTTCAGGGCTGCGTAGGCGTAGATCTGGCTCGGCGCTATGTCGGGATCGTTTTTCTGGAGGCCGCACTCGAAGTCTTTCAACGTCTGGTGGACTGCGGCGGGTTTGTGAAACACTTCCGTGGACCCGCACCAGATCATTACCAGGCGCGAGGAGCCGGTGCGGTCACGGAATTGCCGGATGTCTTCCATCAACATTTCGGCCTTGTCCATCTTGGAGCCTTGCGTCTTGATGTTGGGCCCGTTCAGCCGACGTACATATTCGTGATCGAACACCGCCTGCATGGGTTTAATCGCCTCCAGCGGCTGGCGGATTTTTTCGAGGAGCGTAGGCTCCAGGACCTTGGCATTCAACGCGGCTTCGTAAGCGTTGTCGGTGAAAATATCCCAGCCGCCGAATGCGAGATCGTCTAGTTTCGCGAGTGGGACGAAATCGTGGATTTTTGGCGTCCGGCCCTCAGTGCGTTTGCCAAGCCGGATGGTGCCGAGTTGCGTGAGTGAACCGACCGGGGCGCCCAACTCGCGCTTTACAGCTTCCACCCCAGCCATGAAGGTGGTGCTTACCGCGCCGATTCCCGGAATGAGCACGCCCAGTCTTCCATCGGCGGGCGCAATCCTGGTGTTTCCTGTGGTGGACAACGAATCTCCTTGGGTGGCGCCCGAGGATGTTTCCTAGAAACCTGCGCCACAGCGGAAGGCCGTGGCGGCGATTTCTCTTCCTCGCGAGAAGGCCACAGCCTCCTGTGGTCTAACGTACCCTCAAAATGGGATCTACGAACACCTATCCTACGTTATACTAACATTTTATGACAAGCCGCGCGACTGGCGCGATTTCCGCAATTCTGGTGGACGACGAGCAACTCGCCAGCGAGGAACTGTCCTATTTGCTGAAGGAATTTCCCGAAGTCGACATCCTGGCGACGGGAAAAAACGGTCTGGAAGCGATCAAATTAATCGAGACCCTGGAACCGGACGTGGTTTTCCTGGATGTCCAGATGCCGGGGTTGGACGGCTTTGGCGTGATCCAAAAACTGCGCGACAAGAATATCCCCCTGCCGTATTTCATACTGGCGACTGCTTACGACCAGTATGCGCTGGAGGCTTTCCGCTGGGAGGCGCTGGATTATTTGCTAAAGCCGATCGAAAAAGAACGGCTGGCGCTGGCGGTGGAGCGGGCGGCGAAAGCGGTGGCTGAAAAAGCGAAGCCACAGCCGGCCGAGCTCGCCGGGCCGAAGCCGGCGCTACAGCGAACCAAGCTGTTAGTGCGCAGCTCGAACCGGCACTTCATCGTGGACGCCCAGGAAGTGATCTACGCGACGATCGACGATGGGCTGATCACGGTTGTTGCGTCGAACGTCGAGGGCGAATCGAACTACCGGACCATCGAGGAGCTGCAGTCGAACCTGGATCCGGATGTTTTCTGGCGCGTGCACCGGTCGTTTCTGGTGAACATCAACCGGATCAAGGAAGTGATTCCGTGGTTCAAGTCGAGCTTCCAGCTCAAGATGGACGACAAGAAGCAGACCGAGATTCCAGTGAGCCGGGTGCAGACCAAGCGGCTGCGGGCGTTGCTGAAGCTGTAGTCGGTTCTTGGGAAGGCGAGATGCAAAGCAAAGCTGTAACGGTGGATGCGTACCTGCGTTCGCTTCCGGTCGACCGGCGCAGGGCGATCAGCGCGGTGCGCGAAGTGATCCTCAAGAACCTGGATTCCGGCTACGAAGAAGGAATCCAGTACGGAATGATCGGCTACTACGTGCCGCTCAGCGCGTATCCGAAGGGCTACCACGCGAATCCGAAACAGCCGCTCACTTTCGCGGCGCTGGGATCGCAGAAGAACTACATGTCGCTCTACATGATGTGTGCGTACGCCGGTGAGCAGGCACAACGGTTCCGCGAGGCCTGGGCGAAGACCGGGAAGAAGCTCGATATGGGCAAGTCATGCATCCGGTTCAAGAAGGCCGACGATCTGCCGCTGGAGCTGATCGGCGAGGTCATCAAGCGCGTCCCTGCGAGCAAGTGGATCGCGATCTGCGAAGCCGCGCACTCGGCGACGAAGAAGCGCGGTTGAGTTCTAGGGCCGGTCTCGCGATGTGTGTCGTATAGGAAGCACTCGCACCTCTTCCTGGCCGACCTCGTAAACTGCGACATACGGCGAGGGTGAGAAACCAGCTCGCGCGTGTTCTTCGCCAGCCCGCCCCGTCCTCTTTTCGGGAATCTCTGCAATTCGGCCACCCGATCAATATGGTCTTCGCGACGCGTTCTTGCCGCGTTTGGATTGTCTTCGTGGATATAGTCGACGATTCGGGCCAAGTCGTCAGCTGCATTCGACGTCCGCCGAACTGGTCTCACGAACGCAGGATTCGTTCGATTCGTTCAACGACGTCGTTGTGCTCCAGGAACTCGCCACGACAGGCGGATGCACGTCCTTCCTCAACGGCTGCGATGAAACGCTCATCGTATTCCAGCATCCGCTCGATTGCCTCTTCGACCATCTCCTCGGGATTCTTGCCAAACGCGATGAGCGATCTCCTGCAGCCGGGCCTGCTTTTCGGCGCTCAGATTCACTTCCACAACCCCGGTTTAAGCCGCATCCGAAGCGCTACGATAAAGACGCATGACTACGACCAAACCGCTCGCCTACCTGAGCGCGCAGATCGATAGCTGGCACAAGGCAGGCACTTATCAGCGGCTGCGCGTGCTCGAATCGCCGTGCGAGCCGATCTCGCGGTTCGATGGGCGCGAGGTCATCAATCTCGCGAGCAACAACTATCTTGGCCTCGCCGATCATCCCAAGCTAGTGGAAGCTTCGGTTGCGGGGGCGAAGAAATATGGCGCCGGATCGGGCGCGGTAAGGACCATCTCAGGCACCATGAGCCTGCACATGGAGCTCGAGCGGCGCATCGCGGCATTCAAACACACCGAGGCGTGCGTGGTGTTTCAGTCCGGATTTGCCGCGAACGCCGGAACGGTCTCTGCGATCCTCGGGCCCGACGATCACATCGTTTCGGACGCGCTCAATCACGCCAGCATCATCGACGGCTGCCGGTTGTCGCGCGCGAAGATTCACGTGTTCCCGCACAAGGACACGGCGGGCGCCGATCAGATCCTCGGCGAGCTCGCGAGCTTCGAAGGGCACAAGCTTCTGATCACCGACGGCGTGTTCTCGATGGACGGCGACATCGGTCCGCTGCCCGCGCTGGTCGAAATCGCCGAACGGCACGGCGCGATCATGATGATCGACGACGCGCATTCCTCGGGCGTGCTCGGACGCAGCGGGCGCGGAACCGTCGATCATTTCGGATTGCATGGCCGAGTCGATATCCAGGTGGGAACTTTGTCGAAAGCCATCGGCGTGCTGGGCGGATACGTGTGCGGGTCGCGTAATTTGATCGAATTTCTCTATCATCGCGCGCGTCCGTTTCTGTTCTCGACTTCGCATCCGCCTTCCGTGGCTGCGTCGTGTCTGGCCGCCTTCGATATTCTCGAACAAGAGCCGGAGCGCATCGAGACGCTGTGGAACAATACGCGCTACTTTAAGGCCGCGTTGAATAGCGCTGGATTCGACACGGGTCAAAGCGAAACACCGATCACGCCGATCATCGTCGGCGAAGCGAAAACCGCGCATGCCTACTCGGCCGCGCTTTTTGAAAACGGGCTGCTCGCCACGGGCATCGGCTTTCCCACGGTGCCCGAGGGGAAGGCTCGTGTGAGAACCATCGTTACCGCGACGCACACGCGCGAAATGCTCGATCGCGCCGCGGAAATCCTGACGCGAGTGGCGAAACAGATGGGCATTCTGTCTTAACCATCTGGTAA
>DASQJA010000270.1:0-7516 GCA_035631275.1 Bryobacteraceae bacterium
TTTCCGCCGCCGCCCTCCTCGGCCGGAGTGCCGTAGAAGCGAATCGTCCCCGGAATCTTTTTCGCAGCGAGCCAGTCTTTCACCGTGACCGCGGCGAAAAGCGAAGCTGTTCCAAGCAGATTATGGCCGCAGCCGTGGCCGGGGCCGCCCGCAACAATCGGCTTGCGATCTGATTCCGTATCCTGCGAGAGGCTCGGCAGCGCATCGTACTCGCCCATGATCGCGATCACCGGCTTGCCTTGTCCCCAAGTCGCCGTGAACGCGGTCGGGATGCCGGCAACGTTCTCGGTCAGCGTGAAGCCCGCCGCGCGCAGCTCGCTTTTCAGCAGCGCGGCGCTCTTGTTTTCCTTGTAGCCGACTTCGGCGTACTCCCAGATCTTGCGCGACACGTCGCCGTAGTGCTCGGCGCGCGCATTCATCTGGCCGATCACGTCATCTTTGTCGGAAGCGAGCGCCATGCCGGCGAAAAGCAGCGGAATCCACAGGGAACGCATGGATTCCATCCTATCCGATGCGGCCGCACAAGACGTAGCGGCCCCCGTGGGACGGCGTTTATCATGAGAGCGTGGAATTGGTTCCGGTTACTGAGCCATCGCCGAGCGATGATTACTATCTCACGCTCGAGCGCGGCAACATTTTGTATTTTCCCCAGACGCCATTTGCATTTTCGACCGAAGAGCGCGACGTTCTGCGGTCGAGCGAGCTTTCGTCCAGCCGTCATCACAAGAACATTGCTTATCGCCCCGCATCGGACAAGGTCACTGGATTCGACGCGGGCGCGGTGAAAGATCCGGAGCGATTGCGAACCGTGATGTGCGCCTATTCCGAACGCGCGCTTGGATTCCTGCGAAAGCTGCTACCGCGCTACATGGACGGATGCCGAGTCGATTTTGCCAGCTTCCGCCCGCTCGAAGAAGAGGGCCGCGATCTGCCGACCAAGAAACGCAACGATCTACTGCACGTCGACAGTTTTCCCACGCGTCCCACGGGCGGCGACTTGATCCTGCGATTTTTTACCAATATCAACGCGACTAAGCCGCGTGTGTGGGTGACATCCGATCCGTTCGAAGCTGTCGCGCGACGCTATGCGGACGATGCCGGCCTCGCGCAGTTTTCGAGCCAGCCGCACCGGCCGTTCGTGAACCGGCTCTTGCGCGGAGTTGGCCTTCCGATCCCCGAGCGCTCAGCGTACGATCGCTTTATGCTCGGCTTTCACGACTACTTGAAGTTCAACGACGACTATCAGCGCAACACGCTGAAGTACCGTTTCGAATTTCCGCCGGATTCCACCTGGATTGTCTTCACGGACGTAGTCCCACACGCAGTTCTGTCGGGTCAATACGCTCTCGAGCAGACTGTGATGGTCCGCCGCGAATCTCTCGTGAAGCGCGAGCATGCCCCGGTCGCGATTCTGGAGTCGATTTGCAAGCGCCCGCTGCTCGGCTAACTAGTTTCGCGTCACGGTAAAATAGGGTTTCCATGAGCAGTGCGGCAAGTCCGAACGACGAGCGATTCGATCAGGTCGACTCTGTCCTCAATCAGCTTGCCAATAGCCATCGACATCTTTTGACCGCGCAGGTCAGGATGAATGACCGGCTGAGTCGAACCGAGATCATTGTGGTGGGCCTCGCCGGTAGAGTGGATGGGATCGCCCAGAAGATGACTCACCGACACCGTTCAAAAGCTCACCGAGCAGATTCAAGCGCTCGCAGATGACCAAAAACACACCGACGACCGCATCGTTCTCTTGGCCGACATCGTTCGCCAATGGATCGAACGCAGCGGCAACCGGTCGATTAAGGAACTAGGGTCGCTACCCGCCCATTGACTTTCCCCTTTCCTTCGCCCACAATGAATGCATGGCCCTCACCAAGCGGCAAAAAGAAGTCCTCGACTTTATAGCGGACTTCGTAGAAGAAAACGGCTATAGCCCAAGCTACGAGGAACTCGCCCACGCGCTGAAGCTCGCCTCGCTCGCCACCGTTCACAAACACATCCAGGCGCTCGAAGCGCGCAACTACGTCCGGCGCATGGAAAAGCACAGCCGTTCGCTCGAAGTCTCACCGAAGTACGTCCAAGAACGGCGCAAGAGCCGTAAGGCCGCACAGCCGATGACGGTCCCGCTTGCGGGACGCATCGCTGCCGGAGCGCCGGTCGAGGCCATGGAAGGCCAGGAGACGCTGCAGTTCGCCGACTTCGCCGGCAAGGGCGACACTTTCGCGCTTCAAGTGAGCGGCGAATCCATGATCGAAGATCACATCATGAGCGGCGATTTCGTTCTTGTCCAGCGCACGCCGCAGGCCAACGACGGCGAAATCGTAGTCGCGCTTGTCGAGGGCCGCGAGACCACGCTGAAGCGCCTGTATCACGAGCCGGGCGGCTGCATCCGCCTGCAGCCAGCCAACTCCTCGATGCAGCCAATCATCGTCAGCGCCGAAGACGTGCAGGTCCAGGGGCGCGTCCTCGCGGTGCTGCGAAAGTACAAGTAGCTAGCCTGCAGAGGGTGCGGCGGTAACGTCATTTCGGCCAAGTAACGATGCCGCTGCGCTCCGTTGCGATCTGATGCTTAACGTCGGGCCTTTCGACCACCGCATGTTACTCTGGTAGCGGACATGAGCGCTGCCGTTACTGGCTTCAAGCGATTCGTATTTTGGGATTATCCGCGCGCGGGCTGGCAGTACGACGTGATGGTCGGCCTGATCCTCGCATTTATCTTTCTAATGCCGCGCGACTGGTTTCGCGACCAGCCGCGTCCGAGCAGCATCGTCATGTTGCCGTCCGAGCACGGAGCCACTGTCTTTTGGATGGACTCCCAGCAGTTCTCCGGCGCTACCGAAGCGGACCTAGCCAAAGCCAGCGCGCTGTTGAAGGCCCGCACCGGAAAGAAATACAACGTCGTCCGGCTCGAGCCGATCGTCGATTCCGAAAAAGAGATCAAGGGATACATGGCGTTCACGACGCCCTGAGCCGTCTGAGCCTAACTTTCCGATATTCATGAGATCGCGTCATCTCAGTGTTACTACGCTCGTTGCCCTGATCGGCAGTCTGTCCTTCGCTGCACCAGCCGAAAATAAAGCCGATTCTCAGGCGCTCCTGATCCGTATGGACAAGGCTGCGGCCGGATTCAAAGCCATGACCGCGCAGGTAACGCATGTGACTCACACCGACGTGCTCAATGACGACAGCACGGAATCCGGTACCGTGATCATGCAGAAACTACCAACCGGCGAAGTTGGCGGTAGGGTTGACATTGTAACGCCGGACCCCCATACGCTGAGCTTCGAAAAGAAGCAGATTCGGCGTTACTTCCCAAAGATCAAGACCCTTGAGGTCTACGACTTAGGAGAAAAGGGCGAGCTGCTCGACAAGTTCATGATGATCGGGTTCGGGACATCTGGAGCCGAACTTGCAAAGGACTATGACGTGACCGTTCTGGGCGTAGATTCGTTGAAAGATCAAATCGGCAAGTTCGTACATGCGAGGCTGCTGCCGAAGTCGGCCGACATTCGACAGTACGTAAAGAGCGCTGAACTTTGGATTCCCGAGGGCAATGATCCTTATCCAGTTCGCGAGAAAATTCTCCAGCCCTCAGGCGACTATCTGATCGTCACTTACAACGAACTAAGGATTAACCCGTCCCTGAAGCCGGATGCATTGCAACTGACGCTTCCGTCCGGGGTTAATACAGTTCATCCGGGGAAATGAAAATAGTCGGCGGCCAATCTGTCTCAAAGAACTCTCGGTCTGCACGCTTGAACAATCGCGATGTGGGCGGACGGTTGACATTCCTCGACTGGACGCGCGGCGCGGCTGTAGTGATGATGCTCCAAGGCCACGTTTTCCATTCGTTCGCCAAAGCTGATCTTCGCACCGACGGCCCGTTCACTCTATCGCAGTTCATCGGCGGCCTGGGACCTGCGATCTTTCTCGTTCTCACTGGAATCACACTCGCATTCCTCATGGACGGTCGCGAGCGTCAAGGCCTCGGCCCGTTGCAGCGTTGGAAGGCCTCGCTGCGCCGAGCTGGCTATCTTTTCTCGCTTGCTTTTCTCTTCCGCTTGCAGCTTTGGATTTTCGCTTATCCGGGGAGCGCGTGGACTGATCTGTTCAAGGTCGACATCCTGAATTGCATGGGCTTCGCGATCGCGTTGATGTCGGCGATGGCAATCTTCACCACAGCGGAACGCGTGCGGTTATGCGCGGGCCTCGGCGTCGCGATTGCAGCGCTCTCGCCCTTGGTTTCTTCAGTCGACTGGAGCTGGCTGCCGTCGCGAATCCAGAATTACTTCGTGCCCAACTACAACTACTTCGCGTTTTTTCCGTGGGCTTCGTTCATCGCGTTCGGTCTCAGCATCGGCAGCATTCTTCGGCTCGCGAAACCAGAGCACATGGGCCGCATCATGCAATGGGGAACGCTGGGCGGCTTGGTGCTGATCGTCGGCGGCCAATACTTCTCGAACGTGCCGTATTCGCTCTACACGAAATCTGAATTCTGGCTCGATAGCCCTGGGTTGATCGTGATCAAGCTAGGCGTTGTCATGGTCGCGATTGCGCTCGCGTTTGTTTGGACCGAATATGCTGTCGGCGAGTCCTGGAGCTGGATTCGCCAGCTCGGCACCACGTCGCTGCTGGTCTATTGGGTGCACATCGAATTGGTCTACGGGCGCTGGTTCGGGGCAGCCCACCAGTCGCTCGGCAACATCGAGTGCGCCTTTTGGTCCGCGGTCGTGATTGCTGTGATGGTGGCGCTGTCAGTAACTCGAACTCGCTGGAACGTGATCAAACCGGCGATCGCGCAGTACTTCTCGGTCAGCGCGCCCCGAAGGGTTTCAGGCGACTAAGCCGCCGATTCTACAGGTTTCGAGAGGAATGAATCCAGCACCGCGCGCCCCTTGCGCATGATCAGCTCCGTCAGATTCAGCGCGAGAGCCAGCGCCAGCAACCCGGGCCACAGACGCAACGACGACGGTTCGGAGCGCCGGCCCGACTGAAACACCTGAGCAGGTTGCGGATTGAAGCGCCCGCTAGTAAACTCGGCGATCGAACGCAGCAGGAACGGATTCGAACCGTAATCGAGCAGCTCCTGTTCCTGGCGATAATATCCGATTTCCGGGAACGCGCGCGATTCTTCGAGCGGGCGAATGCGGAACAGGCCCTGTAAGTGGCCGACATGGATCCGCCCGCGATAGGCTTGGTCGGCGAGCTCGGTCACCGGCAGTGGACGCTGGAATCCGCCCGGCCCGAACGCGTAGATGGCCGGAACTTTGTCCGGCGGGGGGACGTCGCGGCCGAGTTGATAGTTGACCACCAGATCGCCCGCCGCGCTATCGAAGTCCACTTTGGCTTCGCCGGTTTCAGAATGCGGCAACAGGTCGCGAAACACATTCGTCCACAGCTTGTCGAAACCTTTCCAAGCGACCCAATCGGCAGCCCAGCGCGATTTTGCGTCGGAAGTGAACACCACAGCGCGGCCGAGCCCATATTGCCAGCGCACCAGCAGCGGATCCTTCGGATCGAAGCCCAGGATCGTATCGGCCGACGGCTTCGAGACGAACCGCACATAACCTTTGAGCGGAGGCGCCGAATCCATTCCAACGCCATCCAGAATCTCGACGTTCTTTTCGACGATGGGATGCAGGGCCGACTTCTCTACAGCGGTCGAGCCGGTGTGCTCCATCACGTCTTTGAGCAGGATCTGCTCGAGACCCGCAGGTTCGTTCAGGAAGTACGATTTACCGAGCGCGATGGTCGCGACCTTTTCAAGATAAGCGCGGTTGACGTCCTGACCCAAGCCGACGGTCGAGATGGTGACATGCTGAGCTGCCGCTTCTTTGGAAAGATCCAAGCTGTCACCTTCCTCCGAGATTCCGTCGGTCAGCAGCACGATGTGCTTGAAGGTGGCGTGAGAAGGAAGGACGCGCCGGTAGGCTTCCGCTAGCGCGGGAGCGATCTGCGTTCCGCCGTCGGGTACGATACCTGCGATGAGGCGCTTGATCATGGCCTTGTCCTCGGCACGGCGGATCGGCACGGCCCACTGGAAGGAGTTATCGAAGATCAATACGCCAACCAGGTCCACCGGGCGCAGGTTGTCCACCACGCCGATCGCAGCCAGACGCGCAAGCTCGATCTTGCGGCCTTCCATCGATGAGGATTTGTCAATGATTAGGACGACCGCGGTTCCTTCCGGTGAACGCGGCGGCGCGAGCTTGGCCGGCATGGCTCGATCGAGCGCGTCTTCGGCGGTTTTGGTTTCGTTGTACACATTGCGCTCACCCGCGATGATGAGCAATCCCCCGCCCTGCTTCACGAACTTCTCGATTTCGTCTTTGCGCGACGCGGGCAGCGCTTCGAGGTCAATGTTATTCAGCACGAAAAGCTGATAGTCGGAGAGCGTTCCCTTGGTCGGGTCCTTGCTCCGCTCGACCTCGAACTGCGCAGCGTCTAAAGTTTGCATCAGGTGTGCCTCGGTGCCCTCCGGGTCTTCGGAAACATAGAGCACCTTGGGGCGGCGAAGCGTCACGGCGCGATCGAACCTTACTTCGCCCAGGCCGTCGGCATGCATCGCACCCGAAAGGCTGAGCGCGCCCGCGGCCGTGATACGGGCATGGACGCGAACCTGGTTGTCGCCCTTTTCGAGCTTCACGGGATCCGAACCCAACGTCTTGTTTTCCGCCCTCATCTGCACGGTGGCGGAAACATCGGCGGGAGAAGAGATGGAAAGATCGATCGGGAATTTTTCTCCGGTAAACGCGATGGTGGGAAGGCTGACCGATTCGAGCCGCAGGGTCGGCTGCGGTTTGCCTCCGAGCGCGATCGTATCGATGGGGATTCCGAGGTTCTGTGCTTGCCAGGTCGCGCGGGTGACGCTGCCGGTGTTTTCTTTTCCGTCGGAGATGAGCAGCAGCCGGGGAACCAAGCCCGATGGGAGCGACGCGACGGCATCCCGCACGGCCGCTTCGAGATCAGTGGCCTGCCCGTCTTGGCCGGAAGTGTACTTGAAATGCCAGCCACGCTGTTGCTCTTCAGGATTAACGTTGCGCACTGAGCGCGCGAAGGGCAGGACGCGAATCCAATGACGCCCGCGTCCCCGCTCGAGCGCGTCGACAAGTTCGGACTCGTGCGCCAGATCCTGCGGCGAGAGGCTGAGGGAAGTATCCACCAGGACGGCGACCGCCATCTTGGTTTCGGGAAGACTAAGCTTGGGCTCGGCCAGAGCAAGGATAATGGCGGCGATAGTCAGAGCCTTAAGAACCAGCGCTAGTGTTCGGCGCGTGCGGCGCGATTCGAACAGCATCCCGGCTACTGGAAGGACCAGAAAAGCTAGAACAGCGGGGTGCCCGAAGGTCATGACGCTTTCCTCCAAGGCATCTTAGGTATCATCTGCGTGGCCGCGACCCAGCCGCGGCGCATGCGCCCGAAGAGAATCCAGTCGGCGATCAAGCCCGCCGCGCCGAGTACCGCCAGCCACTGCCAGATGTCTTTTGCAGAAGGTTCATACGGAGCGCGGCTAGGCATG
>DASQJA010000271.1:0-10664 GCA_035631275.1 Bryobacteraceae bacterium
TACAGCGCTCCATCATCGCGCTCAGCAACGTTTCCGAAGATCGATCCGAAGCTCATGATCACGCCGGATCAGGCGTGGGATTGGAATCTTTTCAAGAGCAAGGGCGGTCCGACGTACGCGGGCAGCGCCGGATGGAAGCGCTACACCGATTTTCTGATGTCGAAATTGCAGGAGCTGGGCGCGGTGGATTTCGATTTCGTCGACATCCCATACGATCACTACATCGTGGATGATTGGCCGGACAGGCGCACGCATCAGCATGACTCCGGCATCGCTGTGGAAAGGCTAGTCAGTGACGGGACTCCTGTGCCTATGGTGGCATCGTACGGCATGACGTCGGGCTTTACTCCGCGCGAAGGCGTGAGTGCGCCGATGTTGTACTGCGATGCAGAGCGTCGGCCGTCGGCCGCCGAGATGGCCGGAAAGATTCTGGTTTTCCAAACGGCGCCGTATCCAGAGCCGCCCTACTCGAATTCGTTTCTCGACAACTACACGCTGACGGACTACGAATGGCGCTCGCCGGGCAAATGGGCGCCGCTGTTCACACCTCCACCCACCAACGTGACCACTTCGTATCATTGCCGCTGGGTTTGGAGCCAGCTCAACCGTTGTGCGGCAATCGGCGTCCGTGCGCGTGCTGCAGGATTAGTAGTGGTGTACGACCTCTCGCCTGGCTGCGCGTTCGGACTCGTGCAGCGCAGCGTTTACACAGCAGATGGCAAAGCGGGATTGGGCGCGCAATACGTCAACTGTCCCACGCTGACATTGGATCGAGTGAACGGAGCGAAGGTAGTTGCCGATGCCAAGGCCGGCAAGCATGCGACACTGACGCTCACGGCGCGTTTCCAGCGTGACACCGGCCGAGCAATCCTGGCATACTTGCCTGGCCGCAATTACGGGACGGCTCAGGACGAGCAGGTCCTGCTCGCCACGCACACCGATGCGATGTCTTTGATCGAGGAGAACGGCGGGCTCGGAATGCTCGGCATTCTGTCGTACTTCCGTCACATCCCGCGCGCCGCGCGTCCGCGCACGTTGGTGTTCTATTTCGATTGCCGACATTTTATGCCGGGCGGGGAACCGAGCTGGCCGCAGTTCGACTACTACACGATCCATCCCGAACGATTGAAGCCGATCGTAGCCACCATCGGCATCGAGCATATGGGTGGCCGGCAGACCGCTGAGACCGGTCCGGGCGGGAATCACTACACCTATTCGAGCGAATCGCCGGAAAATGGCGGCGTGATCACGAGCCTGATGGACGTTCACAACAACAACATCTGGCTGGTGGAGGCCATCGCCCGGGCCGCGAAGGACAATCACTGGCCACGAGTGGATGTGAAATCGGGCAACACCGGGCCCGGTGTGAACGGTGGATTCCAGGGCACGGTGAAAAGCCCGATGAACAAGGGGCGCGCGTATGGAATCCCGGGGCTGGGTCTCGCGGGCGATTGGCCCGGCGGATGGACGCAGACCTACGCGCAGATCGACACCGAAGCGGGCATGCACGGGTTCGATCAAACCTATTTTGTGCAACAGGTGGCCGGACTTTCGCAGCTGGCAGGGGAGCTGATGCTGGTGAAACCGGTGGTGATCGACCTCGGATGGGGCAAGCTGAAATCGGCGATCGTTGCTCTGCCCGACGCTGCTTTCACAGCGACGCAGGAGGCCAACGAGCAGCGGCGTAAGCTCGTGGACGGCTACATCGCGGTGTTCCACCAGGTGGAGTCGGGATCGAATAGTGATGCGCGTGCGGCGCTCACGGTCCTTTTGAGCGACATTTCGGCGAGCGTTACCGCCGAGCACCAATTCACGTTGCGTAGTTTAGTCGCTGAGCAAACCGCGAAACTGGTTTGAAAGTGGCGCTAGTGGGCGAGAAGTTATGCGCGCGCGAGAGTTTTTGCCGGGGACTCAGCGACGACGCGCACTCGCAGGTCAAGCGTGCCGCGGAGAGTATTCATCATGATGCATCCGCGATCCGCGATCTCTACGAGATGCTCCAACAGTGCGCGATCGGACGTATCGGCGCCTACGGTCAGTTCGAGGCCCGAGTACCGCACCGGTGAAGAGTCCGTGAGGATACCTGTTACCTCGACACGAACATTCGAAACGTTTTCGTCGCGAGATCGAATCGCGGCCAGAATATTGCTCATGAAGCACCCGCCAACCGATGCGAGGAAAAGCTCACCGCCCATCGGACCTTGAGCAGTTCCGCCTTTCTCGATTGGCCGGTCGATCAGGACGCAGTGCGAACCTAGTCTCGCCGCGGAGGTGCAGGCCGAGATCTGAGAAATTTCGATTTTCATTTGGCTCATGTTCGGTGCCTTTCCCGGCTATTTTCTCACAAGAATCCCTACGGATTTCGACAGACATCACGCCGATTCCTGTATGAAAATTGTTGTTATGCAGAAGGACGAAGCGGAACTAAAGAGAGCTGCGGCTGAATCGGCCGTAGCGTTGGTTGCCGATCGCATGGTGGTGGGACTTGGCACGGGATCGACGTCGACGTTCGCGGTGAGCGCGCTTGGAAGGCGTGTAAAAGAAGGGCTGCGAATCATCGGAATTCCCACGTCCGAGCGCACGGCTGCCCAAGCGCGAGAACTCGGGATCACGATTTCGAGTTTGGAGGAACACCCCAGCATCGATATCACGATCGATGGCGCCGATCAGGTGGAGGAAGGAAGCTTGAACCTGATCAAAGGATATGGAGGCGCGCTGTTGCGCGAGAAGATTGTCGCAAGCGCCAGCAGGAAGCTAGCGATAATTGTCCACGAAAGTAAGCTCGCGCGCCAGTTGATTTCAGAGGCGCCCATTCCGATCGAGGTCGTGCGGTTCAGCTGGCAGTCGACGGCGCGACATCTGGAAACGCTGGGCGCAAAACCCGCGATACGTAAGAACGGCGGGCAGCCCTTCGAGACCGATGGTGGCAATTACATCTTAGATTCCAGATTCGAACCGGGGACGCCGGCTGATCAATTGGCGGAGCGGCTCGATCATGTTGTTGGAGTCGTGGAGCACGGGCTGTTCATCGGCATGACATCGGAAGTTCATGTGGCGAGTGCAACGGGTGTGAGGGTTCTAAGATAGCCGGCGACGGCTCAGCGGAATTCCTCACAGAACCGCATCGCACCGAGGATTGTGTCCACCACGTTCTCGTCGCCCATCGCTGAATTGACCATCATGTGAAAGAACTGGCGCGGCGGCCACTCGACGTCAAAGTGTTTCTTGATGAACTCTGCCCGGTCCTGATCCACAGTTTCTGCCAATTCGATCGCCTCAGCTTCGCTCTTGCCTCGGGCCTGAAGACGCCTGATCTTATTTTCGAAGGGGGCGTACACGAAGATGTGAAATACGTGCGGATAGTCGTGGAGATAGTAAGCTGAGCCGCGTCCGACGATGACGCAGTTGCCGTGCTGAGCGGCGTCTTTGATCAGCTCTTCGGTGATCTTGCGAATACTCTCCGCATCGGCGAGCTTCAGCAGCGGGGCGCTCAGGCTGCCCTCGAAACTTCCCCGCAGGAAGGCTTTGAACAGCCGGTAATGTAGAGGGTCGCGGACCTCCTCGCGCTCTTCGACGATCATTTTCGGACATTCCAGGCGGCGGGCAATCTCGCTGGTAAGCAATTGGTCCCAAAGTTTCCAGCCCAGGCGTTCGGAGATTTGCTTGGCGATATCGTTTCCGCCGGATCCGTATTCGCGTTCGATAGTGAGTACGTTAAACTTTGCCATGTCGTTGGACGTCAGCCGACGGCTACTTCGCCTCCTCCGCCGGGATCGTTGCGCTTTACAAGAAAGGTGAGGAAGAACATCACGCTGGCCGCAATCGCGAGCAGCATATAGGTATCGATGTAGGCCAGGGTTTGGGCCTGAACCAAAACATTTTGATAGATTCGAGCGTAGGCACCGACCTGCGCGTCGGGAGGCGTGGCGCCAACGTGAACCAGCTGGTTCGTGAGTCCTTGCAGCTGGCTTCGAAAAGCTGGGTCATAGTTCGTCGCGTGATAGGTGAGCACGGTCTGATGGAATTGCGCGCGCCGCGCGAGCATTGTGGTCACCATGGAAGTCCCCACGCTGCTCCCGATATTGCGCATGAAATTGACCAAACCGGCGACGCCGTTGCCTTTTTCGGCTGGGACACCGATGTAGGCCGCCAGAGAGATCGGGACAAATAAAAAGCCGAGTCCGAAGGATTGGATCACTCGGAGCCGCGCCGCCGATTGAAAGCTGATCAGCAGATCCATGCGCTTAGTGGAATAATACATCCCAAGGGCCAAACACATCCAGCCGAAGGCCATGATGTACTTAGTAGGAACTTTGGTGGTTAGCTGGCCGACCACGGGCATTTGAAGCAGAATCACGAAGCCAGCGCCGGACAGAACGAGGCCAGCGGATTCGGCAGTGTATCCCATGAGCGTCTGCAGGAATTGCGGCATCATCACCAGGCTGCTGAAGAGCAGGACGCCGAGGAAGAACATCATGAGGCTCGATAGAGCGAAGTTGAACTTCGTGAACATGCGGACATCGATAATTGGCGCTTTTTGCCGCCACTCCCAAAAAACCAGAGCAACCAAACAGACGGCGGAGACGATGGCCAGCGTGAGAATGAAGTGGGAGCCGAACCAGTCGTCTTCTTGTCCCTTGTCGAGCAAAACCTGAAGAGCGCCGATTCCGAGGGTGAGTAGAGCGATGCCGATGTAATCGACGCGGACGCCGGCGTTTCGCGCGCGGGCGAGGTAAGGCGGGTCCTCCACCATGCGGAGCACCAGGAATAGCGTAAGGATGCCAACCGGCAGGTTGATGTAAAAGATCCAGCGCCAGGAATAATTGTCGGTGATCCAGCCGCCGAGGGTCGGGCCGATGGTAGGCGCCATGATGGCCGTAATTCCGTACAGCGCGAAGGCGAGGCCACGCTTCTGCGGTGGAAAGGTATCGGCCAGGATCGCTTGTGCCATGGGCTGAAGGCCGCCGCCGCCCGCGCCTTGGAGGATACGAAACAGAATCAGCGCGCCGAGACTCGGAGCGGCGCCGCACAATAGCGAGCTGAGCGTGAACAGAAAAATGCACAGCATGAAGAAGCGCTTACGTCCCAGCGACGTGGCTAGCCAGCCGCTGATGGGGAGAACAATAGCGTTCGAGACGAGGTAGGAAGTAAGCACCCAGGTGCTTTCGTCGTTACTCGCACCCAGATTTCCGGCCATGTGCGGCAGGGCCACGTTGGCGATCGACGTATCTAGCACTTCCATGAACGCGGCCATCGCGACCACAACCGCGACGAGCCACGGATTGAATTTTGGAGTCCAGACTTCAGTTGGCGTCGCCACAGTTTTACTCGACGTACACTTTCGAATCGACCGAGAGACCGGGACGCAGGCGATGATCGTCATTTTGGCCCGGATCGAGATTGATGCGAACGGGAATGCGTTGCACCACTTTGACGTAGTTTCCAGTCGCGTTCTCGGGCGGGAGCAAGCTGAAGCGGGAGCCGCTCGCTCCGCCGATCTCGAGCACTTTGCCCCGGTACTCGCGGTCGTAAGCGTCGACTGTGAAAGTAGCGCGCTGGCCAGGCTTCATCCGGCCAAGCTGAGTTTCCTTGAAATTCGCGATGATCCAGACATCATCCAGCGGAACGACGGCCATGAGCTGCTGACCGGCGGTTACGTTTTCGCCAACTTCTACGGTTTTCTTACCGACGATGCCGTTTACGGGCGCCATGATGGTGCAGTAGCCGAGATTGAGCTTCGCCTGTTCGACGAGTGCTTTTCGCTGGGCCACCTGTGCGAGTGCGGATTTCGCGCGCGTCTGGCTAGCCGCGACCTGCTTAGGCGCGGTCAAAGCGGACTCTATCGAGGCTTCGGCCTGCGTGATGCGCTGCTGCGCCTGCTCGATTATGCTCTCCGCCACTACGACATTCTGCTGCGCTTCCTGCGCCGCCGCTTTGCGAGCGTCGAGAGTAGCGAGGCCGGCGGCGGCGACGGAAACTGCGGTGTCGTATTGTTGCCGCGGGATTTCGTCTTTATCGACGAGTAGCTTGTAGCGTTGTACGTCGTCAGTGGCCTTAGTCAAATTGGCGTCGGCCTCCCGCACCTGTGCCTGAGCAGTCTCCAGACGTGCGCGCGCCGCGTTGAGCTGCCGTTCGGCGCCGCGCAAGCCCGCAGTGGCGTCGCTGCGGCCGGATGTGGCGCTCTTCAAGGCGCTCGACGTGTTGGTGCTCGTAATCGGGATATCGATGCGTGAAGTCTCAAGCGCCGCCTCAGCGTCCGCCAAGTCAGCTTCAGCTTTTGCCAGAGCAATCTCATAATCTTTGGGATCGATGCGCACCAGCACCTGCCCGCCTTTCACGGATTGTTCGTCTTCCGCCAGAACTTCGATCACCTGTCCACTGATACGCGCACTGATCGCGTCGATGTGACCATCCACTTGCGCGTCATCCGTGCTTTCGTAGGTACTAAGATACCTCCACAGGAAAAACCCACCGGCGGCCAGAGCAACGAGAGTCACCAAGGCCAACAGAACGCGAGCGAACCTTCTCCTCTTGCGGATTGGCTTTTTTTCAGACACGATTTCGGCCATTGTTACTTCTCCTCCACAAAACGCTGTAGCCCCTGCTCGCCTGAGCCCAAGGTACGTGCCAGCTCGACCTTTGCCAGATTATGAGCGAACAGTGCACCGATTAGGCTATCGTTGGCGGAGGCAACGGATTCCTGTGCCTGCACGACCTCGATGTTATCGGTGACGCCGGCAGCAAAACGGTCGCGCGCCTGATCGAGGGTCTGATTGGCGAGTTCGAGGCTGCTTCGGGCCACGGCAACCTGGTCGGCAGCCGTGCGGATGTCAAGAAAAGCGGCGCGGACTTGATAGTCGATCTGGCCACCCAGATCGGCCAACTCATCCTGGCGCTGCTTGAGAGCGGCCTTGGCCTGAATCACGTCGCCGCTGATCCGGCCGGCGTCGAAGATGTTGAAACGCGCCGAGGCGGCAAATGTAAAAGTGCCATGGGAGCTCGCAAGCGAGGCGCCCACATCGCCATAGTCGAAAGCGATATTGCCGGTCGGATAGCGCTCGGCCCGCGCGGCTTTCACAGCCTCCTCGGCAGCGCGAACCTGGGCTTTGTAGCTCTGATAGTCCCTGCGTTGGTTGTAGGCGATCCTAAGAGCCTGTTCCGGCGTGAAGGAAGTCAACGGCGCGAACGGAACGGTTTCGCCGATATTGAAGTCCTGACCGGGTGGCAGACCGATGATCCGTTCGAGTGCCAGCTTGTCCTTGGCGAACTGATTTTCCTGAGCGAGCAGACGCTGTTCTTGTTGCTTCAACTCGACCTGAGAGCGCAGCACATCGATTCCGGCCGCGGTTCCGGCGCGGCGTTGATCGACCGAGCGATCGTATAGAGTCTGAGCGGTGCGCACCTGTGAACGAATCGCCCCGATACGGGAGGCGTCGGCGATGATTTGAAGATACCCGGTGGCGACGGCTTGAACTACTAAGTCATGCGCATCCTGAGCGGATAGGCGCGCCGCTCGCTCGCTCTCCCGCGCCGAGCGGTAGTTCTTGATCGACGAGTAGTTAAAGACATCCCAGGACGTAGAAGCGTGAGCGTCTGTGTAGTGAAATGGGCCGACGATCACGGGCACGTAGACGCCGGGAACCGAGAGATTAAGGCCGATTGTTTTCAGGCTGAGCTGTTCTACGGTTTGACTGATCTGCCCGTTAACAGATGGCAGCAGAGCGCTCAGCGAGCGAACGCGAGCGCCGCGAGCGAATTCGGAAACCGAGTCGCTCACCAGCAGCCCCAAATTGGCTTTTAGCCCGCGATCGATGGCGTCCTGAAGAGTGAGCAAAACCGGTGTCGAGGAAGCAGTTCCCGAAGGAACGCTGCCTTGGAACTGGCTCTGCTGGGCGATCAGCGCCGGCGGCGCCAGCGTCATGGAGAGCGAGGCGATTCGAATTGCGGTTCGTAGGTGCGTCAATTGGATAACCTTTCCGTTCGCTTGATAATGATGCAACAACCTCGGACCGGGATTCCAGGCACCGCGGCCACACCGCGGCGTCTTCCAATTCAACCAGAAGAGATGGCCGTTCCGCGTCGATTAATCTCAGGCTCGCGAACGGTTTGTTCGACGGTATACGGAGGGAATGGTTACCATCGCGTTGCTGGAGCTGAATTCTCTTTACCGGATGGCGGTTCCTAGATCGCAAGGTTTGGGCGAACAAGACTGTGAACCTGCGAGGCCGCAGTGGTCGAAAGCCAAAATGGTCCCAGGCGCGTGGAGAAAAGCATAGCGGGTGGAAACGCGATCCCCCGGATTTCATTCACCTGAAACTTTGCGCCTCCGCGAGGCAGAAACACCAATGGACCATTTCGAGTTTTCACCCCACGGGGTTCCTCGGCTTGTCCATGGGAATGCCGGCGGAAAAGCCACCTAGGTATGCGTGCTTCGCGTCAAATGCTTGCTTCGCGTCGACCATTGGGCAGACCCGCCCGTGCATGCCTCAGGCGCCTTGCACCCACGCGATCCGTGGCGATCCTGCACGATATCGCTGGTTGACGGCCCGGGCTGACCCCTGCCGCAGGGTTTCGAGTAAGTCTTTCGAGGTCGGCCGGCTGGTTACCCAATCTGGGTGGCATGGATGCCCGTTTCTATGTTTTTTTGAATGCGGACTTGCTTCGAACTGCATCTGTGCAGTGGGCGCGCGTCTCCGGACAGAAAAAACGTTTCAAATGTTACCGCGCGGTTAAAAGAGCGGCTCTATCCTTTAGGAGTGGCGAATGATTACCAAGAATGCGAAAAGCACAGTTATCGAGAACGAGATCGACCTTAGCCAGGAAGGCGTGGCCGAGATTTCGAGTGTACTGCGGCGATTGCTAGCCGACGTATTCGCGCTTTACGTGAAAACCAAGAATTTTCATTGGCACATGACCGGTCCTCACTTCCGCGACTACCATCTGCTTCTCGACGAGCAGGCCGAACAAATCTTCGCCATGACCGACGAAGTCGCCGAGCGGGCGCGGAAGCTTGGCGGCACCACGATTCGTTCCATCGGCGAGATCGGACGAAACCAGCGGCTGAAGGACAATGATGCCGAGCGCGTGACACCGGATCAGATGATCTCGGAGTTGTGGGCCGACAATCGCGACCTGACGGGTTTCTTGCGCGCGGCGCACGAGACTTGCGATAGATACAACGATGTCGCCACCGCCAGCATGATCGAGGTTTGGATCGATGAGACGGAGCGCCGCACCTGGTTCCTCGGGGAACTGATCGGCGCACGCGAATGAATCAGACTCAATGGCAAGCGCGGCACTCCTCACTTGAAGATCGCGCGGCTACTTGAGGGCTTCGAGCGCGGGCTGGACCCAAGAGAAGAGAAACTTTCCCCAAGCGGGAACTTGTGAGGCGATCACCGTCACGAACGGCACGCCGAGATAAACAACGACGCGCTTGAAAAAGCCCGCGTCCAAACTTCCGGGCATTGTGTTGGTGGTCCGGCTGAGCGTGGGATCGCGATCCGCCGGCGCCATCAAGGCGGCGAACATGATCGTAGTAAAGGTCGTTATAGTTCGCGGCGTCTGGAACGAGTAGCGATGCTGCGCGATCAACGACAGCACGAATCCAACCGTCACGAAGTAAATCAGGTTTCGTACCTGGTGCTGAGTGTACTGGATGTAGCTGACAAATTGAAAGGCGATTCGGCTCTCAGCGACATTGAGCAGATCTTGGGACGAACTGGACGGAGAACCATCCGCGTTCGCCGAAGGTCTGTCCTTTAAAGTCCAGCGGGATTGCAGGTTCTCGATGAGCAGGCGATCAACGTCACTCAAGCGGTTGCGCAACTCCCAATGATCGGTCCAGGGTACGCGCGAGCCGAGCATCGCAGCCTGGAGCACGTTTCCCAATTGGCTTGGCGGCAGCGTGGGAGAGGACGGGCTGCATGTGAGGACGCAAAAGGCTCAAGCCGTCGCGCATACGAATCTCGGAAGAGTTGTCCGCAGCATTCTGAATGCTTTCCACCTCGCGGTCGAACCAGAGCGTCAGGTGCGTCTCAATGGGATTCGGCGCGGTCGCGATCAGGAACTGGAACGATAGAGGTCCAGCAGGCAGTTCACAAGGGAATTGAAGGGTTTCGAGTTTGCGCGAATTTTTAGCGCTGACGTTCAGGCGCTCTTGAGCGAACTTCGAGATCTGATCGCAGGAAGTTTCCTCAGTGGCAGCGCTTGCCCAACCATTCAGTGCGGCGGCAATCGTTAGGAAGCCGAGACCGGCGGCTGAGGAAATACGCATTTCATCCTCCTGATCCGCCTGCAGTGACGGTTCGCGGCGCGCCGTTCTCCTGGTCGATCGACAGGCCCTTCGCGGTCAATTTTCCGGATGAGCGCCGTCCTCCGGCGGCCTGGAACAGACTCACCATTCCCCAGGGCTCGCGGAAGCGCAGTTTGCTCGATCCGACCATCGACAGCAAGAGTTTTTGTAGTTCGGTCCGCCGGCTGAAAAATTGAGGATCGTTCGCAAGCGACGCCGGATCGCGCTCAGCGAGAAATGCGCGCATGGCGTGGACCGCCTGGCTTGCTTTCTGCATCGCATCCGCCCACCAAACGATGTCGTAAAGGTCGCCGGTGATGTCGGCGAGCAACATGTTGAATTTTGGATCGGTGGGCGAGAGTGGAATCAA
>DASQJA010000272.1:0-33581 GCA_035631275.1 Bryobacteraceae bacterium
CGTGCTGCCGTTCAATCCGGAAGGCGACGATGAGGAAGACGAAGAGGATGACGAAGGCGCGGTGGCCATTGCCGCCGAAGAGCGCCGCGCAGCACAGAACGTAGTGGCCGATTTCACGCGCAACATCCAGCGCAAGAAAGATAAGGAAATGGCCGAGCTGCAATTCGCCGGCGGCAGCGGTGTGGCGACGGAAAAGAAGCAGGCGATCTCGGAAAAGAAAGCTGGCCGCAACGATCCGTGTCCATGCGGCAGCGGCAAGAAATACAAAAAATGTCACGGGGCATAGTTCTCGCAATCCTAGCTGCCGTGTTTCCGCTTCAGGCCGCAATCTGGCCGGACAAGCTAGGCGCATACGAGCGCAAATCGGCGAGTGAAGTCCCGGCGCAATCGGGACTCTCTGACGAATACGGACGCGAGGCTGGCGAGCAGGCTGATTACGGTCCGTTCCAAGTGACCGCCACTCGGTTCAAAGACAGCACCGGTGCCTACGCCGCGTCCCTCGAAGGGCCAGGACAGCGCGTCGGAAACTACCTTGTGGTTTGTTCCGGCAACTGTCCCAAGGACCTTCTGAATCTCGCCGACAAGAGCCTGCCGCACGTCTCCCACACGCCGGTTCCGATCCTCGGGAGCTATTTTCCTCAAGCAGGCGCGATCGCGAGTTCTACGCGCTACATCATGGGCCCCGAGGGTCTGCAAAAATATCTGCCGCAGATCTCGTCCGGAGCTGTGCGGTTAGAACTCGGCAGCGAAGGTCAGTTGGCCCATTACAGGTTGAGCAAAGGCGAAGCAACGCTAGCGATCTTCTCCTACCCGACGCTCGAAATGGCCCGGGATCAGGCCCCCGTCTACGAAAGGATACCGGGAGTCGTCGTGAAGCGGACCGGATCGCTGGTAGCCCTGGTTGCTCCGGCAACCGCCGCCTCACCGGTCGATTCTGCCGAAGCCGAAAAGCTCCTCAGCCAAGTAAATTATCAGGCTTCCGTCTCCTGGAACGAGCCGATGCCCCTAGTGATCAAACCCCAGACAGCCGCGCAGATGATCTTAGGAATCTTGACCTTAGCCGGCATTGTTTTAGGTTTCTGTTTAGTGTCTGGGCTGGTCTTCGCAGTGATTCGCGTAACTGCTAGAAAGTTTGGCTATTCAGGTGCTGAGGGCTCGATGACGACGCTCCATCTAAGCGGCAAATAACTCCCTGGCTTTCTCCACCTTAGAAACCAAGCACCTAGCTTCCCACCGGAATTCCACAAGGTTTTTCACAAAATTTCACAAAGCAGTTCACAGGCGTAAGGTCCTATCGGCCATAAGGTTACAGTCCAATTCCACGCAACTGGTTTTTCAACTTGACTCGCAACCGGCGTGGCCCTATGATCTGAATCACAAACAGGTTTTGACGGTTGCGTTTCCGTCGAATCTGCTTCTCCCATACATCCCCTGCTGATAACAGGGCGCCTGTAAATTCAGGCAGATGATGTGGTCGAATGCTCACCTTCGGGTGAGCATTCGCGTTTCCGGTTGGCTCCCTCCTCCCGGCTCCCTGGTCACAATGCTGGCTTACTGCTTCGCCGGACCATACAGAATCCGGCCCGGGCGTTCGCTCGTCAGCTTGCCGTCGTCGATCACCAGCTTTCCGTTCACCACGACATATTTCACGCCCGCGGCGTATTGGTGAGGTTTTTCGAACGTCGCGGTGTCCGCGACGGTGGCAGCGTCGAAAATCGCGAGATCCGCCTTCATGCCCGGCCGGATCAGGCCGCGATCGTACAGCTTCAGCCGCTGTGCCGGAAGGCCGGACATCTTGTGAACCGCGTCTTCGAGCGTGACGGTGTGAAGCTCGCGCACGTAGCGGCCGAGCACACGCACGAAGGTCCCGTAGCTGCGCGGATGCGGTGCACCCGAGCCGAACTGTGGAATCTCTCCGTCGGAGCCGACCATGGTGAACGGATACTTGAGAATCCGTTGGAGATCCTCTTCGCTGATGGCGTGATACACAGCCTGACAGCCGCCGCTGTGCTGAATTTCCATGAGTGTTTCAGCCGCGTTTTCGAAAGTCACTTCCCGGCCGCGAGCTTTGGTGATATCCGCGAGACTTTTCCCAGCCAGCGATTTGTCCCAGGAACAGTTCGCCATCACGACGTTCGCCGGATCCCCGCCGCCGCGATCGAACTTGATGCGCT
This sequence comes from Bryobacteraceae bacterium, assembly GCA_035631275.1. Taxonomy (GTDB): domain Bacteria; phylum Acidobacteriota; class Terriglobia; order Bryobacterales; family Bryobacteraceae; genus Palsa-89. Next base: position 2,175 of record DASQJA010000272.1, read on the forward strand.
CAATAATCGCCAGCTTGATTTTGGCGCGCTGCGCGGGCGCGTCGAGCCGTTCGATGAGCGCCTTCTGTCCGCCTTCCTGGAACACCTGTGGGATCAGGCCCGCCGTGCCGGTACTGGAAGCGGTGTAAGGATACTGGTCTATGGTGACATCGACGCCGCGAGCCCGCGCCTCATCCACCAAACGAATCGTGTCCACGCTCCCGCCCCAATTCCCCTTTCCGATGATCTTGTGATGCGTGACTTGCGTTGGCAAGTGGCCTTCTTCGCCGATCCGTATCGTTTCGCGGACGCTGTCGAGCACATGCGAGGCTTCATCCCGCATGTGCGAATGATGCATGCCGCCCATCGTGCCGGCCACTTTTTCAATCTCGATCACTTCATCGGTGGGCGTGAAATTCCCAGGGACGTAAAACAATCCCGTGGTCACGCCCAATGCTCCGTCGAGCATCGCCTGGCGAGTAATTGCGCGCATCTTTTCGATCTCGGCGGGAGTCGCTGGACGATTAACCAGCCCCATGACGGCTTCGCGAATACTGCCTTGACCGGCGAAGGTTCCGAAGTTAGGCGCGGGATGCGCCGCCGCGACCTGACCAAGAAACGGTGCAATCGGGAGCGGCGAACTGCCGTCGGGTCCTTCGATCAGCGTCGTCACGCCTTGGCGGATGTAATTTTCGGCGGCGGGCGTCTGGAGAATCCCGCGCCTCGCGTGTGTATGAATGTCGATGAAGCCCGGCGCAACCACCAATCCCTTCGCGTCGATCCGGCGCGCGGCCGATGCGGACGACAGATTGCTGAGCGCCACGATGCTGTCACCTTTTACGCCGAGATCGGAATAAAACCAGGGATCGCCCGAGCCGTCGATGACCCGGCCACCGGTAATGACGAGATCGAACTGCTGGGCAAGAAGCGGCGAGAACAACGTGAATGCTAGAATCGCGGCGCGCATTCCGCTATTCTGGCACGGCTTCAGCGTTTGCGCGTGAATCGGAGGTCCCACACGCGATCGTCAGCCGCGCTAAATCCGGTCACGCTTCCCGACGAGTCGCGAAGGAAGCGAATCGACGCACCGCCGCGATCCTGCATCATGAATGCATCTTGAAACGTCGGCCGAAGCCTGACGGGAGGATTGGACGCAATCGCAAGCGTGAGATCGTTGCCTTTGAGCGCGATCCTGATTAGTGCGTTCGTTTCAGGACTCTCGTATTCACCGGCAAAGGATGCGAGATCGGCAGCCGATGGATGAACCGCGTTGACTCGCTCGAAAACCGTGTCGCCGTTCGGGCTCAGCTCCCTGAAGCGTCCGTCCTCGAAAATGACTTGGGTTTCGCCAGCTAGGAATTTGTCAGAGCCGGTAGCAGTCAGTTGGACCCGGCCATCGATCGTGAGCTTGCCATCCTTCGCAACGATTTCAACCACGGTATTGTCGCGCGTCTTGCGATACATGCCTGTCAATGCCTGGAGCTTGGCGGGATCGGCATCGAAATGTGCAGGCTTCGGCGCTGGCGTCGCGCCGGTCCACAAGCGAGCCGTCTCGCGCGCCAGTTGCGTTGGATTCGCCAACGGCGAGTTGCACATCACAGCGACCGACACGGCTTTTTCGGGATAGCGTCCAATCCACGTCCGGTAACCGCCGGTCGAGCCACCATGCGACACTTCGCGCAGCCCGTCGACTGTCCCGATCTCGAGCCCCGCGGCATAGGCGATGGTTTTCCCGTTCGTGAGCGTCGCCGGAGTCTGCTGCAGCTTGAACATTTCTGCGTCGCCGACTCTCGGGTGCGCGAAATTCTCATTCCACAAAAGCCAGTCGCCGACCGTGCTCAACATGCCGCCTGCGCCGATAATGTTCTCGACCGGAGTGTCCTGAATCCAACCGCCGTGCTCTGTGCGCTCGTACGCCAGCGCGCGATTCGGCACGACCGCGCGAAAATCGTCGCGCCATCGCGTGTGCGTCATCTTTAAAGGTTCGAAGATCGCCTCGTGCGTGAACTCCTGAAACGTCTGCCCATCTCCGAGCGCGCGCTCGATCAGAATGGTCGAAATATTGAACCCTGTATTCGTGTAGCTGTAAGCCGAGCCCGGAGTGAAGTTGAGCGCCCGCTGCATGGATGCGATTCGCAGCAGATCGTGATTGTTGAGCACATACTTGCCTTCCGGGATTCCCGAAAAAGTCGCCATCAGCCGCCACTCGCGCAACCCGCTGAGATGACTCAGTACGTGGCGAATGGTCAGCGGCGTTCCATAGTCGGGCAATTCGGGCAGATACTTCTGCAGCGGATCATCGAGCGAAATCTTGCCCTGCCGCGCGAGCATGATCAGCGCGGCGGCGGTGAACTGCTTTGCCACGGACCCACTTTCGAAGACGGTATCGGCCGTGACTGGCACGTCGCGCTCCAGGTCCGCCATCCCGTAGCCCGATCGCATAACCACTTCGCCTGCCTGCGAGACGCCTACCGCGCAACCAGGCGTATGCGTGTTGAACGCGGCGAAGACTCGGTCCACCTCAGCCTGCTTCGATTTTGTAGGCTGACACTGAAGCACGGCGGTGATCGAAAGCGCGAGGATGAGGGTTCGCATAGGTGCAGGAAGTATAGCATCGCGCCGGATTGCAATGCCTGCGGGATTAGGCTATAAAGTGACGTCGCAGCCACGGGAGGTGAGACGTGAGAACCGATCTCAAAAATGGAAGCAGCATCTTTGGCGTCGCGCTGATCTTCATCACAGCAAATCCGTCCTTCTCACAATCGAACGCAGTTCTATACGAAGGCGCGCGCTTCATCATCGGCGACGCAAGCCCACCCATCGAGAACGGAGCACTCCTCGTGCAGAACGGCCATATCACCGCGTTTGGTCCGAAAGGCTCTGTGAAAGCTCCGGCGGGCGCGGGCCGGATCGATCTGAGCGGCAAGACAGTGATCCCAGCTCTTAATAACGTCCATGTCCACGCCGGGTACGAAGGCTATGTGAGCTGGAGCGTGGAGAATCACAGTGTCGAAAACATGCTGGATCATATGGAGCGGGAGGCGTTCTACGGAGTCGGCACAACGATGACGATGGGCGATCAGCCCGATGAATTCGCCATCAAGTTCCAGCGCGACCAGGCTGCGGGAAAATTTCCGCCGGCGGCGCGCTTTTTCTTTTCGGCCGGCATCGCGCCTCCGGGCGGCGGACCGGATCAGTTACTCATCCAGGCCACCACGCCTCTGCACACGGTGCGCGAGGTGTCCACGCCAGAACAAGCCGTGGCTGCTGTCCGTGATATCGCCGCTAAGCGAATCACGCAAGTGAAATTCTGGGTCGACAACCGCGACAACACGCGCGGCGGCATGAAGAAGCTGCAGCCTGAGGTCTTCGCGGCCATCACCGAGGAAGCGCACAGGCACGGCATGATGGTCCACGCCCACGCCACGAACCTCGACGACCAGAAGGCCGTGGTCAAAGCCGGCGTCGATGTCCTCGTCCACACCATCGCCAATGTAAAGCTCGACGATGAATTTCTGACGCTGCTCAAAGAAAAGAAGCCGTATTGGGCGCCGGTGATGGGCCTCGGCGACACGGCCGAACTTTGCGAGCCGGACAACGAGTTTGTTGCGCAGTCGATGCAAGACAGCGTCGTCGCCGAAGTGAGGGCAGGGAATACCTGGCTGAGGTCACTCCCATGCTCCGCGGCACCTACCGCGCAGTTCCTTCAACGCGAAGAGAATCTCAAATACAACTTTATGAAGTACATCCAATCCGGCGCGCGGCTGGTGCTCTCGACCGATGCCGGTCTTTCTCAGAAGCACTCCTTCGGTTTCGCCGATCATCACGAAATGGCAATGTACGCGCGCTACGGCCTGAGCCCTGAGGAGATCCTCATTGCGGCGACATCGCGGCCAACCGAGGTCCTCCGGATCAAAGACACAGGAACGCTGTCCAAAGGTAAGCGCGCAGATTTCGTCGTGCTCAACGCAAGTCCGCTGGAGAATATTCACAACCTCCGCGACATTGATAGCGTTTATTTATACGGCGTGAAGCTCGATCGCGGAGCGCTCCAAACTAAGTTCAAACGCGCAGTGGTGGATCGTGACGCCTACCAGGCCAAAACGAAGCAGGACTACGTAGAACATCCGCTATCTTCGCGCAAGCCGACCAACTGATTCACATCCGGTGACGCGGGTCAGGGACTAGTAGGGGTCTTTCGAAAGGATCTGCGCCTGCAATTCGCAATTGGCCGGCTTCGCGCTCCCCGCGGTTTTCAGCGCCGCAAATTCTGCTCGGGCAGATTCCAGATCCTTCCTGAACTCTGCTGAATTCATCTGCATGTCAAAAACCGCCGAAGCTGTCATCCATCCCGCCTCTACCGCGCTGAGGTTGTGAACTCCGCACACTACGCGACTCTGTCCGAAAGCCCTCGCCCGCGCGAGGATGTCCGCAGCTCGATCGGGGCTCAACTCAGCAAGAACCAGTCCAGTCTCCCAGCTCAAGGAAGTGTGTCCTGAAGGATAATCCGGACTTCGTTCTAAAGCCGCTTTGCCTTTTACGGAAAGGCAAACGTCGCCCGACTCGACTTGGAATGGCCTCTTGTGCTGGTACTTGAACTTGATCTCGTTAGCCGCTGCTCCTGCATCCGAGTTCGCGCGATTCAGCAAAACCGTCAGCTTGGGCGCATGATCCGGCGTGAGCTCCAGCCCGAGTGCACAGCCGAACGCGTGCAGCAGGCCCCCGAGCGATAAGTTATCGTCCTCCTGCGCCAACCTCCAGCGCGGCGATCCTTCCATCGTTCGCGTCGCGCGAAAAATCGCCATGTCGGCCTGAAATCTCGGATCGCCAGTCGCGGGCGCGGCAGGCACCACTCGCAGTACGCCGGAAATCTCGGTCGACGTCAGATAGCCGGATGCCCTCAGCCCTCGCATGCCCTGCTGACCGCAGGCCACTGCTGCCGAAATAACGATGGCTAACACGAGCACGTAAATATTCTTCATTTGTCTTGGTCTTACATCTTTGTCGCGCGTTGGAGCAAGCCGAAACACCCGGCAATGCAATGTCTCAGATTCCGAAATCAGTTACTTCGCAGGTTGTTGCGCGTACACCTGATCCCGCTCGCCCTCCGCGCAGAAGGTCTCGAGCACATCGCTGTTCGGGATCAGATGCACTGTAAACTTCACCGTGACGGCCTTCGTCAGCGTAACCGGATCGTCCACCGTCGCCTCGATGTCCATGTGGCCGAAATCGCGCCGGTGGAACCGCTCTTCCACTCGCAGTGCTTCGCTATGCCCATGTCCCCGCGCATCCAGCCAGCTCTTGTCGTTGAACCCGGCCGTATCCGCCACCAGCGTGTCCCCTTCCCAGGTGCCTACCGAATATCCAATCCACGACGGGAAAGGGTCCACCGGAAGTTTCCGGCCATCGGTATGGATCTGCCGAAACGCTCCGTCCAGTTCGAAGTACATCACGATCGCTTCCGGAGTTTGGAAAATTTTGAACGGCCGAGCATTAAAATAGCGGGCCGGCAACCCGTAGGGCAGGCAGTGCGACGAGGGAGAATTCGCGATGACGTTTTGCTGGTTCCGCCGCGTCTGTTCGCGAGCCTCGAACCGAAGCGGCTCCTCACCGGGCTTGAAGTCAATAAAGAGGTTGAAAAAATACTTGTTCTGATCGCGAACGTCGTCCCCAAATACCTGGCCGGCGCCCGCCGGTCCGTAAAACCGCTCGTAATCGCCGGGCTGCGGACGCTCAATCTGCCAGACGCCGGAGAGATCGGGCTTGCCGTTGGAAGCGCGCGGAGTCTTCGCCGCCAGATCCGGTGCGCCAGCCTTTGTCAGGGGCGTTCCTGGCGTTGGATAATTCAGCCACTGAGCGCCCAGGCGGTCAGTATTCGCCAACATGATCGCTGCCGTCAGAATCGTCCCCAATACACTCGCTGGAACTCGCAGCTTCCGCCAGCCCCGGCGACCCGCCGCATGACAACCCAACATTTCGCCAATTATACAACTGCGACCAAGCATCGATGAATGTTAATGAGCTAAATGTTGGATGATCGCCTTTTAAGGCTTGTGGTCACTACTGTTGTCGAAGTACTTCTGGATGCTTTGCCTAGATAACCGCGCTTCGCTTGCCAGAGTCTAAAACAGCACCCAGAGAACGAACACACTAAATCCGAGGAGTGCCTTCACTAACTTGGGTTCGTCCATTTGCTTTGATCGTAGTGAAAAAATGGCCTGGACTTGCTGCGGTTTGCGTGCGAGATCTTTTGCGCATCACCCCATGAACGGCGTTCTTCCCGCGCGCAGCGCCGCCGGCGTTCCAAGCGCGCCGGTAATAGGCAATTAGATCAGGCTTCGAAATAGCTCGCCCCGGTCGAGATCGGCAATCAGCCCCGGCTTCCTCGGCTGCCACCCCAGCGCTGCCCGGGTTTTCTCGCTCGATGCCATGCTGCCTCTCCCCGCGAACTGCGCGAACCAGCCGAAATGACCGGGCGCATCCTCGGACGCGATACCGACGACCGGCACGTCCAGACGCCGCCCGATCACGCCCGCGACCTCCCGAAAACAGCACGCCCTCTTCGTCCACCGCGTGATGCCGTGCGCCCGCCTAGCCGTTCTCGAGCGCGAGCCCGTACAGCCGCGCGCCATCGAACCGATGGACCGCGAGCCAGCGATTGGTCCCGTCGCCCAGATACGCCGACTAGCCTTTTCTCACGGGCGATCGTGATCACGTACGCAAGGAAACCGTGATCGCCATCGCCGTGCACCAAGGGAAGGCGCACCACCGACACGCGCTAGGCCCCGCGCCGCCGCCGAAACCGCCACCTCTTCGGAAGCTCTACGCGCGGCAGTGACCCCGGGCCGGAAGCTGCAACATCGTCTTCGGTCGCGAGGCGGCCCGCGCAACTAGGGCCGGTCCTGGAGCTAATGATCAGCGGGCGATCAGAACCGGCCAGCACGTCACCGAGCGCCTCTATGGCGCGCCGGACAATCTCACAATTTGCTGCAAATTTGGAGAAATCGTGATTAAATGCCCTGTGAATTAGGCCATCCGTGGCGGCCGCCCCACTCTTGGTGCTTTCCAGATCTTCAAGATCGACTCGATGTACCTCTGCGCCCACGCCTGAAAGACACTTCGCGGCAGAATCGGAGCGAGCCAGTCCCAACGCCCGATGGCCCGCGCGAATCAGCTCCTGAACAATCGCTGAGCCGACAAATCCGCTTCCACCCGTAACAAAGACACGCATCTTTTCTTCACCATCTCCTACGCTGCCTGTCCCATGCCGAAATACCTCGCGTGATCGATATCCTCGATCAACCCTCGCTCCGTCGGCTGCCATCCCAACAGTTCTCTGGTTCGCTGGCTCGACGACGGATTGTCCAGCGCTGCGATGCGGGCGAACCATCCAAAATGAGAAGCCGCCTCCGCCGCCGTCTTGCTCACCACGGGAACGTTGAGCCTCCGGCCGATCAGGCCCGCGATCTCCCGCAATGGCACGCCCTCATCGGCGACGCCGTGATACCGCGCACCCTTTGTGCCTTTCTCCAGCGCCAGCCGGTAAAGACGAGCAGCGTCCAACCGATGCACCGCAGGCCAGCGGTTGAGTCCGTCGCCCACGTATGCCGAAACTCCTTTCTCCCGCGCAAGACCGATCAGTATCGGAACGAAGCCGCGATCCCCGTCTCCATGCACTGTAGGAGGAAGACGAACCACCGATGCACGCACACCGCGCGCCTCCGTGGAGGCTGCTGTCTGTTCCGAAACGCGCGGAAGCAACGGTTCCGTTGGCGCAACATCTTCTTCGGTCCCAACTCGGCCAAGCCGCCCAAGAAGACCCGTCCCCGACGTGACCACCAACGGCCGATCCGAACCCGCGAGCGCCTCTCCGAGCGCCTCAATCGCTCGGCGATCCGCTTCTGCCGAAGCCGCGAAATTCGCGAAATCGTGACCAAATGCCAAATGGATCACGCCGTCCGCAGCCGCCGTCCCGCTGCGAAGGCCATCGAGATCCTCGAGCGAGCCCCGATGAACATCAGCTCCCGCTGCGGCGACGGACGCGGTCGCCGCGTCCGAGCGAGCCAGTCCGAGCACGCTGTGTCCTGCGCCGATCAATTCTCTGACAACGGCGGAGCCGATAAAGCCGGACGCTCCCGTAACAAAAACACGCATAATTGTTTCCTCCTAATACCAGCGGCCCGTCGCGCCGCCATGGGGCGATCTTGACGGGAGGCTGCGAACTTCGATAAAACGGAGATAGCCTCCGGATAGTAATAATAATCGGAGTGTGTCTCCGGTTGCAACTTTAATTCATGCCCGCCAAGTCTCGACCGCCAGCCGCCCGAAAGCCGCGTGCCGATGCGCAGCGCAATCGCGAACGCATTCTCGAAGTAGCCAAAGAGGCGTTCGCCCGCTCAGGCGCCGATACCAGCCTGGACGACATTGCGAAACAGGCCGGCGTCGGACCAGGAACCTTATACCGCCACTTCCCCACCCGCGAAGCGCTTCTTGAAGCGGTCTACCGGACTGAGATGGAAAAGCTCGCCGCCGCCGAGCGAAGGTTCGCGCAAGACCTGCCTCCGATCGAAGCGCTACGAGCTTGGCTCTTGTTGTTCGTCGATGCCGTCGCGACCAAACACATAATCGCCGCCGCGCTGAATGCGCTGGTCGGCGATCACTCCAAGGTGTTCGAAGCTGCCTACGCGCAGATCCATGAAGCCATCCGATCGCTCGTGAAGCGCGCCATCAAGAGCGGCGAGATTCGGAAAGATCTCGACCCGCTCGATCTTCTGCGCGCTCTGGTCGGCGTCGCCCACGTCTCTGCCAGTCCCGACTGGCGGCAGAGCGCCCGAAGGCTAGTCGACATCCTCATCACCGGCTCGCGGCCAGTTCAGTAGTGGCGCGGTGTGCGCTCACTGAGCGCCCGAGAACGCAGCGGCTGGGAAAAGCTGCTGCCCGCCTTCCTCTCCTCTGTGCTTCTCCGAGACGATCCTCAACGCCTCCTCAAATCGCTCGTGCCGCATGTTCTCAACCAACTGCCGCCAGTGAACCCCGCCATAAACGCTTTTCATAGCGTTGTCCGCCAGGTTGACCTCTCCTGCCCAGATGCGTTCGTGAAATTCCCGGAACGCCGGCAGTTGCTCGCCGGGTTCCACGACTTTGCCCGCGGATGCCAGCAGCAGAAACACTGCCGCGGACATCATGTGCAGCACCTGCCGCATTAGAAAAAATCGCGCCCGTTGATATTCATCGGCGGACTGTCCGAAATACTCACAGAGATACGCTTTCTCCTCCGCATCATCGGTCACGACGAAATTCGCCACAACCGCCAAATCGAAATAGCGATCGTTTACAAAAGCCGCGTCCCAATCCACCAGCCACACGCGCTTGCCATCGAAAAGAATGTTCTCCGGTTTCAGATCCATGTGACTCGAGACCATGTTCGAATCGACGCGCGGATAAACAGCACACAACTGCGCGTAGCGCTCGAATGCTTCCTCCACCTCGCCCTTCGGCAGCAAATTCGCCCCGCGCAATCTCCAGATAAATCCGTTGTGTGCCGTGACGAAATTGAACGTTTTCGGAAAACGCGGCAGCGCATGCAGTCTCTTCAACACTGCCGGAATCCTTACCAGCGCCTCCTGCACAGGAAACGGCGCCGCCTCGACAAAGTCCAAGATCGAAATCCCGTCTTCCATGTTGGTGTGCCACAGGCGTGGCGCAAGGCCTGCCTCAGCCGCCGCTTTCATGCAGGCGAATATGCGCACCGGATCCTTCCTCTCATCGATTCTCGTCATCACCCGCAACAGGTACGGTGCGCCCTTCACGACGATTCGAAAAACCAGGTCCGAGCTGAGGCCTCGCGTCATCCTTTGTATGTCCTCGACCTCGGTTACGCCAAAAGCCTCTGACAAGCCCCGCTTCACTGCCGCACTCTTCTCTGACGGAATCATTGTCCTCCTTAGACACAGTGCCAACTACAGCTTTGGCACTCGATACGTCAAAAGCTTCTGGAACGTCCGCGCCGAGAAATGTTTTCCCATACGACTCCCCATAAACCAATTCCGTAGCGCTTCCAGCGCCGGCCGATCTATCTGCAGCGTCCGCCCGCTCTCCCACGAATTGCGTACGATCATCGTTGTGCGCGGGATCCGCCGCTTCTCATATTCGCCGAGCGCCGCCTCTACCGGCTGCAACCGCCGGACGCAATCCGCCAGCACCACTGCATCCTCCAGCGCCTGGCACGCGCCCTGCCCGAGATTCGGCGTCGTCGCGTGCGCCGCGTCGCCTGCGAGCGTGACGCGCCCGCGTCCCCAACATTTGAGCGGCGGCCGGTCGAAAATATCGCTCTGCACGATCGCTTCTTCCGCCGTGCCCGCGACGATCTTGTGGATCAAACCCCATGGCCGGCACAGCGCCAGCACGTCGTCTTTCCTCTGCTTTGTCCCTGCCGGCGCGTTCTTCGTCAGGAACCAGTAAAGCTGCCCCGCGCCGCAGGGCCACACCCCGACCTGCATCCCCGACCCGACCGCCAGCAGCGCCGACTTATCCTTGAGCGCTCCCGAGTCGCCGCAAATCCCGCGCAAGCAGGTATAGCCCGCATATCGTGGCGCCGCTGCTCCATGCAGCCCCTCGCGAATCGTCGAACGAATCCCGTCCGCGCCCACCAATAGATCGCCCTCGACGCGCGCGCCGCCGTCCAACACTGCGTTCGACCCGTCAAACCCAACGCACCGCACACCAGTCCGCACCGACCCCGCCGGCAATTCCTCGAGAAGGACTCGCTGCAACACTGCGCGGTGCACGCAAACGCAAGGCGCACCCGCCGCGCGGCTGATCTCGGAAAGATCGGTGACGCCGATGAAACGCCCGCTCAGCGTGTGCGACGGGATGCGCTCAACCACGGACGCTCGAGCCACGACTTTGTCTCCGACGCCAAGCGCTCGCAGTGCATTCACCGCGTTCGACCAGATGGAAAGCCCGGCGCCTACCTCGCCGATCTCCCCCACGCGCTCGAGATTCACCGTCTCGATTCCAATCCGCCGCAGCGCCACCGCTGCCGCCAGTCCACCGATCCCCGCGCCAACAATCACCGCACGCATCGCAACTCAGTCTAGTGCCGCGGCTCCTAAATTTTTTTTACGCTCCACGCGCCACACAAATTCGGCGATTTGTGTTACTAACTGCTCCCTGGGCCCCAGGTCATGCCCCATCCCTTCGATCAGCACTAACTCCGCTCCCGAAATCGCTTCGGCCGTCGCTTGCCCCCCGCTTACGTCGCACATGCGATCGTCAAGGCCGTGGATCACCAGCGCCGCCGCCTGCACCTCACGCAGCCGTTCCGTGCGATCCCCCGATGCGATCGTCGCGATCGCCTGCCGAGCTGTCCCCGCCGGATCGTGCGATCGGTCATACGCACGCCCTGCTCGCGCGCCGACCTCACTCTCATCAGCACGATAACGCGGCGAGCCAACCATTTGCGAAGCCAAGATCATCCGCCGAACGACGTCCTCTCGAGTGACCGCCGGCGGCCCCGAAAACAAATCCCGCAGCACTTCCGGCCGCGGCTGACCCACTCGCATGTTGCCAGTCGTCGACATCATCGACGTCAGCGACCGCACTCGCTTCGGATGCTCAATCGCCATGGTCTGCGCGATCTGACCGCCCATCGACGCGCCCACGACATGCGCCTCATCGATGTTGAGAAAGTCCAACAGCCCTACTATATCGGCCGCCATGTCCGACAGCGTGTACGAAACCGACGACAGGTCACCCGCGAGCACTGCCGGAAGATTCGGAGCTGGCGTACCCTGCATGTGCGTCGAAAGCCCCGAGTCGCGATTATCGAACCGGAGCACCTGCAATCCACGCTCGGCCAGCGCATGACAAAAAGCGTCCGGCCAGTGAATCATTTGCGCTCCAACCCCCATGATCAGGAGCGCCGTTGGCGCGTCTCGATTCCCGAACCGTTCAAACACGATGTCAATCCCTGCGGGTCCGACGTTCGACGCTTTCTCTTCCACGAACTCGATACTACTGAACTTCGCTTTCAGAATCGAGCGTTTTCGTTTGGTTTTCGTGACTCAATTTGCTGCGTTTTCAGCGGATTAGACTTTCAATCCAACTACCTGCTACTCTTGAATTGCGGGATGCGTCCGCATCCAACTTTCCAACCGGGAACGAAAGCCGATTAACACTACATCGGCAACTCCTACGTCCCAGCTAACAACTGCCGCACATCCTCGTTCCGCACTGCAGCAGACACGGCCAAACTTACATCACCGAAGTCTTTCGCGTTGCAAAATTCCGGTGCGCCATCGCCGCCACATCATCGATTGTCGAGTTAAGTCAGTGTGCCTAACAACGTGTCATAGCGCAGGAACAAATGATAGTGGCTAACAATTTGCATGAATTCACGGTTACACCCATCACATTCCTGTGAATTTAGGCCATAAATTGCTGACTCTGACAGGAGCCTCCGATTTAGACTGCCGATACGGGCCACCATCGGCGGACCCGCCGATAAATTTATGGAGGGACGAAGGAGATGCGCAAGTTCGGCCTAACTGCGGTTGTGGCGCTGCGATGCCTTGATTTCCAGCGCAAAGCGGACACCATAACTATTAACGACGGAGAAACTCCCATGTTGCCGCCCACTTTTACAACGAGCCCGCTTACCCTTCCTTTGACCGTATGCTGCGGGCGAAATGATTCGTTCCTGGTCGAAGCCGATGCGATCGGTACCGCTCCGCTACCCTCGGGCCAATTCGACACCAATACGATCGACTTGAACATCGGAGGGCCTGGCCCCCTGATTCTTTGGTTCACCGAGACCGGCGTTACTTCACCCACGGGCACGGTCAACGTCACCAGCGGTCTGACTAGCAACTTGATCTCGGGTCGGACATCGACCACCTTATCCACTTTCCTTGATCCAAGCAACGGCGTCTCTCTCCTCCCAACGGGACTGCCTTAGATCACGCGACATTTACGGGCATCGGCACCCAGACGGATACCATGTCGATCGCGACAGGACCAGGCCCCTACTCTCTCGAAGAGGTCTACACCATCGTCGCACTGGTGCCGGGGTCGCCAACCTCACTATCGATCTCAGCGCTACCCCGGCAGCGCTGTGCCCGAGCCGGCTTCTCTCGCGTTCATGGGAAGCGGTTTCGTTGGGCTGGTGTTGCTTCGTCCATGGCGCAGAGCCGGGTGACGAAACAATTTAACGCCCGCGGACCGGATAATAGTATCCGGTTAATACAATAAGTAGTTGGCAATTCCAGCGCTGATCCTCGCGCATAAGTGCGCCAAGTAGGAACAGCAATATCATTAGTGTGGCCGGCGGCGCCCCGTCTGCAATGTCGACTAGTCTTGCGGAAATTCTGTCTCAAGACTGGGAAACATAGGCGGGCTGCCGCCGTCTACTATTAGACAATTCCATAATCATACAAATAGCAATCGAGCGGACGCGCGGACCATGCTGCTGCGGGAGGACGCTATGAAACCAATTGAAATACTCGTCGTTGACGACGACCTAGGGAACATACTACTAATTCGACAGGCGCTAGCCGAAGAGCCATATCCTATCAACCTTCGTGTCGCGCCGGATGGCCGGCGAGCATGTCAGATGCTGGCGGCCAAAAGTATTCAACCTGATCTTGTCATTCTGGAATTGAATCTGCCCAAGATGTCCGGTTGGTCGGTGCTCGAGTCCGCTGACCCTTACGTGCCCGTCGTCGTCTTTACGTCGGAATCCAACGAGACCGACCGCCGTATGGCCCGCGAACTCGGCGTCGTGGACTTCGTCGAGAAGCCTACGCATCCCGTCGACTTCGTCCGGGCCGTTTCGGAGATTGTGAGGCAGTGGGCCGCAGTTCCACAACTACAATAACTCCGAGCTGCGAATTCCATTACCGGCGGTGCTTCTTAAATCGCTTGAAGCGATGCTAACTCCGGACCGCCCGAAATATCGTAAGCAAGTGTCGCACCAGCAGGGAGAAGGGCTCAACATAAGGGGCTGTCGACAACGGGCCAACGTCCACCGGATTGAAACCCACATCGCCGATCAGTCGGGCGGCCTTGCGCTTCGCTCCTCATCGCCTCCGCAATAAATGAGATCCAGTCGCGATTTGTTTCTGCGTCTCTTGAACACGGGAAAAAAGACCTCGCTCGGCACCGTACTGAAGGCGGACACCACATCCGCCCCCCCGGACCTTCGACGCCAAAGCCTCCGCGCCTGAAGTCGTGTGCCCGATCACCAGCCGAGTGTCGTCTTTGCTCATCGGTAGGGAGCATGTCAGCAGCGTCTTACCCTTTAAGCTGCCTGCCTTGGCCAATACATCATCGACCCGCGTCCAGCGAACCGCGAGCAACAGGGCACCGCATCGCGCACTGTTTCGGCGGGTGTTCCCATGTGCCCGTTGGCCCCAGCTTCTTGGCCAGCTTGTTCAGCTTTCGCCGCTGCGAGAATAACTGAAGACCTCTTCATGCCCCGCCCACGCAAACACGATCCCGAGCTTGCTGCCAATCAACCCCGATCCAAGAATCCCGATCCGCATATTCTCATTCAATCTTTTCAAGATCAATCAGCGCTCGCGAGTGCACGCAAGGGCGAGAAAGTACAATGACCAAGAAAATCATCTCGGCTCGAAAAGCGAATCCCCGCGAGCGCGCCTACGACGCCGCTCACTGACAAACAACGAAACGAACTCCAACGCCTCGCCCGCAGGCCCGACCGCCAAATCGACTACTCCGATGCCCCCGTGAAGAGCCGGGAAGCGGTACTTCGTTTCGGCCCGCGACCTTACGTCAGGGCTATGAGACCGTGATCTTTTAACGCGCTCGCCCGGAAAGGGTGCGCGGACGCCTTATGAAACCAAAGTAAGCGGTGCGCGCGCTCCGTTTTCCGCGCGATTACTCAAGGCGCAAAGGGTGGCGCGCACCGCCAAGCCTGTCATGAACCGCCTCGCGCCGCACTCCGTTTTGCGCCAGTTACTCAGAAGTCGGTAGGACTCTGTAGTATCGAAGAGTGATCATCGCCCTGGACGCGACCCCGTTGACCGTTCCGAGCGGCGGGGTGCGGCGATACACCGAACAACTTAGCATCGCGCTCGCTGAAGCCTTCCCCGACGATTCGTACTGGCTGCTCTCCGATCAACCGTTCCAAGCGCCCAGAACTGCCGCGCCGAATCTCAAGACCGGGCGACCGCCGAGAAGCATGCTCGATCGCCGCTGGTGGCTTTGGGGATTGCAGCGCGAGATCGCGCGCCTCAAGATCCGCGTTTTTCACGGCACCGATTTTGCGGTTCCGTATCTTCCCGTGTGCGGGAGCGTCCTGACGCTGCACGATCTCTCGCCTTGGATGGATCCGAACTGGCACAGCGAATCGGATCGAGTCCGCAGCCGCACGCCGATTCTGCTGCGTCTGGGCCTGGCTGGAATGGTGATTACGCCGTCGGAAGCTGTGCGCAAGCAGGCCATCGAGCGGTTCCGGTTGCAGGCCAGCCGCGTAGTCGCCATCCCGCATGCGGCGGCGTCGGCTTTCCGTCCCGTCGCGCATGGACCCGGCGAGCGGCCGTACATCCTGTACGTCGGCACGATCGAGCCGAGGAAAAATCTTCCTATGTTGATCGATGCGTGGCGAGAATTTCATCGCGACTATCCTGTCGATCTGGTCATCGCGGGACGCCGCCGCGAAGACGCCGCCGAAATCGCGCACGAGCCGGGACTGCGGGTTCTCGGATTGACCGGCGAGGAGGAACTCCCCTCGTTGATCTCCGGCGCGCTGGCGGTCGTCTATCCGTCGTACTATGAAGGCTTCGGGCTGCCGGTGCTCGAAGCCATGCAGTGCGGCGCAGCGGTGATCGCATCGAACGATCCCGCCGTGGCGGAAGTAGCGGGGGGCGCGGCGATTCTAGTAGATGCGCGTGACTGCCGCGCATGGGTGGAAACACTGCGCGCGATCCTGCCGAATCCGCAAAAACTCAGCGAGTTGCGCGCGAAGGCCCTCCGGCGGGCCGCTGAATTCACGTGGACCAAAACTGCGCAGCTTACCCACGACGTCTATGAACAGGCCCTCCGGCGCTTTGGAAACAAGACCTGACGCTCTGTTCGTTGCGCCGGAAGCGCCGTACCCGGCCATCGGCGGCGGATCGTTGCGCGCGGCATCGCTGGTGGAGTTTCTGGCGCGCAATCGCAGAGTCCATCTGGTTCTGTTCCGCGAACCGGGCGCACCCGATCCGGCGGTTGCGATTCCCGAAGGACGCGTCGCTCGCGTGGACGTGATCGACCTGCCATTTCATTCCAAAACCTCTTCGGCGCGCATCGCTCGGAACCTTTCGCGCGTTTTGCGCGGAGTTCCCCCGCTAGTCGATCGGTTCGCGGGCTTTGGCGACCGCCTGCGCGAGCTAATCGCCGCGAAGCACTACGACGTTGCGATTCTAGATCATTTCTGGTGCGCGCCATATGTCGAGCAGGTCCGCCCACATGCCCAGCGCGTGCTTGTCGATCTGACAGACGTCGATTCCGCTTGGCACGAAAGCATGGCCGAGCGGGCGAGATTCTTCGAGGCTGCCGCGCACCGGCGCTTCGCAACCGCGGCTCGCCGCCTGGAGCAGCGACTGCTTCGGCAATTCGACGGCATCCTGGTCACGTCGGCGCATGATGCCGAGCAGATCCGTCCAATGGTTCCGGGCTCCACGATCACGATCTACCCCAACGCGCTGCCTGAAGTTCCCGCACCCACGCGAGACGAGCGCAGCGGAATCGCATTCAGCGGCAATCTCGAATACGCACCGAATATCGAAGCGATCCGTTTCTTTCGCGACCGGATCTGGCCACAGATCCGCCCGCGCCCAGGTTTGAAATGGCGCATCATTGGCAAGAACGCGCACGCCATTCACGATCTGGTGGCCGGCGATCCTCAAGTGGAGATAACAGGCTTCGTCGAAGATGCTATCGCGACGCTCGCATCCGCGCAAATTGCGGTCGTTCCTGTACTCTCTGGCAGCGGAACCCGCGTCAAGATTCTTGAAGCCTGGGCCGCTGCCACCGCGGTAGTCTCCACCACATTCGGGGCTCAAGGGCTTATAATAAAAAACGGCGAAGATTTGGTCGTTGCCGACGATCCCCGCGAGTTCGCCGCTATAATCTCCCAGTTACTCGACTGCCCAGCGGAGCGTCACCGGATCGGGTGGCATGGCCGCGCCGTTTACGAGCGACGTTACACCTGGCGCGCCGCTTGGGAACGGCTGGGGCCGGTTTTTGAAACGGCAGGGGATCAGAGATAGTCTACCCGTCAGAGCCTTAATAAGACGGGGGTTAGTGGTGGGGGCGTTGGGTGGGCGTGTCCGGCAGCGGGTTTTTGTGCGCAGGTTGTGAATGATTTGTGAAGAATCCCGTGTTAGCAAGAGAAACCCTCTATACTGGAGTAGGCAAATGCGCTTTTCGGTAGACGCTCACGCGATCGGCCAGCATCTCACGGGGAACGAAACATACATTCGAAATATCCTTCGCTGCTTTGCCGCATTGGACCAGCAAGCAGAGTTCGTGACCTACGTATCGCGCCGGCACGCGCAAGACGCGTTACCTGGCCGTTTTCAAGAGCACAGCGTCTCGGTAAATCCGTTCGTACGTCTGGGATTCGATATTCCGCGCCGCCTTCGTCAGGACCGCCCGGATCTATTGCACGTCCAGTACACCGCGCCCGTCTTTTGTAATACGCCGATCGTGGTCAGCGTGCACGACGTGAGTTTCCTCGAACACCCGGAATACTTCACACGTTTTCGCGCCTTGCAGTTGCGCTGTACTGTGCGTAGGACGGTGAAAGCGGCAGCGCGCGTGCTCACGGTGACGGAGTTTTCAAAACGCAGCATTCAGGCCGCCTATGGTCTCGATGAAGAGCGAATCACGGTGCTGCCGAACGGTGTGTCGAGCGACTTTCGCCCGGTATCGCGAGAGTTAGCGCAGCGCAGCGTGAAGTCATCGCTGAGCCTGACTGCTCCGTTCATTCTCACTGTCGGTGACCTGCAGCCGCGCAAGAATCATCTTGGTTTGATCCGAGCGTTCGAGCAGCTGATCAAGGCGCACCCGCAACTTCCCCATCACTTAGTAATTGTCGGTAAGGAGACCTGGCACAGCGCAGCCGTTCGCGCGGCTGCCCGCAAATCCGACGCTGCGTCGAGGATCCACTTTACCGGCTTCGTTGGCGACGAGCAGCTGCGCCAGCTTTATGGGGCCTGCGACCTTTTCGTGTATCCGTCGTTCTATGAAGGTTTCGGTCTGCCGATCCTGGAAGCAATGGCGAGCGCGCGTGCAGTTGCGTGTTCGAATACTTCGGGTATGCCGGAAGTGGCCGACTCTGCCGCCCTCCTGTTCGATCCTCACTCCGCAGAGCAGCTGGTACTCGCGATGCGTGACCTGCTGCTCGACCCGGAGCTGCGCATGCGTATGGAGCGGCTCGGCACGCAGAGGGCCGCGATGTTTAGTTGGGAACGAACGGCGGCAAAGACGCTGGATTTGTATTACGAAGTCGCAGAAAATGCGGATCGCGCTGCGGTCCGGCAAAATAAGCGCGCTTCTGCTGCACTACCATGAACTATACGCACGTACTCCGCGGGTCGCTGCTGCTTGCGGCGGTCATCGCCGGGGCGGTTCCGTCCTCGGCGCCAGTATTTGAAAACGAACAACTGCGCTACAGCATCAATTGGCCGAGCGGCCTGAGCTTGGGCGAAGCATCTTTGAGCGCCAGTGGATCGCCCGCGCGGTATCACTTCAACTTTGACATTGATGCAGGCGTTCCCGGCTTCGCGGTCGCAGACCGCTATCGCTCCCAGGCTGTCGACGATTTCTGCTCCACCGAGTTTCTGCGCACCACCAAGCACGGAGCCAAGAAGATCGATGAGAAGATGACGTTCGATCCGCACCAGGGAACCGTCACGCGCGGAGCCGTGGGCGGCGAAACGACAGATATTTCCGCGGCGCCCTGCTCCAAGGATGCTCTCACATACCTCTACTATGCGCGCCGCGAGCTGAGCCAGGGACGCATCCCGCAGAGGCAAACCGTTTTCCTCGGAGCGCAATATGAAATCACTCTCGAATTCGGTGGAACGCAGACTGTGCGCATCGGCGATAAGGCTGTCGAAACCGAGCGCGTAACTGCATCGGCCAAAGGTTCGGCATCCAACATCGGGTTCGAAGTGTACTTTCTCAAGGACCGCGCGCGCACGCCGGCGCTGGTTCGCGTTCCACTCGAGCTAGGAACCTTTTCTATGGAGCTGTTAAAGTAGTCCCGGTTCCGAGTTCTGTGCCGATTCAAGTCGCTTTCTTTTCTCCTATACCGCCGGCGAAAAGCGGCATCGCTGACTATTCGGCTGCGCTGCTGGAAGAGCTCGGCAGGATTGCCAGCGTTCACGTGTTTTCGAATGCGGATGCGAACTTCGATCCGTCTCGCTTCGACATCGCGCTCTACCAGATCGGTAACAATGCAGACCATGGCTTCTGCTATCAGACCGCCCTTCAACATCCGGGCGTGGTGGTGATTCACGAAGCGAATCTGCATCATCTGATCGCCGAACTCACCATCAGAGCGGGCGATTGGGATGCTTACATGCACTACGTTGCCGAAGAAGGCGACCCGTCCGCCATCGAGTATTCGCACCGTGTACGGCGGCTTGAAGTCGGCCCGGACTATGAAGGTCTGCCGATGCTGCGCCGCCTGATGTGCCGTTCTAAAGCTGCCATCGTTCACAGCGCGCATGTCGAACGCGCTCTACGCGAAGCCGGATTCGAAAAACCCATCGCGAGAATCCACCACGGCGCTTGGGTCCCCGAGGCCAGCCGCGCGGACTACCGGCAGAAGCTGGGGCTCGATGAGACCACGCCGCTCATCGGCATTTTCGGCCATTTGAAGCCGTACAAGCGGATCGCCGAATCCTTGCGCGCGTTTCGGCGGCTGGTGCGTGTAGATCCGCGCGCGAAAATGATCCTGGCCGGCGAGCCGCATCCCGAGTTGCGGCTGGAATCCCTGATCCACTCGCTCGATCTCGGCGCGAATATCCGCGTGCTGGGCTACCAACCCATCGACGAGTTCGTCGGTTACCTGGCGGCTTGCGACATCGTGCTCAACTTGCGCTTTCCCACGGTCGGAGAAAATTCCGGCACGCTCATGCGGGCGCTCGGATTGGGCAAGGCCGTGATCGTGTCCGAGGTTGGCTCGTTTTGCGAGCTGCCGGCCGGTATTTGTTTGAAAGCGCCGGTTGACGCAAGCGAAGAGGACCACTTATTCGAGTACTTGAATCTGTTGGTGAGCCGGCCCGAGTTTCGCCGCGAGCTGGGCGCGCGCGCCCGCGCGTGGGTGGAGCGCGAGTGTACTTGGCAGAAGGTCGCGCGAAGATACGCGAACTTTCTCGAGTGGGTGGCCGATCCCGGCAGCTGCGACCAGCCAGCAACGGCGGACGAGGTCGAACCGGCTCCGGAACCGGCCGTGGTCACCGAAGAGCCGGTCACCATAGAGCCCGCATACATCCGTTCCTGGGCGCCCGATGCAGCCGCGGCGGCGTATGTCGAAACTCATCTCACGCGTTTCGACAAGACGCTTGCGATCACGCCGCCGGGCGGTCCGAATGACAAAATTCTCGAGATGGGCGCATACCTGCAAATCACGCCGGCACTGCAGACGCGCCTGGGATACGGCGAGGTTCGTGGATGCTACTACGGGCCGGCGGGCAGCATCGAACATCGCACTGTCACTTCGACCGGCGGTGAGCGATTCACGTGCGACGTCGAACTGTTCGATGCCGAGCGAGATCGCTTTCCGTATGACGATGGCTACTTCTCCACTGTTTTGTGCTGCGAGCTGCTCGAACATCTGACGGCCGATCCGATGCACATGATGAGCGAAGTGAATCGCATTCTGAAACCAGGCGGTCATTTTGTGCTCACAACGCCGAACCTCGCATCTCTGCGCGCGATCTCCGGAATTCTGTCCGGCTATCATCCGGGTTTGTTTTCGGCTTACATCCGCCCGCGCACGGATGGACAGGAAACCGAAGCGCGACACAACCGCGAGTACACGCCGCGCGAGATCGCTCGCCTTCTGGTGGACTCGGGCTTCGAAGTGAAGCTGCTCGACACGGGCCCGTTCCGTGAAGAGCCTCGGCCCGAGCACGCATGGGTCAAACACATGTTGGCGCGCTACGAGTTTTCTGCGGAGTTGCGCGGCGACGGAATCTACGCGGTCGGCCGGAAGACTGGGCCGATGGTGGAACGCTATCCTGGCTGGTTGTATCAATGAACCCGGTTGTGTTCCGCGAGGTCGAGACCGAGGTCCTCGGGCTCAGCATCAGGGTGCGCGTCACGGTCGAAAATAGGTCGCGCGAAACATGGCGCGCTGAAAGTTTTTCTCTCGGTTGGCAGTTTTTTGATCCCGAGAGCAATCGCTTTATTCTTGAGGGCGAGTGGGTTCCGTCGGCGCGCGATGTTCCGGCGGGAGAGTCCGCTTCTTTCGAACTCGCGATTGCATTCCCTCCCGAGCCCGGCGGCTATCGCATCTACGTCTCACCCGTCGACCAATCGCGCGGCTGGTCGTACACGCGCGGTGAATCGTTCCTTCTGCTTCAGGCCGAAGTCTCGTCAGGGGAAGTGCGCTTACTGCATCGCGAAGTGACAACCCTCCGCAGTCTCCAGCGCCGGCGCTTGCGCAGTTCATTGCCGAAGTTCCTTTCCGGACCATGGCGCACGGTGCTTCAGAATCGCCGCTTGATTCGATCCATGGCGCGGCGCGACATCCTAGCCCGCTACCGCGGCTCATTCGGCGACGTTTTCTGGACAATACTCAACCCCCTGCTATTGATGACCACTTACTTCTTCGTCTTCGGCGTCGTCTTGCAAACCCGCTTCGGCCCTGAACAAAGCTCCACTGGATTCGCTCTGTACTTCCTGGCGGGAATGTTGCCGTGGCTCGCATTCTCGGAATCCGCCGGGCGCGCGCCATTCGTGATTTTAGAACATCGCAATTTTGTCAAGAAGCTGATTTTTCCGCTCGAAACTTTGCCGGTGAACCAGGTGGTTTCCGGCCTGGTGACGGAGCTCTTCGCCGCCGGCATCTTCCTGGTCGCGCTGCTTTTGATTCGCCATTCGATCCCGCTCGCAATGCTGTGGCTGCCGATATTGCTCATTCCCCAGTTGCTCTTTACGCTCGGAATGTGCTGGTTTCTCGCGGCGCTCGGCGTTTTCTTCCGTGATCTCGGCCAGATCATGGGTTTCCTGCTGACGTTATGGTTTTTCATCACGCCGATCTGTTACGCCGAAAATCATTTCGATACGCTTCCGGCGGCGATGGTCACGTTGCTTCACAAAAATCCGATGTTCGTGCTCGTGCGCGGATACCGATCCATCCTGCTGGAACATCATGCGCCCGCTCTGTTTCCGCTGGTTAAGCTGTGGCTGGTGGGCTTCCTTTTGTGCTGGTTCGGATACGCGTGGTTTTTCCGACTGCGAAAAAGCTTCGCCGACTTCATTTGAATTGCTAGAATCGGAGATTCCATGGCAATCCTAGTCACCGGCGGCGCCGGATACATCGGCAGCCATACTGCCAAGGCACTTGCGCAAGCCGGACTCCAACCCATCGTTGTCGACAATCTGGAACGCGGTCACCGGGAGGCCGTGCAGTGGGGACCGCTGATTGAAGCCGACATCGGCGACCGCGCCGCAATGGAGCGAATCTTTCGCGAGCATAATATCGACGCCGTCCTGCATTTCGCGGCGTTCGCCTACGTCGGCGAGTCGATGCATGAGCCTGAGTTGTATTTTCGCAATAACGTCGTCCAGTCGCTGAGCCTGCTTGAAGCCATGCACGCGGCCGGAGTGCGGACGATCGTGTTCTCGTCGACATGCGCGACCTACGGGAACCCGCTCAGGATTCCTATCGACGAGGATCATCCGCAAAATCCCGTGAGTCCCTATGGCGAATCGAAAGTCATGGTCGAGCGGCTGCTTCACTGGTTCGGCTCGATTCACGGTCTCCGCTGGGCAGCGCTACGCTATTTCAACGCTGCTGGGGCCGATCCCGAAGGCCAACTCGGCGAGGAGCACGATCCGGAGCCGCATCTCGTCCCAGTCGCAATCTCGGCTGTGATGGGACGCACCAAGGCGCTCGAAATTTACGGGACCGACTACGACACACCCGACGGCACCGCCGTTCGCGACTATCTGCACGTCACGGACCTGGGCGTCGCGCACGTTGCGGCGCTGCGTTACTTACAGCAGGGCGGCCCGAGTACGGCCTTCAATCTCGGCACCGGCCGCGGTCAAAGCGTGCGCGAAGTGATCGCAATGGTCGAGCGCGTCTCGGGGCGGAAAGTGCCTGCCCGTGAAGTGGGCCGGCGGGCAGGCGATCCACCGGCGTTAGTAGCGGACGCTTCCAAGGCAACGAGGCTGCTCCATTGGCGGGCAGAACATTCCACGCTCGAAGAGATTGTGCGGACCGCCTGGAGCTGGAAGGAATCGAGATCGGCGGTCGGGCGTTAGAGACCGCGACTCATTGGCGACGCAAACACTCGGCGATTTCCTTTTCGGTGATCGCGCCTTCACGGATCACTCTCCACTCAGGCTCGGTGACATCCACAGTGGTCGCGCCGGCGCCGGAAAAAGTACCGGCGTCGAGAACCAGATCGACTCTTCCGTCCATCATTCCGAACACTTCGATGCCGCTGCGACACGTCGGTTGTCCGGAAATGTTCGCGCTCGTGGCGATGAGCGGCTGATCCAGCCAATCGAGCAGCGCCTGCGCGACGCGCGACCTTGACTGCCGCATCGCCAGGCGTCCGGTGTTTCCGGTGACCTTCAAAGGAACCTTGGCCGAGGCGGGCACAATGAGGGTCAGCGGTCCGGGCCAAAAGTGCCGGGCCAGCAGATGAAACCGCATCGATAGTTCTTTGGCAAGCTGCTCCGCCATGAATGTGCCGCTGATGAGCATCGGGAGCGCGCGGTGAATTTCGCGGCCTTTGGCGGCGAACACCCGCCCGACCGCGTTTAAGTTGAGCGGATCGGCCACGAGTACATACAGGGCTTCCGTTGGAATAGCTACTACGTCGCCGCGCCTCAGATGTTGCGCGGCACGCTCGATTGCCTCCGGCAGCGGATTGCTCGCGTCAATCTCAATCAGATCTGTGGCCAAGGGTCAATCCCAAGTTTCAATCTCGCGGTCCGATGGCTTCGGCGACCTCGATTGCCATCGGGTACCGGCCAAAGGGGGCGCTCAACTGGACGCCCGCCACCATGCAGCGCGCCCGTTTCACCATTTCGCGGCCAATCGCCACACCTTCCTGGCGTGCCTTTTCGGCGTTGTCAGCCCGCAACATCCGCTGCATGAATTGTTCAGGAACCGGCACCCGCAGCTCGTTAACCATGAACTCGGCATTACGGTAACTCGTGAGTGGCCAAACGCCGCAGATCACGGGGAGCTTGAACTGCTCGGTGCGCTTCAGAAACTGTTCCAACAGATCCAGGTCGAACACCGGCTGCGTAACGATGTACTCGGCGCCTGCTTGGGCCTTCCACTCCAGCCTGCGGATCTCCTCATCCATGTTGAGCGCGCCCGGATTCGCGCCCACGCCGATGAGCAGCGCCGTCTGCGAACCCATCGGATTACCGCCGATATCGAGGCCGTGGTTCAGATTATTGACGATGTTGGTGAGCCCGATGGCATCGACATCAAACACCGCGGTGGCGTCGGGATAAGTACCCATGCGCGGCGGATCGCCCGTAATACAGATCAGATTTTTCACTCCGACCGCGTGCGCGCCCAGCAACTCCGATTGGATGCCGAGAATATTGCGGTCCCGGCAGCAGAAGTGTAAAACCGCTTCGATGTGCGCCTGCTGTTGGATCACCTGGCAGGTCACTTGCGCGCTAAGCCGGGCGCTGGCGCGCGGGCCGTCAGGAACGTTGATGCAGTCGATGCCGTGCGCAGCGCACATCTTCGCGCCCTCGACTTCTTTCGAGGCATCTACACCGCGCGGCGGCAGAATCTCAACGAAGGCGACAAACTTCCCTGTAGCCAGTTTCGCTCCTAGCTTGCTCTTGGAAGCAATCGGGGCGTTCGGCAGTGCCTTGGCTTTTGCGGTGGGCTCCTCCACAGTTACGGTAAGCTTCTTGGTCAGCGGGTGCAGCGATCGAGCTTCGGACCGAATCAGCTTGATATGCTCGGCCGTGGTTCCGCAGCAGCCGCCGAGGATTCTCACGCCCGCCCACAGCATGCGCCGCGCGTACTGAGCCATGTACTCGGGTGAGCACAGATAAATCTTGCGGCCTTCGACCATCGCGGGCAAGCCGGCGTTCGGCATCGCGCTCATCGGCTTATGCGAATACTGCATCATGCGCTCGATGGTCTCCAGCGTGGCCTTAGGACCCACCGAGCAATTGAGGCCGATTACGTCAGCGGGCCATTCGTCCAACTGGTGCGTGAAGATTTCAGGCGTTGCGCCGCCCGGCATGTTGCCTGCGTCATCGATGGTTACTTGCGCGACGATGACCATCTCCGGACCTGCCGCTGCACGCGCGGCGAGGATCGCTTCGCGCAGTTCGTTCAGATCAGTGAATGTCTCGAGGATCAGAAGATCGACACCCGCATCGAGGAGCGCTTCGGCTTGCTCGCGAAACGCGGCGTTGGCTTCGGCAAACGACATCGAACCCAACGGCTCGATGCGTACCCCCAGCGGACCGATGGCTCCGGCCACGAACGCCGTCTCGCCTGCCGCCTCGCGCGCCAGCCGGACACCCGCGCGATTGATCTCCAGCAGTTTTTCAGAAAGCCCGAAAGCTCCCAGGCGCGTGCGCGTTGCGCCGAAGGTATTCGATTCCAGAATTTCCGCGCCTGCCTTTACATACTCCTGATGTGTTTCTCGGACAAGGGCCGGCATCGAGAGGTTCAATTCATCAAAGCAGCGATTGATGAAAACGCCTTTCGAGTACAGAACCGTCCCCATCGCTCCATCAGCAACTAACACGCGGCTCTGTAGCTGGTCGCGAAACTCCTTCGCGCGGGACTTACTGTTGGGAGGCGAGATCGCAGTCATGGGTGGTCTATTACTGCCCGGGTTTTATCAATATAGAGCGGGCAAGATCACGCCATCCCGGGAAGAAAAGTGAATACTTTCTAGAGTATACCGCATCGTGCAACGGCCGATACAAAACCTCTGATCTTTGTGCTTGGACGCGCCGGGTGCGCGGCCAGCTTAGCAGCCGAACGTCCTAAGACGCTGCTTGTGTCATAACCTTCGACTCATGTACTGCGAGCGGGTAAACCGGGCCGGGAAACGCGGCATCGCCTAATACTTCGCGGATCGCCATGTTGCAGTCGAAATAGACTTGCCAGTAATGATCATTGTGCGTATAGGGACGAACAGCGAGCACCGGCCCAAACGGCGTGAACGTCAGGATCGTTACGTCGGGCGAGGGATCTTTCAGCACGTTCGGGATCGCGGCCAGGCGGGCTTTCAGCCGCGCGATGGCAAGATTCGGGTCGGCCGCGCCGGAGATTTGAGCGGTCAACTCGACTCGGCGATAAGCGTTCGCCGAAAAATTCTGGATGGTGTCGGAGAAGATCTTGTTATTGCCCACGAAGGTCTGCACGTTATCGGGTGTCACGAATGTGGTTACGAACAACCCGATCTCATGGACCGTTCCCGTGATGCCGCCGGCCGTGATGAAATCACCGACCTTAAAGGGGCGCAGAACCAAGAGGAACGCTCCGGCGGCGAAATTGGCGAGCAGGCCGGCCCACGCGGTCCCGACAGCAAGTCCCATGGCTGCGATGAGAGCGGCGAACGTTGTAGTCTGAACGCCGAAGTAGCCAAGAATGGCGACTACCAGCGTGATGTTGAGCGCTACCGAGAGCGTGTTTCCCGCAAAGCGTAAAACGGTGGGCTCTACGCGCTGCCGGCTCAAGACGCGTTGCACGGCATGCACGACCATTGAAATCAGCCAGCGCCCCGCAATGTACAGTACGATCGCTCCGACGATCTGGAGTCCGACGCTGGCGGCTCTCTCTTGCAGAAATGTTGCGGCTGCGGTCCAGTTCATGGGTTACCTCCCGTGTACAAATGTAGCCGAGGTAATGGAGGGACGGTGCTGGGAGGGCTATACAGATCGGACTGACCGGTCGGCGGGCGCGACGAGGTGTCGCGATGAGTCGCGACACGGCACCCAAGAGTGGGTGCTCCACAGTGTGCGGTGGGTTCGTTTTTGCAAATTTTATTTTCAGGCGGCGGCTGAGGATTGATACGCGACTGGCGGAGCTGTTGGAGTTGGAGCAGGTCGCGGAGGGCGCTCGAGCAGGAGCGCTCGAGGCGGGATTCGGTGCGGTGGAGAAAGGCGAGGTCTGGTGAGTTGGCGAGAGCGCTGAAGGCTTCGGTGAGGAATTCGGCGGGGGTGAGGGGCTGGTCATCCTCGTCATCGTCGCGGTCGGCGGCGCGTTCCTCTTCGTGCTCGATGGCGTTGGTGAAGAGCTGAGTTTCGATGGTGGAGAGGCGTCGGAGTCGCCAGTTGGCGGCGACCATCTGGTGGACGAGGTCGAGTTCGACGGGGCCGTCGGGCTGGAATTGATTTGTGTAGGCGGCGAGTAGCTGGTTGAACTCCGAGGCGTCCTCGGTGGGCAGGACGATGGTTTGAGCGGAGAAGCCGTGTTTGAGGGCGTTTTGAAAAGATCGGCGGAGGCCGGCTTCGATTGTGGGTCCGTGCGATTTTGCGCCGGTGATGCGGGCGGATTCGGATTTGCTCATATGTGGTTTCCCGGTGGGAGGGTAGTTGATGAAGCGGCAGGCCAACCGCTAAGAAATGGGAAGTTCGTACAGGAGAAGGGAATCGATTGGGATAAGGTTTGTTATCGAGCGCGGGCGATCACGCTGGAGCGCGATTGGCGTCACTGCTAGCGTGATTGGCGCGCCGCTCGCGCGGTCGGCGCGGCAGTGTGGTCCTTGCCACGAAGGTGTTCACACGAGTGTGAACACGGCACACACGAGTGAGTGCGCCACGGGGCACGGTTGCTAGTCGAGGGAAAGGTGGACGGGGGCGCCTGGTCCGCAGCCCAATCGTTCCGCGGCTGAGGACTGGTTCATGGCGATTTCGAGATAGCCGGAGCTTCCTACGATTGCGAACAGCTCATTGGGACCACAATCCGTGAAGGTCAGGGCTAGGCGCGCGATCCGCTCCTGTCCGATCTTCACTTCGAAGGAACGAGTGTTCAATTGGGGATGATCGGCGATATGGAAGTTCGTGATGATGTTGCCGAAACGATCGACTTTCAGCACACAGCCGGTCCGCTCGCGCTTACCCGCTCGAGCGGGCTGGTCGAATCCGAGCCGCAGGTAGTCCGTAATGAGCGGCCCGAACCGCGCTGGAAGCACCCCGGTTGCTAAATGTGCAGCCACTGGTGAGAATACATCGCGGCCGTGAAACGTCCGGCTGAGAGGCTTCAAAAAGTACCGCTCATTGGTGATATGCCGGACCTTGGGCTTTGCGCGCGCCAGGATCAGCGACAAAACTCCGTTGTCGGGCGCGATAAAGTATTGGCCGGCCGCTTCGACGAGCAACGGACGCCGCGTGGACCCGACGCCCGGATCAACGACAACGACATGGATGGTCTTCTTCGGAAAATATGAGTACGCTTGCGCGATCGTGAAGCCACCGTCGAGAACGTCGAATGGCTCAACGTCGTGCGTGATGTCGACGATCCTCGTGGTCGCGGGAGCGATCGATAGAATCACGCCCTTCATGGTGCCGGCGAAATGATCGGTGGTGCCGAAGTCGGTGGTCAGCGTGACGATGCTCGGCGGCATGCTGCTCCAATTGTAATAGTTGCGGCGCACTACTTCCCATGAATGCAGTGAACATGGTCTGCATCCTTGGGTCGCGATGAGGCGCGACGCAGCGCGCACGAGTGCGTGTGCTACATCTCGCTTAAAGCGGCGACCAGGCGCCTTTGGCGATGGAGTGCATTTGGCTGGATCCGAGCCGAACCTCAGAAATCGGGACCGGAAGTTCGATGTCGCTCAGATTCTTTTCGAAACGGGCCGCGTCAGCTTGGGCATGTTTTCGACGCTGGCGCAGGTATCTTTCAGCGCCGCGACCAAGGCCTGAATCATGTCTTCATAACACCGCTGAGGGCATGGTGGATTTTGCTCGCGAAGTGCCCGTTGAAGTGGAACGATTCTTCTTTTGATGGTACGAATGGGTGTAGCCGGCTCGCCGCGCAGCTTGGCGACCGAAGAATCGATGTAATCGCCCGCCTTGGGAATGCTGAAGCTGAACACCGGCACCGAAAGATACGCCAGACACACGTTGCACAGCCCGCCACCGCAACTGATGCCGATCCCGGTGTAGTTGGAGTTCTCCATCTCGCCATAAACGACGGCCAGCCCTTCGGAAATGCTGCGCGAGTCGTAGCCAAGCTCGTTCAGCATCGTATTCAACTCTGCTTCATGCGGCGCACCTCTTCGTCCGGGCCTAAGGGCGGCGCCGGAACGCTGAAGCACAGCTTCTGGGCCTTTCTGATCGCCAGCGAGCAGCTTTACGATTTCACGTACCAGCGCGAGACTCGATGCCTCCTCGCCGTTCAGCACGCCGCGCAACATCGGCCGCCGCGTCTCCTTGTGAAACAGATTGGCGAAGCGCTCGGACTCGTCGCCGTAAACGGTGATTTCAGACTCACGCGTCAGATTGCGGAATGGGCTCTTTTTTCAGAACGCCTTCGGTCAATTTCGAAAATAAAATGGTGACGAAAGCGTTGAGTTGTGTCTGGCAAACGGCATCCTTCTATTGGCGGTGTGGGGTTAAGTGATCCGGCTGGTGCGAACGTCCAACCCGATCGCCCAAATTGAGTTGATATACGGGTTCATCGCGGGATCTCCTGGCTCCTTGTGGAGGACTATTCCTAAGCCTCACTAGTGGGAGGGGGGAGCAAAGGCCCTCGGGAGAAAAAGCTGTCGGCAAGCCTCAAGCGCACGAGCCTCACTGAAAGAATCGAGAGCTTGTCTTTGGATCTGCCCGAATCTAAGACGCGCGCTTAGTCGACTATCGCCTGGTACACGGCGTTGGGGATCTCGGTGCGGAGGCGCGCCACGCGTGTGGACATCAACACCATGCCGATCAATTCCTCTTTAGGATCGATCCAGAAATAGGTACCGTTTGCGCCTGCCCAGCCGTAGTCCCCGACTGTGCCGAGCCATCCGCTCGCGCCCGAGCTTCGGCGGACTCGCACGCCGAGGCCGAACCCGTAACCACTCAGATTCTGGCGGCTGTCTTCACCTTCCATGTAGTTTCTGAGGTCCAGCGTTCCGATCGCATTGTCGGTCATCAATTCTACAGACTTGCGGCTCAAGAGACGCCTGCCATTCCACTGGCCGTTGTTCAAAAGCATCTGGCAGAACTGCAAATAGTCTTCGGCCGATGACGTCACGCCTCCGGCACCCGAAAAATAGTCGCCGCTGGAGGCGGCCGGTTCCGGGGCGTTCGGTTTGACCAAACCCTGCTCCCGCTTGGCGTACAGCGTCGCCACATCGTGGGTGCGGTCGGAAGGGATCGTGAAGAACGAATTGTTCATGCCGAGCGGAGCGAAAATGCGCTGCTTGAAAAACTGTTCCAATGTCAGGCCGCTCAGAATCTCTACGACGCGTCCCAGCGTGTCGAAGCCCGTCGAAGGGCTGTATTCCCACTGGGTGCCGGGCTGAAAATTGAGCGGCAGCGGGCCTAAGCGCTTCACACGCTCTGCTAGCGAACCGCCGCGCAGAAGATTCGCCCTCCGGAAAAACTCGCCGGCCGGTCCTTCTCCTGCGTTGGCGAGACCGGAGGTGTGAGTCAGCAGGTCCTTCAGGGTGATCTCGCGATCGGCCGGAACGAGATGATAACCGGCGCCCTTGGGATCGTTCGGTAAATTCCATACCGCTACCTTCGGATTCTTGAACTCCGGAATGAATTTCGAAACCGGATCGCTCAGCACGAGCTTGCCCTCTTCCAGCAACATGAGGATCGAGACGGCAGTCATAGGCTTGGTCATCGATGCCATTCGGAAGAGCGTATCTGTCCGCATGGGCTTATTCGATTCGAGATCCATCGATCCATGGGCCTGGAAATGGACCAGTTTGCCCTTTCGCATCACTAGTGTCACGGCACCTGCGAAATCCTTAGCGTCGAGGTGGGCCTGGATTACATCGCGTATCCGCTTGAGGCGGTCGGCGGAAAATCCTGCCTCTTCCGGTCTGGATGTGGGAAGCGATGCGGCGAGCGATTGCAAAACAAGAAGAGCAGAGAGTGTGGGAGCGAGGAACAGCTTCGCGGTTCCGGACATAAGCCTCCTTGGAAACGATCTGTCTTAGCATACTGCCTTTCTTAGAGCGCAAAATGGGATTCTTGCCGCGAGGCTCGCTCCGTGCCGCCCGACCTTGCTCA
>DASQJA010000273.1:0-5788 GCA_035631275.1 Bryobacteraceae bacterium
TACGAAGAATCCGCATATTTTCTTTGGGAAGATGACCCCGGAGGAATGGGCGATTCTAATGTACAAACATCTTGACCATCATTTGCGGCAGTTTGGGGTGTGACCGTCTCAAGAACAGTAAGTTTCGGGACGAAATCGGAAGGTGTTGAAATCAAGATCTCCACAGTCCCAAATCCGTCCCAAAACATGTCCCGAGAGTGCAGCAAAAGGCTTTCGGCATCGCGTTTGTAAGAGCCCCGAAAGCCTGTCCCAAAAGCGGCCGATTCCGGCCCGAGTTTGACCTCCGCGATCCGCGAATTCGCTTGGCTGGTTTGTCGCCAACCTATCGAAATGCATCGCTGGCGGCAAATCGACCGACTATTTGGCCGCCGAAAAAACTGCGGGGATGTCCACCACGGCTTGGAGAAAATGCAGCGGGTGACCGTCCTTTCGCGCAAGAGCGCAGTTGTGACTAAGCGGGGGTCGCGAAGCTGCAGCACTTCTAAGGTTTCCGCCTCGGGCGAGAGTACCCAGACTTCGGGCACGCCGAGCGATTCATAGTCGCGCAGTTTTTGCGCCTGCTCGGGCGGCGTGTTCGCCGGCGAAAGTACTTCAACCACTAGCTACGGCAGGAATGAATGTAGCCATCCTGCTCAACAATGTTCTTCACGACAAAGACCGCGATATCGGGAACCCGCGTGGTCTCCGGATCACGCCGGATAACCAAGCCGAAAATCGAAGTGACGACGAGCACGGTATTCTCGTCGAGTTGCGAGCGAAGCTGACTCGCGAGCCGCTCATTGATGCGGGTGTGGTTCCATTTATTCGGAGGCATCTTCCGGACTTCGCCATTAACGACTTCCTCAATGCCTTCCAATTCCGGGAGCTTGAGCCATTCCTCATACGTCAACAGTTTCGGAGTGGTTGCCATAACAGCCCTCGGCCATAGTGTACGACCTGACCATCGGCGCACGGTAAAATGAAAGTCTCCCTCGAAAATGCTTGACCGCATCACTGTCCACGGCGCGCGCCAGCACAACTTGAAGAATATCGACGTGGAGATCCCGCGCAACACATTCACTGTTATCACGGGATTGAGCGGCTCAGGGAAATCCTCGCTCGCTTTCGACACCATCTACGCCGAAGGCCAACGGCGCTACGTCGAAACGCTTTCGCCTTACGCACGCCAGTTTCTGGACCAGATGGAGCGTCCCGAAGTCGACTCCATCGACGGCCTGAGCCCGGCCATCTCGATCGAACAGAAAACCACGAACCGCAGCCCGCGCTCGACGGTCGGCACCATCACAGAGATTTACGACTACCTGCGCGTGCTGTATTCCTCGATCGGCGTGCCTTATTGCCCTAACTGCGGCATCGAGATTTCGCGCCAGAGCACTGAGCAGATCCTCCAGCAGATTCTCGCGTTGCCCGAAGGCGGACGCATCATGATCCTTGCGCCCATCGTGCGCGGGCGCAAGGGGGAATACAAAAAGGATCTAGAAAAACTCTCGCGCCAGGGCTTCCTGCGCGCGCGCATCGACGGTGTGCTGCGCTCGCTCGATGAAGATATCCCGCTCGATCGGCGGAAGAACCACACTATCGAAGTCGTGGTCGACCGGCTGCCGCTGAAGCCTGGCTCCGAGAAGCGCCTCGAAGCTTCGATCGAAACGGCGGCCAAGCTCGCTAACGGACTCGTCATTGTTGCGGTGGTGAACGGCGAAGAAAAACTCTATTCGCAAAAGCTGGCTTGTCCGAATTGCGGAACGAGCGTTCCGCAGCTCGAGCCGCGATCGTTTTCCTTCAATAGCCCGTTCGGCGCCTGCGAAACCTGCAACGGCCTCGGAAGCACCTGGAGCTTCGATCCGGCGAAGATCATCGTCGATCCGTCGAAGCCGCTGCTCGACGGCGGACTCGGTCCGGGCGCCAGTTCGTCCTACATGCAGCAGCAGCTATCGGACGCCGCCGACAAGCTGCGGATCAACCTGAGCACGCCGTTCGAGGATTTCCCCAAGCGCACGCAGACGATGCTCCTCGAAGGTGGTAACGGTTTTCCGGGCCTGCTGAAGATCCTCGACGAAACGTTTGAAGACGCGGGCGCTGGCTATCGAGAATGGCTGATGGACTACATGTCGCCATCCACCTGTCCCGCCTGTCACGGCCGCCGTTTGAAACCGAGCAGTCTGGCGGTTCGCGTGAAGGGTGTGGGTTTGGCCGAGCTGACCGAAATGTCCGTCGAGCGCGCGCTCGCCACTGCGAAGGGCTGGAAACTGAACGAACGAGAGCAGCAGATCGCCGTGCGCGTGGTGGAAGAGATCAACAACCGGCTCGAATTTCTTACTGCAGTGGGGCTGAATTATCTGAACCTGGCTCGCTCGGCCGCGACGTTATCTGGCGGGGAAGCGCAGCGTATTCGTCTCGCGACACAGATCGGTTCGAAGCTCCGTGGCGTCTTGTATGTTCTCGACGAGCCTTCCATCGGGCTGCATCCGCGCGATAACGACCGCTTGCTCGATACGCTCTCGCGCCTGCGCGATCTCGGCAACACCGTCCTCGTGGTCGAGCACGACGCCGAGACCATCGAACGCGCCGATTATGTGATCGATCTCGGTCCCGGAGCGGGACGTCTCGGCGGGGGCTTGGTCGCGCAGGGAACGCCGCGGCAGATCGAGAAGAACGCCGCTTCACTCACTGGCCAATATCTTTCTGGCGCGGTGAAAATCGAAGCGCCCGCCGGACGCCGCCACGGCAACGGAAACAAGCTGATCATCCGCGGCGCGCGCGAGCATAATCTCAAAGACCTTACTGTTGAATTCCTGCTCGGCACGCTGACCGTGGTCACCGGCGTTTCGGGCAGCGGGAAATCGACGCTTGTGAACGACATTCTTTACCGGTCGCTCGCCAAAGCGATCTACGGCTCGCACGACGAACCCGGCGCGCACGATTCGATCGAGGGTCTCGAGCATATCGACAAAGTGGTGGAGATCGATCAATCTCCCATCGGCCGCACGCCCCGCTCGAATCCCGCGACTTACACCGGCCTGTTCACGCCCATCCGCGATCTCTATGCCATGCTGCCCGAATCGCGCGAGCGCGGCTACAAGCCCGGACGATTCAGCTTCAACGTCAAGGGCGGACGCTGCGAAGCCTGCCAGGGCGACGGCCTGAAGCGCATCGAAATGAACTTTCTTCCCGACGTGTACGTAACCTGCGACGTCTGCCGCGCCCGCCGCTACAACAGCGAGACGCTGCAAGTGAAATACAAGGGCTACTCGATTGCCGACCTGCTCGAAGCCACGGTGGAGGACGCGATCGGCGTGCTTGAAAACCTGCCGCTGATCCAGGCCAAGCTGCAGACGCTGCATGACGTCGGCCTCGGCTACATCCATCTCGGTCAATCGTCCACTACTCTTTCAGGCGGCGAAGCGCAGCGCATCAAGTTGGCGCGCGAACTGAGCAAACGCCAGACCGGCCGCACGCTCTACATCCTGGACGAGCCGACCACCGGCCTGCACTTCGAAGACGTGCGCCGCCTGCTGGACGTTTTGCAGCGCCTCGCCGATCTCGGCAACACTGTAATCGTGATCGAACATCACCTGGACGTAATCAAATCGGCCGACTGGATCATCGATATGGGCCCGGAGGGCGGAGAGCGCGGCGGCAACGTCGTTGCCACCGGCACGCCCGAGCAGATTCTGCGATTCAAGAAAAGCCACACTGCGCACGCGCTCGGAAAAGTGCTGCGCAATGGACGCGTAGCATGAGCAAATACGGCAGAGAGCCGCTCGATCTCGGTGGACTGCGTACCATTTCGATCCACGACCGCGGCGGCAAAGTTCGGGTCGAGCAGTTCGCCAAGCCGCACGCGGGCACCGCGAGCGTTTCGGCGCTGATCGACTCGCTACCTCACATCCTCGCCGCCGATTCTTTGCGCGCGGTGATCGAGGCCATCGTTCAGGCGCGCGCGAAAAGGCGCATGATCCTTTGGGGGCTTGGCGGGCATGTCATCAAGTGCGGACTCGCCCCGATTCTCACGGACCTTGTGCGCCGCGGATACGCGACGGCCTTCGCGCTCAACGGCGCGGCCGCAATCCACGACTTCGAAATCGCGATCGCGGGCCAAACCAGCGAAGACGTGGAAGCAGTGCTGCCCGACGGACGCTTCGGCATGGCAGAAGAAACCGGGCGCGAGTTCAACACCGCGCTCGGCGCCGCTACTGACTCGAAACACGGCTTCGGCGAGTCCATCGGCCGTCGTCTCGAAAAAATAGCCGATCCGAGCTTCGCGGCTTTGAGCTTGCAGCACGAGGCTTATCGCCACGCAACGCCGGTTACGGTGCACGTCGCAATCGGCACCGACACCCCGCACGCTCATCCCGTTGCACAAGGTGACGCCATCGGCCGCGCGACTCACCACGATTTCCGGCTGCTCTGCTCGCTGGTGAAAGATCTCAACGAAGGTGGCGTCTATCTGAACGTGGGTTCAGCCGTCTTACTGCCGGAAGTATTTCTCAAAGCGGTTTCTATCGTTCGTAACCTCGGCCATCCGCTCGCCAACTTCACCACGGTGAACTTCGATTTTCTTCAGCACTATCGGCCGCGCGTCAACGTGGTGGAACGTCCCCACGCGCGCGCCGGAGGACATGGCTACTCCATCACCGGCCATCATGAGATCATGATCCCGTTGCTCGCCGCGGCGCTCTGCGAGCGCGAACCATGATTCCATCCGATCAACCGCCCGCCGAGCCGCAACTCGACGCCAGCGCGCCGGCCGCGCCACCGCCCGAGTTCCCACCCGCTCCGCCTCCGAGCGAGACCGTGCCCTTTTGGAATTACCAGGACCTGGTCATGTTCCTGGCCTTCGCGCTCCCGAGCCTCGTCATCGCGGCCTTCGCCGTGCAAGCTATGCCCTTCACTCGAAACTATGGGAAGGCCTTTCAGGGACTGCTGGCGCAACTGATCTGGTACATCCTTGTTTTCGGCGCGCTGTATCTTATGCTGCGCGCGCGCTATCACCGGCCGTTTTGGCGATCGCTCGGCTGGCAGTTCCCGTTCCACGGCATGGCGATCACTCTTTTCGGCGGACCGCTGCTAGCCTTCGGCATCGGCTATGTGGGCTACATCTTGCGGACCCCCGAAGTAGCTACGCCTTTCCACCAGATGGTGGCAAACCGGCCGACACTCGTTCTGTTCGCGGTCTTCGTCATCGCTATCGGTCCGTTGTGTGAAGAATTGGCCTTTCGAGGCTTTCTGATGCCGCTGCTCATTCGTTCCTTCGGCGTCGCGGCGGGAATTCTCGTCACCGGCGCGCTGTTTGGCGCGCTGCACGCTCCCGAGTACGCCTGGTCCTGGCGGCACGTTTTTCTTATCACCGCCGCCGGCTGCGCGTTTGGGTATGTTCGTTATAGGTCAGGCTCGACCGCCGCCTCCACTTTCATGCACTCTGCTTACAATCTGACTCAATTCGCCGCGTTCCTCGGCCAAGGCCAGCAATAGCCTCAATGATCGAAACCATACAGTGGACTGAATCCGGCGTCGTAATGATCGACCAGACGCGCCTGCCGCGCGAGGAGCGCTACGTCACCTGCAACACCTATGAAGAGGTCGCCGACGCCATCCGCACAATGATCATTCGCGGTGCGCCGGCGATCGGAGTGGCCGCGGCCATGGGCATCGCGCTTGGCATGCAGCAGGCCGAATCGCCGGTCGAGTTCGAACTGATTTGCGAAACGCTCGCCGGTACTCGTCCAACAGCGGTCAATTTGTTTTGGGCCATTGAACGCATGCGCCGCGTGTATGTCGCTGCCGCCGG
>DASQJA010000274.1:0-2681 GCA_035631275.1 Bryobacteraceae bacterium
CTGCATAATCCGGCTGCGAGACTAGAAGATTGTCGACGTCCACTCCGAGCTTGCGCGCATAGATCGGATCAAGCGCGTGCTCCACGTCGATGAACGCGGCCATCCCGCCTCCGCGCTGTGCCTCGGCCACTACCTGCAGCGCGACCGTCGTTTTTCCGGACGACTCCGGCCCGAAAATTTCGATGATCCGGCCGCGCGGGAATCCGCCCACACCGAGCGCATAATCCATCGAGATCGAGCCGGTGGAGATGGTCGAAACCGGCACCACGGCCTCCTTTGAGCCCAGCCGCACAATCGACCCTTTGCCGAACTGTTTCTCGATTTGGCCGAGCGTCAGCCCCAAAGTCCGCGCGCGTTCTTTTTCGTCCATAAGTACATCCTTCGGAGAAATGTTTCGGGGGAGAACTCTATTGTACCTGACATCTGAGACCGAAACCTGGCACTTTAGAGCTGCAACGCGCCGTTCACCACCATGTCTTTCAGGCGGAACTTATTCCGTACTTCAACGGCGCCGATCTGCGTCGAAAACTCGACTTCCTTGTCCTCGAGCGCAAACACGGCCGTCTTCGGAAAAACGAAAACCGCTTCCGTGACCTTTCCGCTCGGGCTGATCAGAATATCCGTCGCATGCAGCGCGTCCTTGCCCTTCGCCGCGAGCGTCGTCTTCTCGAGAATCGCGGACTTCGCCAACTGGGCGCGCACCATTTGCGGCGTGATGCCCGAAACCGCGATCAGGTAGTTCGCGTTCTCATCCAGGAATTTCTTCGCGTCGGCCGATCCGGCGCCTTCTGTACCGAACCGGCGCCGCACCAGCGCCTGCCTCACGGGCATCGCGCTTTGCCAAACCACCATCAGAACGATGGAGTTCGACTCAGTCCCCTGTGAATAAATATCGCCCATTCGATCGCGGGCGACGCCGCTTTCCTGGCCGTTGGGCTGCATCATGCCGGGCCCAGTTGAAGCACTCGCCCCCGCCGGCCGGCTCGATCCGTCATCGCGTCCTATCGTATTCCCAGCAGAACTCTGTTGACCGCTGCTGACACTCACAGCACGGGACCACGGCGAGTTGGTCAGGACCTTCTGAATGTCCTTCTCGCTCCATTCGGTGTATGGCTTCGACTGCCATGGGTCTGCGGCAAGTAGAATTGCCACCGCGCAGAGACAGACCGCCGCGGCGAACAGCGCGAGCTTTTTCATGACTCCTCGCTAAATCTTCGGCGCGTAGTAGCCTTTCCGGCAGCGCACAATCAGATCCTTGCGTCCCTTCACGCGAATTTCCACCGGATGATACAGCCCGTCGGTCTTCAGCGGATCGGGACGATAAAAGATGTTGTACTGGTGACGAAGTTCGTTCGCGATATTCTCAAACGACTGGTTCAGGTCGCTCGCCTTAAAGGGAAAGAAAACTTGCCCGCCGGTCTCGGCCGCGAAATACCGCAGCACTTTATCGCCGTCGCTTTCGATGCGGGTGATGTTCGTGGAAATCGTGTATATCGTGACGTCGGCCTTCTGCGCCATCTCGAGCGCCTGGTCGCGTGTATAGCGGCTCTGGTTGTCCTCGCCGTCACTCAAGATCACCATCGCGCGCCGGAATTTGTAGAGCGGCTGATCCTGCATCAGCTTGTCGCGCGACGCATAGAAAATCGCATCGTACAAAGATGTCCCGCCGCCCGGCCGCAGACTCTGCACGGCTTTCTCCAGTTGCGCCACATCGTCGGTGAGATCCGCCACCAATTCCGCGGCGGTGTCGAAACTCACAATCATCGCGCGATCCTGCTTGGGCCGGATCGTCCCATCGATGAACGCCGTCGCCGCTTCCTGCTGGAAATGGAACCGGTCGCGAATGCTGTTGCTAGTGTCGATCAAAATCGCCAGCCTCAGCGGCAGATCCGATTCCGCAGAAAACTCGATGATGCTCTGCGGCCTTTTGCTCTCGAAGACCTCGAAATCGTCTTTATTGAGATCCGTCACGAAGCGCCCGCGCTTGTCCGACACCGTGTAAAGCATCGCGACGCGCGAAACATCCAACGTGATCCGCGGTTCGGGATTCTGCCCCGCGGCTTGCGCCTGCGAAGGCGCGTTCTTTGCGGCGCTTTCGTTCTTAGCTTGCCCGTTCAGTAGAAAAGCGAAGACGATAAATGCCAGACTGGGGCGGAACAACGGTTTCATCGGAGCTTGAAACCATTATAGGCGTCGCGCAGGCGGGCTGTCCCCCGCCCGCAAATCCGCCGTTTGTCAGGAAAGAACCACGCAGCCCGAGGACAGCAAGACCTGCCCGACGTTGCGGTAGCTCGATAGATCCTTTGCTTTGCCCTTAGCGGCGTAACGCGGATCGTAGCCAGCGAAAACCAAGGTAACGCCCGTACCCGTGGAACTGACGATTGCACTCGGAGCATAAACACGGCCGGCAAACCACGGCTGAGTGGCGCCCACCACTGGGGTGTTAGCAGGAAAGGTCATCATTGTGCCAGTGGCTTGATCGGTGAGTGTGGCAGTCGGGCGCGAGGCAATGGGGTTGTTGATCCCGTTGTAGACGATCCAGTTCACAAAGTCGCTGGATTCGGCGTAGGCGATGGCATGGAACGAATCGGAATCGGCATCGATGCAGTTGCCGTCGCCGAAGAACAAGCCCCAATTGCCGTTCGGCAGCAGAACAAGTCCACCGTTGGGCGGATGCCGAC
>DASQJA010000275.1:0-8508 GCA_035631275.1 Bryobacteraceae bacterium
CGCTGGCCAGCGCGGCTCGGCCTCGGGGTGAGCCTCCATTTCCATGGAGCTGGTCGGCACTGGATCAGTTTGACTCATATCTTTTGATTCATATCTGTGGCTATGATGAATGTAGCAGGGCCTCCATGAAGGTCGTAATTCGAAGTTCGTCGCTCCTGTTTACACTGCTTTCGATAATTTTTCACGTCCCGATTCATAGGATCAGCAAGCAGCCTGGTGCTGAAACTGGATCGGCGAGCGATAGCGCCTCTCACGCGAAAACAGACCCGCAACCGGACTCCACGATCGAATCGCATCGCGAAGCGTCTGTCGTCCTGCGCGGTGCGCGCGGAAATCAATTCAGTAGTTGAGTACGGCGTGGTACGGTACTCTCTAATCGGATGGCATCTCAGAGACACAAACGTCTGCTACAGTAGCTCTAACAATCAGCATCTATAGTTTTGATGACTCGCGAAACCGACTCTCTGCGGCCCAGTGGGGCAAGTCAATCCGTGGATAGTAGCCATTTCCCTGATGGTCTTGAGCCGATTCTGAACGATATCCGGCAGATGATCGAGTCGGGGAATCGCGGTCTAAGTTGTTCGATCTACCTCAGCCGCGCCGGGAATCAGGAGTGGGATGGAGCAGAAGGCGAATTAACCTGCCCATTGATCTCCACCCAAGGCGAGACGCTGGGATGGATCACGATCCGCTATCCGGAAGGTCAGAGCGAAGCGGCCGGTGACCGGGACCTGCTGCGATCGGCCAGCCATCTCGCTGCCAGCGCCATTGAACAGCGTATGTCTGTCCGTTTGGACGGGCTCACTGGCTTACTTACGCGCAGCCACTTCACCAGCCGGGCTTCCGCCGGTTCCGCGTTTGCTTTCCTATCCATCGATCTCGACCGTTTCCAGCCTATCAACGACAGCTTCGGCCGCGAAACGGGCGACCGTGTGCTGCAATTGGCCTCCGAGCGCCTGAAGAATCTGCTAAGCGAATCGGACTTCGCAGGACGGCTCGACGGCGTCGAATTCGCAGTGGCTCTCACGAGCGAGAACGCAGAACCTGGCGCCTTGCACACGGCGGAAACGTTTCTCGATGCCTTGCGGGCGCCTTACCACATCGATGGCGTAGAGCTGTTTGTGACCGCCAGCATCGGCATTGCGATGAACCACGGCGGACGCAACCCCGAAGAATTGCTCCGCGACGCCAATGTAGCCATGCACGCTGCGAAACGCTCCGGCGGCAACACGCTCGTGATATTTCGGCCCGAAAACCACAACCGATCTGTTGAGCGCTTGCGGCTGGAACACGCTCTGCATCGGGCCATCGAAAACGCGGAACTGGACCTGCTGTTCCAGCCGATCGTCGACGTGCAGCGAAAGC
The DNA here is from genome assembly GCA_035631275.1 of Bryobacteraceae bacterium. Taxonomy (GTDB): domain Bacteria; phylum Acidobacteriota; class Terriglobia; order Bryobacterales; family Bryobacteraceae; genus Palsa-89. The sequence continues at coordinate 1,366 of DASQJA010000275.1, forward strand.
TGGAGGGATTTGAAACTCTGATCACGTGGCGCCATCCGGGTTTCGGTGTGGTCCCGCCGGCGGTTTTTATCCCTATCGCTGAGGAAAACGGATTCATCGTCGAGCTCGGATTGTGGGTAATGCGGGAAGCATGCCGGCGCGGCGCGCGCTGGCGAGAAGCCTGGCCCTCGGGAACCCGGTTGTCAGTGAACGTTTCGGCTCGAGAGTTCGAGCAAGAAGGATTCGAACAGGCCCTCGCTGCAGCTCTTTCGCGCAGCGGTTTTCTTCCCGAAAACCTCGAGCTCGAGCTGACCGAAAGCTGCATCGTGCGGGATCTGCCGCGTTCCGCCCAACGCATGGCGGCCATGCGCGAGTTGGGCTTCAGCATCGCGATTGACGACTTCGGAACCGGATACTCCTCGCTCAGCTACCTCAGCAAACTTCCAGTCGACACTCTGAAGCTCGATCAGTCCTTTGTTCGCGATATCGCCGAAGGAGCCTCGCTCCCCGTGATCCAAGGCATAGTTAGGCTGGCCCACAGCATGAATCTCACCGTGGTGGCGGAAGGCGTGGAGACGCTGGACCAATTCGATCTGATTCGTCTAGTAGGTTGTGATCGGGCGCAGGGAAGTTTCTGCGGCCCCTCTCTGCACGCCCACGAAGTGGAACGGCTGTTAGCGAGGGAGCTCAGCGCTAGCCGGTAGCCAACATTAGCCCAAGCAATTGCACGAACTGATCGAACTCTGCCAGCCATTCTCGTTCGTTCGCCTGCTTCATTTCCGGATAAAGATTTTGAAGAACGGCGTAGGTCCGATTCTGAATCGCCCATAGGACCAGCGGCAACGGCACCGCCTTGGCTGCCTCCACCGATTCGCGGCACTTGCGCAGCGTAGTCAGATTTTGCGGTTCATCGAAAAAAACCTCGCAGGTGCGCTCGAGATTCCGGCGCAGCGTGATTTCGAGCACCGCGCTGTCGAGTGATGCGCCGGCCACCGGGAACTGCGCCAGAAGATTTTGGATCAGATCGCGATCTAGATCGGGCGATTCCAGGGTGTGACGCAACAGATCGTTCAGAGCCACGCGCGCGTTATCGCGCATCTCGTTCGGAATCGGAATACGGCAGTCGTGCAGGAAGCGTATCAGCGGCGCTTGATTTTCGTAGGTCTGCCGGTAAAATGTCTCCATATCGTCGAGCGACGCCTTGATCACCTCGTTCAGGACGCGGCGTTGTTCGTCGCGAAACAGATCGCGAAGAGAATACTTGCGATCGAAGCCATCGTCGATCGAACGAATGGTCTCGGGCAGATCCGACCGGTTGAATGCATTTCCGGTTGCTTTTTCGAGATTCTGATAGGCCTCGTCGGCCGAGAATTTGCTGACTCCCCCGTGCAGGTTGTGATCGCCGAAGTGCAGCACGCCGAACATCAGCATTTCCGATTCCTGCGTGATCTCGGAAATGAATCGAGCTTGCCCGAACGCCAGCCGCATCTTGCCCGAGCGCTGAACGCGATAATCCTTAGTCTTCACGCTGTAGCAGTAAATGCCCGCATCTTCGGGATACTGTGAAAACAGAGAGCTCATGGCGAAATGCGCTCCCAGCTTGGGCGCGTCCACGCGCGCCGGCTGCACGAACTTCTCGTAGATCAGCGCGCCATCGCGGTGCTCCCCCAGATTGCTCTTGGCTGCCGCGAGCTTTTCGATGAAGCGTGACTCGAGCGCCTCGCCGAAAAATTCCTGGGCCAGTTGCACCACGCGCCCCGCATATTGGATCACCTGCACCGTCTCGATGCCCGACAATTCGTCGAAGAACCAGCCGCAGCTGGTGTACATGAGCATCGCGTGGCGCTGCATCTCGAGCAGCTTCCACACTTTCACCCGATCCTGTCGCGGCAGGGCTTTGCGGCGCAAGTGCTGCGACAGAAACCGGTTTCGGTTCTCCTCGGACCGATCCAGAATCACCTGGATATACTCATCGCGCGCGGCCCACGGGTTCTTCAGATAACGAGCCGCGTTTTGCTCGAAGAGCGGAGCGATTTCATCGCGCAGCCAATCGAGCGCTCCGCGCAGGGGCGCCCGCCACTCCTGGTTCCAATCGCTGTGGCCTCCCGAGTTGCAGCCGCAGTTGGCGCTCCAGCGTCCTACGCCGTGCACGCAGCTCCATGCTGTCCGCTCCAGGATCTCGACGTCGTGCGTGGGGGGGAAGTGCTCCAGATATTCTGCGTAATTCGTAAGCTTGGCCAGCCCCTTGCACTCGATATGTTCCAGCGCAAATGCCAGCGCCATGTCGCCGTGCGCGTGATGGTGGCCATAGGTTTCACCATCGGTCGCAATGTGAGCGAGCTGCGCCCAGTCGCGCTGATCGTTGAAAGCGTCGAGCAAGCGCTGCGCGAAGCGCTCGCCATTGGCAAGCAGTCCTTCGAACGCCACGGCCCTCGCGATAGGGCCGTCGTAGAAGAACAGGCTGATCTCCCGTCCCGATGGGAGCTTTTGACGGTAAGCGCGCGTCGGGTCGACGCGCTGTCCACTGACGTCCTCGCCATCCACGGTTTTCGCCTGCGAGGGCGCCAGCACGGTGAACTTGATGCCATGCTCAGCCAGAATATCCAGAGTCTGCAGATCCACCGCCGTTTCCGGAAGCCACATACCCTCAGGATCCCGGCCGAAGCGAGAGCGAAAGTCCTCGATGCCCCAGCGCACCTGCGTTCGCTTGTCGCGGGTGTTCGCGAGCGGCATGATCATGTGGTTGTAGCACTGCGCCATCGCCGAGCCATGACCGGAAAAGCGTTGCGCGCTGGTTCGGTCGGCATCCAGAATGTCCCGGTACGTAAACGGGCCGTGGTCCTTCATCCAGCTCAGCAGTGTGGGGCCAAAGTTGTAGCTGATGCCCGCGTAGTTATTGACGATTTTCGCGATCCGGCCTTCACCGCTCAAGATGCGCGACGCGCCATTCGGGGCATAACATTCGGCGGTTACTCGCTCGTTCCAATCGTGATAGGGATAGGCCGAGTCCTGCAGCTCGATGGTCTCGAGCCATGGATTCTCCCTTGGCGGCTGGTAGAAGTGGCCGTGGATGCAGAGGTAACGAGGTGTGCTCACGTCTGGTAGACGCAGTTAACGCGCAGGTGTTGCCACCACAGCGGTTCCATAGCAGAGCACTTCCGTTACACCCTGCATGATTTCCGTGGCGTCATAACGCACGCCGATCACCGCGTTCGCACCCATCTGGGCAGCGTGTTCGGCCATGCGCTGGTAGGCGTGCATGCGTGTCTCCTCGCACAAGTTGGTGAACAGCGTGATGTCGCCGCCCACCAGCGTCTGGAGACTGGCTCCGACGGTTCCGAAAATCGAGCGGGACCGCACGATAATGCCCCGAACGATTCCCAGATTTTTTTCGATATGGTAACCATCGAGCGTGAAAGCCGTGGTCATCATGTGGGAATCGACAGCCGGTTGTTGGGATTCTTCCATAATCCTCGCGCAGATGATTGTAGCATCGGGAATATCCTGAGGCGTGTGCGTGCGCCGTTGGAAAAACTACTTAGCTGTCGGCAGTGGCTTGACTGCGTTCTTCGCCACTGCCTCATGGCCTGCGCCGCTCACGGAAGTCACTTCGCGCACGGCCGGAATCACGGGAAGCAAGATCTCCGATGCATACACGCCGCCGTGATACACGGTTTGCAGGGCGCGCTCAAGTTGCGTTTCGTTCGCGAAAGGCCGTCCCGTATTCGGATTCCGATCGAACCGCGGAAAATTGCTGCTCGAGATCTCCACCCGGATCGAATGCCCTGCGAGAAATACGTTGCTGGTTACGCCCGCGTCAATGCTCAACGGATAAATCTCACTCGGCTTGGCTAGCTGCGGCCTGTCGAGGCCATTCCGGTAGCGGACTCGCAGAATCCCGTCCGTGAGATTGCGCGCTTCTCCGTCCGGAAAGACGTCTACCAGCTTGGCCGTGAAGTCCGTATCCGGGGCCGAAGTCGACGCGTACAAGGTGACATGAATCGGCCCTGTGACTTCCAGATCCTTTTTCAGAGGCTCGCTGGTATAGACCAGTACGTCCGGCCGCTTTTCCACATCGCGCTGATCCATCGGCCCCCATGGAAAGATCTTCGGGTCGCAGCACACCGCGCCGCCGCGAGTCGGTACCGGATCGCGCGGATCGAAACTAAAATGGTCCGCCGCCGATTTCCTCGGCATACGCCACTCCAGTTTGCCGTCGCCGGCGAGCGTGTTCGCATCACCGTTACTTGCCAGATAGAGCGGTCTGTAGCGCGTCCGCGCCAGCGGCCACTCATCTTCATCGCGCCAGCGATTCACGCCCATCACGAAGATGTTCACCGGCGCTTCATCCACGATCGCCAGCTTCGCGTGCCACGCCTCGTGTGCGTAGTGCTTCGCGTCGTCGGCCGTATCTTTAGCCGTGTTTTTCAACCAGCGGTCGAACCACGCGATCTGATATCCGCGAATTGGGGCGGACGAATCGTCGCCGAAATTGATACCGGCGAACGGGATCGACATGTTGTGCGCCCACGGGCCGATCAGGATGCGATTCTTGCCATCCGGCCCAGCGGTCTTGTGCAGCGCGCTGAACGCCAGCAACTCGCTTTCGGCGTAGTTGTCGTACCAGCCGCCTACTTGAAACACCGGTACGCGCACCTGCTCGATATTGGCGAGAACGCTTTGCTCTTTCCAGAACGCGTCATACGACGGGTGATCGAGAATTGTCTGGTACAACTTCACGGTCTGTCGCGTGGCTGCGCGGTCGGAAGTGCGCAAAGGCAAATGGGAAACGTAACTATCGAAGCTCGGCGTTTCGACTCCCGGCGCCGTCATGTTCAACGACAACCACAACAACCGATGCCCCAGCTTGGTCGCGCCGCCGGGCGAATAAAAGCGGTCGAAATAATCATCTGCGCCCGCCACCACCGGAAAGATCGCCTTCAAATGCGGATTGCTCAGCAGCGCCGCGCGCCACTGCGCGATCCCCAGATAGGACCCACCCATCATGCCGATCTTGCCATTCGACCAAGGCTGCGCCGCGATCCAGTTCAGCGTGTCGTAGCCGTCCGGACCTTCCTGCTTGAGCGCGTCGAACACGCCTTGCGAAGCGTAACGCCCGCGCACGTCTTGCATCACGAGCGTGTAGCCGTGATTGAGAAATGCAGAATATCCAGGCGGGATCTCCGCGCCTTTTCCATATGGCGTGCGGACCAGAATTACTGGAAAGCGGTAGTTCCCCGAAGGGCGGAATACGTTCGTGTCCAGCTTCACGCCGTCGCGCATCGGCACGCGCACGTGCAGCAGTTTTTGGTACCCGCTACCAGACGCCGCATGCAGCATAACGGCCGCCCATAACAGCGCTGAAATTGTTTTCATCACGGAGTTTACTGCGATTCCCCGGTTAGGTCTTATGATACCAAGCGTCTGCCTTACGCCGTCAGCGCCTGCCAGTACGCGCGCGCTACGCGACCGGGTGCATGGTTCTCGCCGATAAACGCCGCCGCCGATCGGCCGATCCGCTCCGCATCGAACGGCGAACTCGCCAGCAGCAGCATGTATTCAGCCAGCATCTCCTCTTCTGGCACACCAGGGTCCACGCGCAGACACGACGTCTCCCGGAATCGCGACGTCTCGAGCCCGCTCGTCATAATCACTGGCTTTCCAGCGCCCATCAACCGGATGGAAATCGCAGAGGTTTCGCCCGCCGCCGGATAACGCAGATTGATGCAAGCGCCGGCAGCCGCTGTGTACAACGCAAAGTCCGGTTCTTCGGTGAATCCGATGTGGTAGATGCCGCGATCCGGTCTTAGAAACGGCGCAACCGCGCGTGCGAGATCGGACGAACCGAAGTCGCCCGCCACCAATAGCGCTATTGGCAGCGCGCGTCGCACCCGCTCGAACGCTCGCAACACTGCCGCGAGTCTCTTCGATTCGCGCAAATGTCCGAAGACGCCGAAAACGAAAGTGCGCGACGCGATTCCCATCTTCTGCCGCAGCCGCAGTAGCTCGAAGGGCGCGGGAGTCTCGGCCGGCTTCTCGAACAACATCGGAATCTCGTGGATCACGGCCGAGGGAACATGTTCGCGAACCATCTGCGCGGCACCGGGATTGTGGACCACCACGGCGCGCGACCGCTCTACAACCCGCTTCAAGAGCGCGTAACGGAAATACTGCGGGTCGGCAGCCGAGCGTGCGCGATTTCGCCACAACCGTCGCGCCTGATCCTCGCTCCAGGCCCCGTAGTTGTAAGCAAACTCCGCGACATACTCGTTCTCGCTGAGCGTCCCCAACAGGAAATGATGCAGCACCGCGTCGTGCAGCACCACCACCCCCGGAACCACCAGTGCGCGCCGGTAAATTTCCTCATGCAGCCGGTTGTTTCCGAGGTGGTATAAATGAGCGTCAGCTTGGCGCGCGTTTACCTCCACCTGCCCGAGTGGGCGCAACGCGCGCAGCAGCGCGGCCGAATAGTCCGCAACCCCGGTTCGCGCGGGAGGCAGCGGCGAATGAAACCCGACCTTCAATCTTTTCTCCGCGGGCCGAACAGCGCAGTACCGACACGCACCATCGTCGACCCTTCCTCGATCGCCACTTCGAGGTCGTGCGACATGCCCATCGATAGTTGCGGCAGGCGATGCTTTTCCGCCAATTCCCGCAGCCTCGCGAAGTACGGTCGAGAGGGTTCTGGATCATCGGACCATGGCGGCATGGTCATTAGGCCTAGCAATCGCAGATGCGGGCAGGCACGAATCGAATCGATCAGCTCGGGCAAATCGTCCGGACTTGCCCCGGCCTTGGCCTCCTCGGGCGACAGCTTCATTTCGATCATGACGTCCAGCGCGCGCGGTTCCTGTTCGAGGCGCTGCGCGAGTTTCGGCGTATCCACGGTCTGAATTACGCCGAAAATCGTCGCAGCTTTCTTTGCTTTATTCGACTGCAAATGGCCGATCAGGTGATAGCGCGCTTCCACACAATCGGCCAACTCGCCAAGTTTCGAATCGAACTCCTGCACGTAGTTTTCGCCGAACTCGCGCAGCCCCAGACTGTAAGCTTCCCGAATCACCGAAGCGGGAAATTTCTTGGTTACCGCAAGCAATGTGATGTCGGACCGCTGGCGTCCCGCGCGCGCCGCGGCGTCGCAAATTCTGGCTTCTACTTGTTCTA
>DASQJA010000276.1:0-2371 GCA_035631275.1 Bryobacteraceae bacterium
CGCTTCGGTTTCGCGCATCAACTCGGCGCCGCGTTCGATGGCTTTTTGCATGAAGCCGTTCATAACGCTGTAGGGGTCGACGAAGCCGTCGGTGGAGCAGAAGCTGCCGCCGAGGACGTCATCGTGGCGGATTTCGGGGGCGAGGCGCGCGACGTCGTTAGGCGCGAGAAGCTGAACCGATTTGAGACCGAGGGAGACTTGCAGCGCGTAGTTGGCGCGCAAGTAGTCCATGTGCCGCGGTTCGGTGGCGACGAAAAGATAGCCTTGTGGTTTGTAGCCGGACGGATGGCCGATCACTTCATCAAAGCGGGCGTAAAAGGGGATCGAGTAGAGCGACATCTGGATGTTCACCGCCGTGGTGAACTGCGCGCGCACGCCACCCATGCTTTTTCCGGTCGAGCCTTTGCCCTGGTGCGCCTCGCGCTCGAGTACCACGACGCTCCGGCATCCGGCTTCGGTGAGGTGATAGGCGATGCTCGAGCCTACGATACCGCCGCCAACGATGATCACGTCCGCTGATTTCAGATTTTTTCTCCCGGTTCATCATTTTCTCATCAAGCGTCGATGACGCTGGTGTTACGGTGGTTTCAATGAGACTCCTAGCTGGCTTGTTGCTGAGCGCGGCGTTGTGGGCGCAGCCGGCGCCGCTCGATTTTCTGAATCACAATCGGCCGGTACTCGATGCGCACAACTGCTATCCATATGACGGGCGCTGGAGCGACCGGGTCGATCGCGCGCTTGCAAACGGGTTCCCGGTGTCGATAGAGCAGGATTTGACGTGGTATGTGGATCCCGCGACTGGCGCGGGCCGCGTGGTGGTGACGCACCGAGCCGAGGCGGATGGTTCCGAGCCGACGCTGCGCTCATATTTTTTTGAGCGCGTGCGGCCCATCGTGGAGAAGGCTCTCGCGGACAACGATCGTGCGCGGTGGCCCCTGATCGTTTTGCATTTCGATTTCAAGAGCGTGAGTCCGCCGCTGCTGCATGCGGTGTGGGAGTTGCTTGGCGAATATGAGGGCTGGATCACGACAGCGCCGAAAGCGGCTGACCCGCACAAGCTGGCTGAACTCGACGGGAAGCCGGTGCTGGTGGTGACGGAAGATTCCGACTCGCAGGAAGAGGTGTTTTTCAATCAAGTGCGGGTTGGAGCGAAGTTGAGGCTGTTCGGGTCGGCGCATACGGCGAAAATTCCAGGCGATTCGCGTGAAGAGCGTGCCCATTATGAAGCGACGTTGGCTCCGGAAAAGCTTCTGACCGACCGGCCGACCAACTACCGTCGCTGGTGGAACAACTCCTGGTACGTCGTGGAGGAGGGCGGCGAGCCGCGCGCGGGCGACTGGACTGCAGCGGACGCCAAACGCCTTCGCGCCTTAGTGGATCATGCCCATAAGCTCGGTTACTGGATTCGCTTTTACACGCTGGACGGTTTTCCGGAAGGCGACGACCACGGCTGGAGCCAAGGCTACAACTTTGGATCCATCGAAGCCGCGCGCATTCGCTGGCGAGCCGCGATCGATGCGGGCGTGGATTTCATCGCGACGGATCAGTACGAGGATTTGGCGAAGGAGTTGAAGCGCCGTTGAACGCCCGCTCCTTTTGCTATAACAATGCCATCAGATAAGCCATGCCGAAAAGGTCCAATTCCAAGAAAACGATCACGGGGTGGAGATCGCCGGAATGGCGACGCGAGGCGAAGACTTCTCTGGATTTTTCACGAATCCGTTCACTGGCGGGAGGCCTGTGCACTGAGTCAACGTCGATTTGACTCAAGGGATGTTGTCTGAACTTGACGAACGGGCTGCTCGTTTGAACATCAGCAGGCAGGCAGTTATCAAGACGCTTTTGGCGCGAGCCATCAGCGAAGATAAAGCCAGTAAGCGTCGGCCGCAAACAAAGGCGAGTTAGGCTGGACCCGCTAGTTGTAAGGGTCCCGGTTGAGAAAATCACTGACTGGTCGAGCTTCCACCAGGTGTTCCAAGAAACGCTGGGGTTCCCGAGTTTTTACGGCAAGAACATGGACGCGTGGATCGACAGCATGACGTCAGTCGGCACGCCTGAAGACGGCATGTCGGCGATTACTGTGAAACCGGGTCAGTTGCTCGTGCTGCAGATCAACGATCCGTTCGAGTTCAAGGCTCGTTGTCCTGAGCAATACGATGCACTCGTCGAGTGCGCTGTGTTCGTCAACTTTCGCAGGACGGAGATAGGCGGAACTCCGTCTGTTGCCATTCTGTTTAACGGCGCGACGCAGGGCATTCCTAGCGTAACCAGCGTCCCGTGACCGATCGATGCTTGGGCGAAAATTGTCCGGCCGCGGCTCGCAGGTACGGGCGAAATGCTTCCGACCAATACGCCGCGTAGCCGCGCTCTG
>DASQJA010000277.1:0-13466 GCA_035631275.1 Bryobacteraceae bacterium
GGATTACACGCTGGCGATCGCTCGCGCGCGCCGCTGAGGTGAGCCGCTCTTCGTGGAGCTGCTCGTCCATCGCGTCCGCCCCGACCTGACCCGGGTGGAGCTCCTGCCAGAAAGCCACGAACCTGTTGTAGTCGGCACGGCGACACAGGGCACAGGGCCGATGCCCGGCGGCGAAGGCGGTCGCCTCGTCGAGGAAGAAAAGCTCCGTGTAGCGGTGAGGGGACATGACGACGCGCCGGCGGCCGCGGAATTCGAGGACGCAGGCGATCCAGCGGCGGTTGAGGAAGGGGCGGACGATTTCACGGTTCCCGTTGTGGATGGGGCCGCCGCGGTTGCCCATCATCGTGCCGCGGGCGGGAGTGCGGAAGAGGTCGCCGTAAGGAGAGACGCGGTTCTGAAGGGGCATGGCTCGAAAGTAGGGTAGCGCGAATGGTTCGGGCACGCCGGCGGCTGTTGATGCAACCATAAAATGACACCCTAACTGCAACAAGATTCTGTCACCCAGGCAAGTTGTGGAAATGATGGAAATCTCGCAAAGGCAGGCGAGATTTCCACAGTTCCACAACTCCGACGACCGTTCCTTACAAACACAAAAATCAAAAAAACAAAGACCAAGAATCCTCAATGGGGCAATGGGGAAGTGGAAATCCAAAACCAGGATTCCCACTTCCCCACAGCCCCGACCGCCTGCGGCGCAAGGTAAGAACCATTCAGCGCACCGCCACCGCAGCGCGACCGCCCAACACATAAATTCGCGGACGTTTCTTCTTCACTGCCGTTTTCGGTCGCATCTCCGGCCGCCTGGGCGCCATGCCGGGCGTATACTCGATCGGCATCGGGCACTGGAGCAGACGCTTGTCTCCCAGCCAGATATGCAACTCGCCATTGAGCTGGTGACTGACTTCCACCTTTTTTCCGGCGTAGCCCTGCGGGCCGATTGCCGCTGGCAGTTGGAGGATTCGCGCCCCGAAGCTGATCGTGTGATCATGCCCCACCGTGCGCTCATACCGCAGGCTGAACAGCCGATCCCGGTTCACGCTTTTGTCGAGCTCCCGAAAATCGTTGGCCGTTTCCCGCGCCGCTTTCGCGAACTTCCGATTGTATTCCGGCAGGAACCGCGCCAGAACCGCGTTCGCCTGCTCCACCGTTTTTGCCTTCGCCAGCCGCAGTTCGCTGCGCAAACGATCCTGGAAAGTCTTCCACAGCCGCTCGATTCTGCCCTTCGCCTGCGGCGTCAGCGCCGCGATCTGCTCGATCCCCAACTCCTCCAGCACCCGCCCCAACTGCGTCGGCTCTTGCCGCCCGGCCAACCGTTCCTCTTCACTCCAGTGATCGTCGTTGCGCTGGAATGCGCTATGCCGGTCTCGATAGAGGCTCAACGGTACCCCATGCTCCTCGACCATGGCGCGCAGAACCCGCAGATACCCCACGGTATCCTCGCATTCCAGTTGGAAGCGCCCTGCCAGCACCTCGCTGGTGGCGTCTTCTTGAAACCCGATAAGCGTCAGCGCCGGCCCACGATCTTCCAACCACCGCTCCCGACTGCCGTCGGTCAATACCATCATCCCCTTCCGGGGTCGCCGTTCCCGTCGCGACCGATATCGCGGCGCCCGCCGCTTTTGGGGTGAAGGCCGTCCCGCCCGGCGTAAGATCCGTCGTACCGTCTCGCGGCTCAACTCCATGCCTTCGGCTTCCAGCAGTTTCTCCGTAAAATGCGAGTCGTTAAAGCCGGCGTACTTGCCTTCAGCCAGCCTCAGCACCTTAGCCCGAACCCGCTCGGCAATCCGCCACGGCCGCCGCTTTCCCCGATTGCCGTGCTTCACCCAATCCACCTCACCCGGCACGCATCGTCGCTTCAGCCGTTTGACCTGGCGCTCGCTCAGGCTTAACAACCTGGCTGCCTCGGCCACCGTGAAACGACCCGCTACCGCGTTCTCGATCACCTTCACCCGCTGCAACTCCCTTTGGCTCAACTCGATCACCCTCCAGCTTGGCAGAGGGTGACAGAATTCCGTTGCAGTTAAGGGGTGACATTATTTTGCAGCATCTTCAGCCTCCTTTGCTCCTGTACTCCTCTGCTCCTTTCCGCTTGATATACTGGTAGTTTCCAAGTCCAATCGACACAAGGAGTTTCATGATTTCCGCAACACAACTGCGCCCGGGCATGGTGATCAAGTTCAATAACGAGCTGTACTCCATCTTCAAGACCGAGCATCGCACGCCCGGTAACCTGCGCGGGTTCGTACAAGCCAAGATGCGCAAGCTCTCTAGCGGTACCATGATCGAGCATCGCTTCTCGTCGGAAGATCGGGTAGAGCGCGCAGCGTTGGAAGAACATGAAATGGAGTATTTGTACGACGACGGCGAATACTACTACTTCATGAACACCGAGAATTTCGAGCAGATGCACCTGACCAAGGACATTCTCGGCGACGGCGTCGAATTCTTGATCCCGCAACTCAAAGTCAACGTGGAGTTCTTCGAAGGCACGCCGATCAGCGTGGAGTTGCCGCCGACAGTGGATCTGACTGTGGTGGAGACAGAGCCGGGGTTGAAGGGCGCGAGCGTTTCAAACGTGACCAAGCCTGCCAAGCTGGAGACCGGACTGGTAGTTCAGGTGCCGCCGTTCATCAATGAGGGCGAAAAGATCCGCGTGAGCACGGCGGAAGGCACCTATCAGGAACGCGCCTGACCTTGCCGCAGGTTTGGGTAGCGTGCGGAGAAGGTCTATCGACAGTGCTCTAAGCGAGCTTTTGCAGGATCTCTAGATCGACGTTGCCGCCTGATAGAATTGCGCCCACGCGCTGGATGCCTGAAGGTAACTTACGGCCCAGGAGCGCGGCCGCTGTGACAGCGCCGCTCGGTTCGGTCACGATTTTCATTCGTGTGAGCAAGCATTTCACAGCGTTGCGAATCTCGTGGTCGCTCACCAGGATGACGTCCTCAACCAGCTTCTGAATGATCGGAAATGTAATCGCGCCTGGTTTCGGCGCTCGCAGTCCGTCGGCGATCGTGTGAGGCGGAGGAATCTCGACGCGCGATCCGGCGCGCAGCGAAAGAAGCGTATCGTTCGCGTCCTGCGGCTCCACCCCGAAAACGCGGATCGACGGCCGGAGGGCCTTGGCGGCGATCGCGCTGCCGGAGATCAGCCCGCCGCCGCCGATCGGAACCACGAGCGCGTCGAGGTCGGCGATTTCCTGAAGAAACTCCACGGCGGCGGTTCCCTGGCCGGCGATGATCCAGGGATGATCGAACGGCGGGACTAGAGTTGCGCCGCTTTCACGCGAGATTCTTTCGCTGATCGCTTCCCGGCTCTCAGTCGCGCGCTCGTAGGTGACAACGCGCGCACCGTAACCTCGCGTGGCTTCGAGTTTCAGCGCCGGTGCGTCGGCCGGCATCACGATCGTGGCCGGAGCATCGACGGAGGCCGCCGCGATGGCGACAGCCTGCGCGTGATTACCGGAAGAAAACCCGACCACGCCGCGCCCAAGCTGGTCTTTGGGAATCGAATAGACGAAGTTCGCCGCGCCGCGTATTTTAAACGCACCGCCGCGCTGGAGATTCTCGCACTTGAAGAAAACCTTGGCGCCGGCGAGTGAATCGAACGTGCGCGAAGTGAAAACAGGGGTGCGATGCGCGATTCCTGCGATGCGCTGCGCCGCGGCTTGAATGTCTGTGAATTGAACGTCCATCAATATCCGGCTTTCTTGTCTACGATGTTGCCGAGCGGCTTGCCGTCGCGAAAGAGTTGGAAATTCTCGATGAATTTGTACATCGCCAGATCCTGCCATCCCACGGTGTGGTCGGCTGAGTGCGGCGATAGCAAGACGTTCGGCATTCCATAAAAGGGATGGCCGACGGGCAGCGGCTCGGTTTCGAAAACATCGAGCGACGCGCCCCTCAACTGGCCCTTCTCGAGCGCGGCAATGAGCGCCGCCTCTACAATCACCGGACCGCGGCCCAAGTTCATGATTACGGCCGACGTCTTCATGGCGGCCAATTCCGCCTCACCGATCATCCCGCGCGTTTCTTCGGTGAGCGGAGCGGCGACCAGGACATAGTCGCAGAGCGCCAGCATATCGCGCAGTTCGGTCAAGGGGAACATGCGATCGACGTAGGAGTCGGGCTCTGGCGCGCGGCGACGCATGGCATAAACCTTCATTCCCAGTCCGCGCGCCAGCCGCGCTGATTCGCGTCCGATTTCTCCATATCCAACAACGCCCAGCACCTGCTTGCGCACTTCGAACACGTCAAACTGTTCCCAGCGACCGGCTTCCTGGTTGCGAATCAACCGCCGCAGGTCCTTTGCGAAAAAGAGAATCGAGGCCACGGCGAACTCCGCGAGCCCGTCCTTGAAAACACCTCGTCCATTGGTGAGCACGGCTGGGCTCGCGATGAGCTCCGGGAACAGGAGCTTATCGACCCCCGCCCACATCGAATGCACCCAACGAACGCACTTCGCCGTTGGGAGGACGGTGCGAAGCAGATTTGGATTCAAACCGCCCGCCAAGATTACATCCGCGTCTCGAGCGTGCTCGGTGAGAAATGCAGGGTCGTTTCCCGTATGGATCGTGACTGGCTCCGGGAGACGATCGAGCAATCGGAGGTAACTGGCTGTAGGGTTCGAGATCACCACTACCCGTATGGCGTCCATGAAGAAAGGAAGATAGCATGGTTGCTGTGCCGGTACAGCTCCAATTGCGCGATCTTCCCTCGGTCGATCAGGTTGTCACCGCGCTGGCGCACTTGGAGCGCCGTTTTCCACGGAAGCTGATCGTCAGCGAGGCGCGCCGCGTTCTGGATGAAGTGCGCGGTGAGATACGAGCCGGCCGAAATGGAAGCATCGGCACGATCGAGTCAGGCGTCGAACGAAACCTCGCACGATTGGAAGCTCCTTCGCTGCGCCATGTGATCAACGCGACGGGTGTGGTGTTGCATACAAATCTGGGGCGCGCTCCGCTCGCGCCTTTCCAGCCGTTATCCGGTTACTCGAATCTTGAGTATGACCTCATGCGAGGCGCGCGGGGTAAGCGGGACGTGCATGTCGCCGAGCTGCTCGAGCGGCTGGTGGGCGCTCCAGGCATCGCAGTGAACAATAATGCCGCCGCCATTTATCTCGCGCTGAACGAACTTGCCGCGGGCTTTGAGGTCGTGGTGTCGCGCGGCGAGTTGATCGAGATCGGCGACGGGTTTCGCATCCCAGAGATCATGCGCAGTTCGGGTGCAATTCTGCGTGAGGTGGGCACGACGAATCGCACAAGCATCGAAGACTATCGCGCCGCGATCAACGATCGGACACGTCTGTTGTTGCGCGTTCATCCTAGCAACTTTCGCATCGAAGGCTTCACCGCGCGGCCGTCGTTGCGCGAGCTGGCCGCACTCGGCAAAGAGCGCGATATTCCAGTTTACGAGGACTTGGGCAGCGGCTGCATCGTGGATCTGCGCGCGTTCGGTATCGACGAGCCGCTGGTCTCTGAAAGCTTGCAGGCCGGCGCGAGCCTGGTTTCATTCAGTGGCGACAAGCTGCTGGGCGGTCCACAGGCAGGAATCATCGCAGGGGATGAGAAACTCGTCGCGCGCTTGCGGCGAAATCCGATGTTTCGCGCGCTGCGTCTCGACAAGTTGATTTACCAGGCTCTCGAAGTCACGCTGCGGAATCTTTTGTTGGAGCGCTGGGACTGCATCCCCGCGCTGACGATGATCGCAGCGTCGAGCGAGGATCTGCGTGCACGTGCTGCGAATTTCATCTCGCGGCTGGAGGGTATTCCCGCGCGTTTGGTCCAGGGACAATCGCTGGTCGGGGGCGGCGCGACGCCGGAACAGCCGCTGCCGACTTGGCTAATTGCGATGGAGTGCGCCGACGTCGTGGAGGCAGAGCGGCGGCTCAGGTCGTCGGATCCTCCGGTAGTGGCGCGGATCGAAGATGGCTGGCTGCTGCTCGATCTGAGAACCGTGCTTGGAACGGAAGAGGACGATCTGGCTCGCGCTGCGCGGCAAGCCTGCTCATAGCGAAGAGATCAGCATCGCGAGTAGCGCGGTGCGGTCGGCGATCCGATTGATGAGGATGCTCTCGTTGACGGCGTGGGCGCCTTCACCAACGCCGCCGAGTCCATCCAGTGTCGGGATGCCGAGAGCCGCGGTGAAATTTCCGTCCGAGCCGCCGCCGGTTGCCGACTCTTCGAGTTCCACACCTATTTCTCCCGCCAAGGCGTGCGCGGTTTTGAACAGCTTTGCGATTCCAGGAGCGCGCTCCATCGGCGGGCGGTTCAACCCGCCCTCGACGTGAATCGTGCAGCGCTTGTCGAAGGGCCGCAGCGCGCGGAATTTCTTGTCGAGCGCGGGCGCGTCTTTCATTCGCGTCACGCGAATGTCGACTTCCGCTGTTGCCTCGGCTGCGACAACGTTTGTTCGCGTTCCACCCGATATGATTCCTGGATTTACTGTCAGCCCGCGCTCGAGTTGCGTGAATCCTGCGATTCGCTCCACTTGCCGGGCCAATTCGAGGACTGCGCTCGCACCGTTCTGGAAATCCACTCCGGCGTGCGACGCGCGGCCTTTCACTCGAACCGTGTAATCACCGACACCCTTGCGGGAAGTTTTCAGTTTTCCTTCGAGGCCGGTGCCGGGTTCGAGGACCAGCACTGCGTCGCTCGAGCGTGCGGCTTCTTCGGTCAGGGGGCGCGAAGTCTCGCTTCCCACTTCTTCGTCGGCATTCACTTGCAAGACGACGCGGCGCGCGACAGGAACATCCAGTTCGCGGACTGCATGTGCAGCGTACAAAAAAAACGCGATACCTGACTTCATGTCCAGCACACCGGGTCCCCATAATCGCCCACTTTTCTGCCGAAAAGGCATATGCGCGAGCGTGCCCATCGGCCAGACCGTATCCGAATGACCCAAGGCAAGAATACTTCCGTCCAGGCGCTTGCGCGGTCCAGGAATGCTTAACTCGCATCGTAGGTGACGCCCGAAACGCCCTCCGGGATAAGTCCGTACGCGGCCAAGCCCCTTCAATTTGGCCGCCAGCAGGTCGACAAATCGATTCACCGCCCGCGCGTCATCGCTCGGCGACTCGCATTCCACCAATTCGCAAATCAACGCGATGAGGTCAGATTGTTTCGAGCGCGCAAACCTGAGGAACGTATTCATCGCTTGTTATAATAGCCACTTCCCATGGCAATTCTAGACATTCAGGCGATTCGCGAGATTTTGCCGCACCGCTACCCGATGCTGCTCGTGGACGCGATTCTGGAATTGGAAGAAGAGCGCATCGTGGGAATCAAGAACGTCACCATCAATGAGCCGTTCTTCAGCGGTCATTTTCCGGAATTCCCCGTGATGCCCGGTGTGCTGATTGTAGAAGCGATGGCGCAGGTGGCCGGCGTGCTCGTTTTGAAAAGCATCCCAGACCGCAAAAACAAGTTGGTTCTGCTGGCCTCCGTGGAAGAAGCGAAATTTCGCCGCCCGGTACTGCCAGGTCATCAACTTCGCATCGAGATGAAAGTCACCAAGCGAAAGGCGAGCGTCGCGAAGATGCACGGGCAAGCGACTGTGGATGGTTTGGTCATGGCGGAGGCTGAGCTGATGTGCAAGCTGGCGGATCGTGAGCCGCACCCTGAGCCGGCCGCCGTAGAGGAACAGCCCGTCTAGCGGCGCATGGCGATTCATCCTACCGCCATCGTAGACCCAAGCGCGCACATCGCAGAATCGGCCGAGGTCGGGCCCTACTGCATCGTCGGTGCCAATGTTGAGATCGGCGCCGGAACCCGCTTGATGGCGCATGCATATCTCGACGGCACCGCTACCATCGGCGATAACAATCTCATTTATCCGTACACGAGTATCGGCGTCGCCTCGCAAGATCTGAAATACAAAGGCGAGCCTGCCGAAACGCGCATCGGAAACCGGAACACGATTCGCGAATTCGTTACGATTCATCGCGGCACGCAAGGCGGCGGGCTCGTTACGGAAATGGGTGACGACAATCTGATCATGGCCTACGCGCATCTTGGACACGATGCGCGTATCGGCAGCCACACGGTGATTGCGAACGGAGTAACGTTTGCCGGACATGTCGTGGTCGGCGATTGGGCCGTGATCGGGGCGTTCAGCGGTGTCCACCAGTTCTGCCGCGTTGGGCGGCATGCGATGATCGGCGGGTACAGTGTCGTGACCCAGGACGTGTTGCCATTTTCGATGACGGTGAGCCCGCGCGAGGTGAAAACTTTCGGCGAGAACAAAACCGGACTCGAGCGCCGCGGGTTCAGCGCCGAGACGATTGCCGAATTGCACAAGGTTTTCCGGCTTTTGACGAAATCCGGCTTAAACACGAGGCAGGCCGTGGATCGGATCTCCGCGGAAGTGAAAATGGGCCCGGAGGTCGAGGAGTTGCTGGCGTTCATCGCATCTTCGGAACGCGGATTCGTGAAATGAGCAAATACGGGATGATCGCCGGCAACGGGCGATTCCCGGTGCTGGCGCTGGAAACGGCGCGCTCGCTCGGCGACGAGGTGGTCGCCATCGGGCTGAAGGAAGAAGCCTCGCCGGAAATCGAGAAGCTCGCCGCGCGCTGCCATTGGATTTCGATCGGCGAGCTCAGCCGTTTGATCGAGATTCTGAAGCAGGAAGGAATCCGCGAAGTGATCATGGCGGGCCAGGTGAGGCATGCCAGCATCTTTTCGTCGATCCGGCCGGACTGGCGTCTGGTGAAACTGCTGGCGTCGCTCCGCGAGAAGAACACCGACGCGCTGATTGGAGGCGTTGCCAAAGTGCTCGCTGACGAAGGTATTCAATTGGCCGATTCGACGCTGTTGCTCAAACCACTGCTAGCCGGAACTGGCGCGTTGACCAAGCGAAACCCTTCTTCGGATGAAGATCGCGACATCGCCTATGGCCGACGCATCGCAAACGCGCTGGCGAGCGTGGACGTCGGGCAAAGCGTTGCGATCTGCGATCGCGCCTGCGTGGCAGTGGAGGCAATGGAAGGCACCGATGCGATGCTCGAGCGCGCTGCCTCACTAGTCAACGGAAAGCAGCTGCGTCTGGTAAAAGTGTCGCGCCGGCGCGGGCATTTGCTCTTCGACGTTCCGGTGGCAGGACCGCGCACCATCGAGGTGATGCAACGCTGCGGGGCTACTGCGCTCGCGGTGGACGCAGGCCGCACGCTGCTGCTCGACCGCGACGAACTGCTCGACAAGGCAAATCAAGCCGGAATCGCCATCGTCGGTTGCGAGGTCTCGGGATGAGCGCTAAAGTTCGAATCGCGGTGGTTGGGGCAGGCGTCTTTGGCCGCCACCATCTGCGCCTCTTGAGCCAATCGCCTGCCGCGGAATTGATCGGCGTTTTCGATGTAGTCTCCGATCGAGCCGCCTCAGCCGCGGCGGAGCACAAATGCCGCGCATTCTCGTCGCTAAACGATCTTGTGGGTTGTGTTGACGCTGCGGTGATTGCCGTTCCGACATCCGCGCACGCAGATGCCGGTGTCGCGTTGCTCGACCAGGGAATCGATCTGCTCGTTGAAAAGCCGATCGCCGCGGATCGTGCTAGCGCACAGCGCTTGGTGGAAGCAGCCGAGCGCAACAACCGGATCCTCCAGGTCGGCCATCTCGAACATTACAACCCGGCAGTTGTCGCACTGAAAAAGATCGTCACCATTCCGCTGTTTTTCGAGATTCATCGACTCAGCCTGCCAGGTCCGCGCAGCCTGGATGTCGACGTGGTCCTCGACCTGATGATCCATGACCTCGAAATCGTTCTCGACTTGGTGGGCGCGATGCCGGAGGATATTCAGGCTGCGGGTATCTCGGTGCTGTCCGATAAAGCAGACATTGCCAATGTCCGCCTGGCGTTTCCCGGCGGATGCGTCGCTAATCTGACGGCTAGCCGCGTCTCCACCGAGCGGGTCCGCAAGCTGCGGCTGTTTCAGCCACACCAATATATTTCGCTCGATTACCAGAAGCAGGAAGCCGCCGCGTTCACGGTATCCGAACAGAAACAAATCGGGTTCGAGATGTTGCCTGTGTCGAAAGACGAGCCTCTAAAACTGGAGCTCGAATCGTTTTCGGATTCGGTCCGCACACGCGCGCGCCCCGCCGTTCCGGGCGAAGAAGCGCTGCGCGCCCTGGATGTCGCCTTAGCTGTTCTTGCTAAAATCAAAGCGCATACTGAGTTAGTCGCGCAACGCATCCGATCGCTCTGATAGGCAACGTTCGCGCTTGTTCGGACGTCTTTTTAGCACGCGATCATGGCTTTTGATGCCGATTCGGGCCCGAATCTTCTGCTGGACTGGCAGCAGGAGACTGGCTCCGTGCGCTGGCTGCGCGATGGAGTCGCCTCGCTCGCCGTCCACGCGATTCTAGTCCCACTGCTCATCCTGGTGGCATCGCTCGAAACTCCCCCTCCGAAGGAAGCAACTGAAATCGTCAGCAATCTGCATCACGTCACTCTGATCACGCCGCGCGACATCACGCAAAAGGAGCCGAATCGCGCCAAACCCGCCAAGGAAGTGAACGTCGAGGACCTGCTCCCGCATCCGCCGACCCAAAAGCGCGAGCCTGCGACGCCCGCGGTTCGCGCGTTCCAACCGCCGCAGCCGAGGGCGCCGGGGCCGCCGCGTCCGGGTTCGGATATCACCGATCCGCCGAAGCTGGAAGCATCAGTGAATCCGCCGCAACCCTTGCCCGCTCCCGCCGGTATACCGAACGCGCCGCCAAAGATTCAGACCGAGGAACAACCTAAGCTCGCTTTGGATGCGGCGGGACAGCGTGGCGCCAATGAGGACAGCGACAAAGGAAAAGCGAAACTCGCGTCACCAAAGCTGACGATGGAAGAAGCGATCCACCAGATGCCCAAGGGCGGCGGGAATCCCACCAGTCCTTCGATCAGCGATTTGAGCCGTCCCGACCTGCCCGCAAGCCCGCAGCTTCCCCCTTCGCCCGCCAGCCAGGGCATTCTTCCCGAGTTGCTCAGTGATCCGAAGGGCGTCGATTTTAAACCCTACCTCGCTCAGGTTCTCGCGCTCGTTCGCCGCAATTGGTTTGCGATCATTCCGGAGAGCGCGCGGCACGGGGGCCGCGGTCTGACGGTGCTGGAATTCGAGATCGATCGCAACGGCGGCGTTCCGAAGCTGGTGATCGCCACGACCTCGGGATCGCGCATCCTCGACAATGCCGCCGTCGCCGCGATCAGCGCCACCAATGCGGAACGTTTTCCGCCCCTGCCGACGGAGTTCAAGGGCCTCGCGATTCGACTGCGTTTCGCGTTCAAGTACAACGTGCAATAGGAGTGCAGGCGTCCCTTGTCAGGCTAGGCGCGAAGAAGGATCGCGGTGATATTGTCGGGACCACCGGCATCGCGGGCAGCGTCGATCAGGCGGCGGCACTTCGATTCCAACGAACCATTTCCTTCGAGAGTCTTGGAGATCACGTTGGCGTCCACGACACCGTGCAGCCCGTCACTCGAAAGCAGAATGAGCGCGTCTTTTTCGGGCTTGAGCGCATAGGAATGAACCCGCAGCTCGGGGCTCACGCCGATGGCCATCGTCAAAACGTGGCGCATGGGATGCGTGCGCAAGCTGTTCTCGTCGATCCCTAAACGACGGCCCACCTCGTGCACCCAGGTCTGGTCCTCGGTGACTCCAGTCAAATGGCCGCCCGAATAAACGTAAGCGCGGCTATCGCCGACACTCGCGATCAAGACCTCCTGGCCATTGTCCAAGGCGGCGACCAGCGTCGTACCCATGCCTTCCAGATTCGCGTCGCTGGCGGCAGCGTTCATCACCCGATGGTTGGCTTCCTCGAACGCCTTCGACAAGGTGTCGGCGTCGCGGGCGGCCGCCTGTTCGATAAACGAAGCCACCGTCTCCACCGCGATTTTCGAAGCGTGTTCTCCCGCCTGCGCGCCGCCCATCCCGTCGGCAACCAAGTACAAACCCGTCTTCGGAGAAAGAAGGAATGAATCCTCGTTGTTGGGACGAACGCAGCCGGGGTCGGAGAGTCCGTAACCTTCCAGCATGAGCTTACTGGATTATAACCGTTCCCCTGAATCGAACTTGCGCTACTCGGTCGCGATGACGAGCGGTCCAAAGTAGCCTGGACGATATCACGGTTTGTCAGGTTGCAATACAGCTTTCAACTGCCAGTATGCGCTTTCTTCGTAGTTACTTTTCAGGCGTTGCAATCCTTCCGTACGAGGATCGCCGGCGCGAGAACCACTGCGCGATTCGCATCTGACGAGCATGCGGCTGGCGATTTCATCGCCCGAGTCGTGAGCCAGTACTGCGCGAAAATTGTCAGCGGCGGCGGCGAAGTCTCCCCTCTTCCACAGCTCGTATCCCACATTGAATTGGTAGACCGGATCGCTCGGATCGCCCTCCAACGCCTTCCGGAAGTTATCGAGCGCCGTTGGGAGGCTGGCCCGCGACTCGGCTGCTCCCAGGTCGTTGTAGACTTCGCTCAACGGCACGGTGTGAGCTACGAGTTGGAATGCGCTCTGCGCACCCGCAAAGTCGCCACTGTAGTAACGGCACAGTCCCAGGAAGAAATTGGCCTGACGGTAATGAGCATCCGACGGGCTTACGCGCTGGAACCAATCGCCCGCAGTTTTATACTCTTTGCGCTTCCATAGCAGACGGCCCAACTGAAAGCAGGGTTGCGAATAATGCGGATCGAGCCGCGCCGCTTGAGTAAACAGGCGATGTTTGTCGTCGAGATTGGATGCCAGCAGCCCGCGAACATAGTTCTCGATCGCATCCAGACGAACGGGCGGATGCCGTTCTTGAAACTGTGCCTCTGTCAGTGGAAGAGTCCGGTTGAGCGCGCGCAGCGTCTGCCAGGACAGATGGCTTTGCAGTGACGCCAGATCTTCGACCGCTCCCGTCTCGCGAAACTCGGGGCCCGCGTGAAGGCCTTTCAGATCGAGCACGCGCGCGGTGATGTGCAGCGAGCCCTTGCTCGTTGAACCGGGGTCGGGAGCGGGTGTGACGTCGAACTCGCCGTAAACGATGTGCGCAGCATCCAGTTCCTCGCCAATCTTCAATACCGACGCCTTCGTCAACGCTGAATACGGACGAATCGAAAGGCGCCGATAGGCCTCGACGCGATCGTCTCGCTCCAGCGTCATCAACCCTTCTGACGAGAGCGCTTCCTGTACCGTTCCGGCCAAGCTCTCGCCTATCCAATCGAGATTCGAATTATTCGAAGTGTTGAAAAAAGGCAAAACGGCGTATGTATCGCCTAGCGCGAAATGGCTGCCGAAGCCGGCAAGCGCCGCTGCTAAAAAAAGAGACCGCACCAGTTCATTCTACCGTGCGGTCTCTTGGGGGACTGACGATCGACGTCGGCTGCGAAACTGATTGGCACGAACGCCGCGCTCGCCGGAGATATTACTTCGTCGACACGCCACCGCTGTTATCGAATACCAGCTTCGTGTGCGTCCCAGCAATTCCGATTTCGGACAATCTGTCGCCA
>DASQJA010000278.1:0-3100 GCA_035631275.1 Bryobacteraceae bacterium
GCTGCGAACACCAATCAGCAAGGCGATCGCCGACCTCGTCCGCCAGTTCGGGCGGCAGATCGCCGCCGCAAACACGCAGCAGATTTGCGCGATCAATCGGGTCCGGATACCACTCTAGCGCTACGAAATCGAATCCGAACGAACCCGCGTGCTTGACCGGCAATCCGTGGGCAGTCATCTCTTGAGCGATCTCCTTCGCAGCGAGCTTGATCTCGTCGACGCAGGCCGCATGATGCGGGGCGATGGTCAGATAAAGTCCGTGCGGGAAGATCGCGACATCGGCCGTTGGCAGCCGCGACTTGAGCGCCCGCGCTAAGTGGCGTGTCGTACGCATGATCGAAGCGATGCGCGCCGAACTGCAGTCCTGGTACGCCGCACTGCTTTCGAACGGCGGAAAGTGCCCGAGCAACGGAGCTGCGCCTAAGAGGCGCACCGTATTCCGGATTGCTGGAATCAAATTGGCCGTCCAATCCGATTCCTTTTCTCCGACGTTTCGACCCGGTTGCAGAAGAACCACTGAGCCCAGGCGACCGTACTCGATTCCGAGACAGTCGAGCTTTGCATGACTGCGGACCAGCGCGATCGGGATACCCATTTGCGAGGCCCGCCGAATCGCATGCGCGATCTTTCCCGAGCGGCGTGAAAAACAGGTGGTATCGAGCACCACCAGATCGACTCCATGCGCGATACCCCGCAGCGACGCCGAGAACGAGGTGCGCGTCGACGAGTCGAGCCAGAGAACGCATGCTGCCGCATTGCCGACTCCGACCATTTCGAACAGGTATGACAGTGGCTCCGCTATCCGGATGCGCGAGCCAAAACTCCTCATCAGCTCACGACTTTCGGCGTAGCAATCCACCGGGGCCACTATGTCGACCGTGTCGTTCAATTGCAGCGAAGCCATGAGCAGCGCAGCGATTGCGCTCATCCCTGACCCGGTGTAAATGGTCGACTCGCCGTGTCCATTGCCGAGGCGCTGCACCGTCGGATAAATGGGCGGACCGCTCACCTCGAGATCGGCGCGCTGGTAGCCGAAGCTGAACGCAAAGGGGCCGGTGCTTCCCCAGTATTCAGGAGGTCGCGCGGTTTCGGTGATCGACCCGCGCTTGATCAGCTGATCGGCTTTGAGCAGAGCCGCCAAGCGGAACTTGAGCTCGATCGCGGCGGCGATCGAACCGGGCCTGGTCGGATCGAGTGATACGGACAGACAACTGTCGAGCAGAGATATCTCTCGATGCTTGCGATCGAGATACTCGCTGTCGGTCTGCATTTCGCAGCTCGTTGTTATCGGGACGTCGATCCTGGCGACGGCCCAACGCTCACCGGACGCGCCCGGCGTCCAATTGCTCTGATTGCCGTCAGCTTGGTTCGGGCTCGGGACTGTAAAGCCTGTAGAGGTAGGCCATCAAGCCGCTTTGCACGATGTGGGTGAAAATGCTTATCCAGTCACGTGCATCGGCGAACCACGGAAACCATCTGGTGAAACCGTAGAAATTGATGAAGTACAGCGCAAGTCCGTAGAGCCCGCCGACCAAGACGGCGATCCCGGTATCCATCCGCATGATGATGAAAGCGAGGATGATCCCGTAAACGACCGCGAGAACCAGGTGAACCACGACTGCGGTCGCGACGATACCTAGATCGAAGGTATCCGGCGACGACATCGCTCCTGGACCAAGCGCGATCGCGCCGATCATGTGCAGCGGCGCCCACGGCGACTTGCCCTGAATCATAGGCACCATCGCGACCTCGAGCACTGCAAACACCAAACCTGCGATGATGCTGGCCCAGATCGCGGCCCCCCAGTGGATCTGTCGTATTGTTGCTGTCGGCTTATCGTGACGAACATCGATGTTAGCCATGAAGAACTCCTGTCGAAGAATCAGCACATGACTTTTGGACTTGCGCGCTAATCGAGGAGTTTCCGGTGTGGATTTTGCAAGCCTTTGAAATTGTAGAAAGTGACGCAGCATTCTGGCCGATCACGATGTTTGCCCTTGCAGAATCGAAGTTCCGGGTGCAGCACGGTACGGCGCATTAATTTGTTGGCGTAGGATGATTGCCTACACCCGACGTTCGTTTCTCTACGTGCGATGTTCTTTCTTCCATTCGAGCGGTTCGCCACTTGAGAATGTTTGACGTCGCGCGAAGTCAAATCATTAACCCATGGCACTCCAATCCATCAGCCCGGTAACCGGCAAGGCGTTCGCAAATTACGATGAAATGACGCCTGCGCAGGTGAACGAAGTCATAGCCGCCACTCACGCGGCATTTCTTGAATGGCGGAGCGTTTCAGTCGCCGCGCGCGCCGAGCCGATGCGCAAGGCGGCACAGATCCTGCGCTCCGAAGCGAATAGCTTCGCACGCCTGATGGCGAACGAAATGGGCAAGCCGGTGCGGGACGGAGTTGCCGAAGCTCAGAAGTGCGCCGTGACGTGCGATTTCTACGCCGAGAATGCAGCGCGCTTTCTGGCTGACGAGCCGGTTGCGTCCGATGCCGAGAAAAGCTTCGTAACCTTCAACCCGCTCGGTGTCGTTCTAGCGGTGATGCCGTGGAATTTTCCCTTCTGGCAGGTGTTCCGTTTCGCGGCGCCGGGGCTGATGGCGGGGAACGCTGCGGTGCTCAAGCATTCGGCCAACGTGTCTGGCTGCGCCCTCGCGATCGAAGAGGTTTTCAAGCGAGCGGGCTTTCCCGAGAATCTGTTTCGCGTCTTGCTGGTTGGCAGCCGTCGTGTCGAGGAAATCATCCAGCATCCGCTCATACGTGCCGTCACCCTGACCGGTAGCGGTCCGGCCGGGCGGGCGGTCGCAGGCAAAGCCGGCGCGTTACTGAAGAAGACCGTTCTCGAGCTTGGCGGCAGCGATCCCTACGTTGTCCTCGATGACGCGGACATCGAAGCAGCGGCCGCGATCTGCGCCAAAGGGCGACTCATCAATTCCGGCCAGAGTTGCATCGCGGCCAAGCGCTTCATCGTGGTCGCCTCGATCCGCAAGTCCTTCGAGCAGCATTTCGTCAAGAAGATGGCGGCAGCAAGGATGGGCGATCCGCTCGAAGAAGGCACCGAAATCGGCCCGCAAGCGCGCCACGACTTGCGCGACG
>DASQJA010000279.1:0-4321 GCA_035631275.1 Bryobacteraceae bacterium
CGCAGTCGAAGGCGGCGCTGCCTCGCCGACTCGCGATGAAAAGACAAAAACCGCGAGGGTGAAAGCGACGATCACGATCGCAAAAATGATGGCATCCCAAATAGTCACATCGAAAAAGAGACTTCGAATCCAGTCCGCCAGATCCGATTTTGGCGCGAGCGTCGTCATCGGATGGTCCGCGGCTGAGCATCCGGCGATACTCAGTACAATAGCCACTTGAATAGCCACTGCTGCGATCCAATGACTATTTGAACCGCGACCGCTCATTCCTCGTCGTCTCCTACCGGCTCTCCCGAAGTCGCGGCTTGGGCAACGCGGTTCAGCCCGGGCACCGAGCAAATAAGAAACGCGCCGAGGAAACCTATCGTGATCAGAAACTGAGTCGGCCCGAACGGAATCGCGTCCAGCGACAGCGACGGAACCACCAGCACGTAACGCTCGAGCCAGATTCCAACCAGCCCGAGCGCCGACACCGTGCCCAGGATGATTGGCGACTTCTTGGTCCGCACGCTCATCAGTACCACGAACGGAATCACCCAGATCAAAACGAGACACGCCACTGAAAGCGGCGACCACGGCATGTGATGCACGCGTTGAACGATGAAGAACGTCTCGACCGGCAGGTCGCCGTACCAGATCACGATGTACTGGGCGAACATCAGGTAGATCCAAAAGACCGAAAACGCGAAGACCATCTTGCCGCAGTCATGCAAGACGACAGGGTTGGTGAACAGGTTGTCTTCGCCAAGTCGCCCTCGCAGCACGGCCGCTGTCAGAGCCAACAAACACAGCGCGCTCCAGAAGGCGCCGGCGAAGAAGTACCAGCCGAAAAGGGTGCTGCGCCACACCGGCGCCAGCGACATGACCAGGTCGAACGCTATCAGCGTGTAAACGACAGCGAACAAAATCGCGACCAGCGGCGCGAGCACCCGAATCGAGTGCGGCGGCAACTGGATGTCGTCGGTGGCGATGGTCCACGCTCGCGCTTCCTCTCCGCGCGAGACCCGGATAAAGGCAAAGCTCGCCGCCGCCATCACGCCGAGCGCGAACGCGTCGCGCGTGAACAGAAACGGCACGTTGAGCCACGCCGCTTTTTGCGCGATCGGATGAGTCACCCATGGGAAGATCAGAGTGCGGCCGAAGTACAGCCCGAAGAACAGAAAAAATCCCACCCACAGGAAAGGCGCGAATGCTTCGCCGAGCCGGTACACCGTCGAGCCGCCCCACTTTGCCTGCGTCAGATAGAATGACGCCGACGCGACAACAGCGCCCTGTGCAACTCCGAGGAAGAACAGCAGATTGACCAAGTATGCTTCCCACGCGATCGCGGCCCGACCGGACGTCAACGCCAACACGAATGCGATAATTCCGAGCACGATCATCGCGACTCCGACGGTCTGCATCCGCGCGCCGGCCACCGATTCCACTGGTTGCGGCTTTCGCGACGCCCGGGCGTGTCGCACAGATTGAAGACCACTGCTCATGAATGCTGCGCCTCGTCCTCGCGCTCGACCTCTTCGGCGCCCGACTCTTTCATGAGCGACTCGAGCCGCTCGGCTTCTGTCTCATCGCATCGAATAACGATTCCGAATCGATCTTCGCCGAAACGCCCGTTGTATCCCGGCTGACTCTCGGTCGTCGGCACGCCTGACAGCCCAAGCACTCCAAAAAAGCCGAAGATTCCGCCCAGTAGGATCATCAACTCGAAGCAGATCACGATGAACGGCGGCCACGATAGAAGCGGTTTGCCGCCCGCATTCAGGTTCCACTCGTAGGTTGTTCCGATTGTAATCGCGAGACCGGTGAGCACGCCGGAAATGCCGCCCGCCAGCACGATCCATCGCACCGGGCTTTTCGTGCGGCCGATTGCGTGCTCGATTCGATGGCTCGGGATCGGCGAGAAGCTCTTGAAATCGGTGACCTGCGCTGCGCGAAGCTCTTCGATCGCATGCGCACACTGAACTTCTTCCGCAAACGAACTTATGATCGCGATCCTGCTCATGCGGCCCTCGCCCGATCCATCCTGAGAGCCTTTCGCAGCCAGCGGATTCCTTCCTTGAGTTCGGTCATAGAGATGATCGGCAGGAATCTGCAAAACAACGAAAACAAACCCACGAACCACGCAAAGCTGCCGACCGTGATCATGATTTCGGTGATCGACGGATGATACGTTCCCCACTGCGAGGGCTCGAAGTTTACCCTCAGCGAGCCTGCGATGATCACGAAGCGCTCAAGCCACATACCTACATTCACGAAAAGAGATATTATCCAGAGCGCTGTGAGGTTGACGCGGAGGCGCGGCGAAAATAGCAACAACGGTATCAGGCAGTTGCACAACACCATTATCCAGAACATATATCCCCACGGTCCGAAGTAGCGCATGTGGAACATCATTTGCTCGATCGGATCGCCCGAATACCAACTCATAAAACTTTCAGTGATGTATGAATAGCTAACGACCAGCGACGTCAGCAGTACGACTTTCGCGAGGTTGTCGAAGTGCCACTCGGTCAGCAAATCCTCGATGCCCAGCAAACGGCGCATCGGGATCAACAGCGTGATCACCATCGCGACGCCGGAAAAGATCGCGCCGGCGACAAAGTAGGGTGCGAAGATCGTGCTATGCCAGCCCGGCAACTGCGCCATCGCGAAATCCCACGACACCACCGAATGCACCGAAAGCACGAGCGGCGTGGCCATTCCCGCCATCAGCAGGTACGCCATCGAATAGTGCCGCCATTGCCGATCGGTGCCCTGCCAGCCCATCGCCAACACCGAATAAAATGTCTTGCGCCAGCCCGTAGCCGATTCGCGTGCGTTCGCGATATCGGGAATCAGGCCCATCGTCCAAAACAGCAAACTGATCGTGAAGTAGGTACTGACTGCGAAAGCATCCCAGACCAGTGGCGAACGGAAGTCCGGCTGCAGCGACCGCTGATTGGGATATGGCAATAGCCAGTAGAAAAACCACACGCGACCCAGATGTACTAATGGAAATAAACCTGCAGTAGCTACTGCAAATATAGTCATTGTCTCTGCGGCGCGATAAACCGCGGTACGCCATTTGGTACGAAACACAAATAGTATTGCGGAGATCAAGGTTCCCGAATGCGCTATTCCGACCCAGAATACGAAGTTGGTAATATAGACGGCCCACATCACGGGCTGCCGAAGTCCCGTCACCCCCAGCCCGGAATAGATCTGTCGAGTCCACAACGCGCCTGCGATCGCCACCAACGTGAAACAGAATGCGATCCACAGCCAGTAGGCCAGGCCCGCCGGTTCCATGACTCGCAGCACGCTGCGATCGACGTCGCGGAAGGTCGGCTCGGCGTTTATTTTCGGCGCCGCTGCCACTTACGCCTTTCCTTTCTCGCGATACAGATCGCGCAGGTAGGTAATCGCCGGCTGCGTGTTCAATTCTTCCAGCACGAGGTAATCGCGCAGCTTGTTGTCGTCGCGCCGGCGCATCATCGCACTGGCGGGATCGTTGATATCGCCGAAAGAGATCGCACGCGCAGGACAGGCCTGCTGACACGCCGTGACGAACTCGCCGTCGCGCAGTTGCCGGTCTTCAGTCCGGGCGTTCAGCTCTGCGAACTGGATCCGCTGGACGCAAAACGTGCATTTCTCCATCACGCCTGCGCCGCGCACCGTCACGTCGGGATTCAGCTGCAGATTGAGCGGCGAGGGCCACTCGGGCAAAAACCAGTTGAAGCGACGTACCTTGTACGGACAATTGTTCTCGCAATAGCGCGTGCCGACGCATCGATTGTAGACCTGGCCGTTGAGGCCCTCCTGGGTGTGATACGACGCAAACACCGGGCAGACCGGCTCGCACGGCGCGTGATCGCATTGCTGACACAGCATCGGCGTCAGGTAGAGCAGCGGCGCCGCGGCCGCTTCCTTCTCTTTCGGGAAGTAACGCTCGATCCGAATCCACGACATGATTCGGCCACGGTCCACTCCTTGCTTGCCGACGAACGGCAGGTTGTTCTCGGCGTAGCACGCCGTCACGCACGCGCTGCATCCGGTACACGCATTGACGTCGATCGTCATGCCCCACTTGTGCCCGGGATATTTCCAGCGCGGGTACATCTCGAACGGCCCGGTGACTTCCGCACCTTCGCTCTGCGGAATTTCTCCGGCCGCGAGCTCGTCGATGCTCATCGCCTCGACGATCGAGCGGCCCAGCATGTCGCTATTGCCCAACGGCGAAATCAGCTTGCGAGTATTGCCGGTCGCGCGCACGGTTGCGGCGGCATAGCTCCCGCCGGCAGGCAGTATCGCCCAAGCATTGGCGCCGACGTCCTTCGCATAG
>DASQJA010000280.1:0-3631 GCA_035631275.1 Bryobacteraceae bacterium
TGTGGTGGGAACACCGTACTGATAGCGGCTCAGCATGTAGGGCATAGTGGTCCAGCTTCCCGTTACAGAATGATTTTGGAAACCGATGAGCAGCAAGGCGGGCAACGTTGCCACTGCCACGACGGGTACCAGCGCTAACAAACGACGGAGAAGGAAATGGTCTCGCACCGCCGGCACGAAAAAAATGAGTGCGCTTGCAGCCAGAAAGACAGATTCAAACGGTCTGCTCAACATCTGCAATCCAAGCCCGACACCGAGGATCGCGGCATCGCGGCGCCGTCCTTGGTCGAAGACGCGGGGCAGGGCTCCGAATGCCAGGCACCCTGCGGTGGCGGAGACTGCGCCACCCCAGAAGCTGTTCATCCATTGATTCAAAGGTCCCACTTGAATCACCGTGAGCAGGCCGCCGATAAATGCCCAGCCGGGTGAGATCCAGCCGCGAAGCATCCAATAACAGAGCGCGCAATATGCTCCCACGGAGAGCGCGACGCCTGCCCAGGGATGACCGAAGACGATCCACCCAATCGCGATGACGATCCCTTGCGCGAGCGGAAAGATGGAGCTGTATGTGGGTTGTTGCAGCGCGAAGTACGTTTCGAAGAATTGCGGATAGGCGTGCGCGGGATTCGCAAGCCGCAAGTGACACAGTGTGTCGGCCGCTAGCACATAGCTGAAGTCGTCCGAGACATTCGGCTCGGGAATTGGATATCGCCCGAGCAAGGCAAGACGCAGCGCGATCGGAAGCAGTCCGAGCAGCAACATGCTCAAGCCGGTTTTCTGGGCGAGACGCCGACCATATGGCTCGATCCAGGGGCGCGAGAGGAGCAACAGCGCGACGAAGACCGCTGCGAGCAGGACTTCGATGAAGTCTGAAGCGCCGAAACCAATCGGGTTTCGGATCGGAAGAAATGAGCGGAAGACATCGAACACGAACATCGTCAGTGCACCTGCTCGAATCGCAAAGTTGGATGAGATTGCTCTTTGGGTGGACCCGGTTTATTCGCCGGCGCTGGTGAGGAAACTTGCGGTGGCGGTTCGGGGACATACCGGCTGAGTTTCGGCGGAGCGGCGTCGGGTTCGAGCAGCCAGACCGTTCGGTCCGGATAGTAATGCAGAAGCTTCTCGTCCTCGCTCGCGCCAAGGTCGCGCGCCCAGACGATCCTAGCCGCGTCGATATCAGCGGCGTTGTACACCCATTCATCCTGGAAAATATGGTTCGGCCAGTAGCGGACGAAGACCAACTGCCTTCCCTGAAGTCCGGCGAGTTCGCGAGCGACCTGAATGCGCCGTTCGGGATTGCGATGGTTGATGTTGTCCCAGGTTTCGTATTGGGCGAGTTTCAGCGCAGAGTCGCGATCGTCGAAAAGATGCACACCGTACCACAGCAGGAAATGCGCGAAGCAAAGGAACACAATGACGCGAGCCCCATCCCCGCCGGCGTCGGTTCCGCGGATCGTGATTCGGCTCAAGCGCTCAAGCCCAGTGACGCTCATCAAAATGAACAAGCACGCGATCGCGGCGACGTAGTGAAACTGGAACGCTGGAAAGAAATTCGTCCCGAAAGCGAAAAGCAGGATGGTCACGACGAGCCAAACGTAGTCAAATTCGCGAAGCCGCAAGAGAAAGAAGGGTAACGCGATGTAAAGCGGCGCGAGCAAGAAGAAACGCAGGAAGCGCACGCGAAATTCAAGCCGCGTGAGGTAACTCACAAGCGTCTCCGAGGCGCTTCGAAAGGAAACTTGCGATTTATATTCGAGCTCCTGCTGCGGCGTCAACGCGCGATGCGGAATCGGATCGGTCTGAAAAGTGAGCGCCGCCGGAACTCCGTATTGATATTGGCTCAACGCTTCGGGTAGCGTCTTCCAACTGTGCGTTACGCGCTGGTTGTGCACCAACGTCATTCCGACGGCCGCTAGCAGCGGCAACGTCGCCGTCCCAACAGGCCGGAGCGCGCGCCGGAAATCGGCGGTGTATCGAAGAGCAGGAGCGTAATACAACGCGATGCTCGCATACAAAAATAGCGACTCGTAGGGACGCGTAATGAGATGCAGGGCCAAGCCAATACCGAGCCAGAGTCCGTCGCGCGCGCGGACCGCCTGGCGAATTCTTGGGAGCGCGCCGAAGACCAGACACCCTGAGGCGGCGGCGACATGTCCGCCCCAGTAGCTGTTCGTCCACTGGTTGAGCGGTCCGAATTGGATGACAGCGAGCAGGCCGCCGAGCAGCGCCCAACCCGGCGAAATCCAAGCGCGCAGCATCCAGTAGCAGAGCGAGCAGAAGGCGGCACACGCGAGCAGAACGCCGGCCCAGGGTAGTCCGAAGATCGCGCGGCCGATCGCCATCGCCAAACCCTGACCGATGGGATAAATCGAGCTGTAGCTCGGTTCCTGGATCACAAAGAACGTTTCAAAGAATCGGTGAAACGGATGCACGGGATTCGCAAGACGAAAATGCCGCAGCGTTTCGCCGACGAGCAGATGCCCGAATTCGTCGTATAGATCCGGCGTTGGGACGGGGTGGCGAGGGATCAGTATTAGACGCAGCGCCACTGGCAGAACGGCTAGCACCAGCATGCACCAACCGGTTCGGCGCGCGAAACGCGAACTGCAGGGCTCGATCCATGGCCGCGAAATCAATGCCAGCACCAACAGCAGCGCGGCCAAGCCCAGCTCGATGAAATCGCTCGCGCCAAAGCCGATCGGGTTTCGCATGGGCAGGAACGACCGGAAAAAATCGGTCAGGAGCATGAAATTTCATTGTCGCCGTGTTGACGTGCCCGTGCGAAGGAGGTTGATACGATAGCGATATTGCAATAAGCGAAGACTGATGAACCTTTACCCCTGTGCGGCACAAGAGCTGGCCGAACAACTCCGCGACGCGAGCGCAAAGCGGCAGTCCATTTCGCTTCGTGGGAACGCCTCGAAATGCGGGATGGCCGGCCCGCTGGTTCAGCCGGATATCGCCATTTCGACGTCGCGCCTGAATCGCATTTTGCAGTACGAGCCGCGCGATTTGACCGTAAGCGTAGAGGCGGGCTTGAGCTGGCGCGAGTTCAGCGTGGCTCTCGCTAAACATCGGCAGATGGTCCCCCTCGACCCTTTTTTCTCTGACGAAGCTACGGTTGGAGGCGTGGTGGCGGCCAACGTGAGCGGGTCAAGGCGCAGGTTGTACGGATCGGTGCGCGACATGGTGATCGGCATGACCTTCGCCACGCTCGAAGGAAAATTGATCCGGACGGGCGGTATGGTGGTGAAGAATGTCGCCGGTCTCGACATGGGCAAGCTGATGATCGGCTCGTTCGGAACGCTTGCCGCGATCGCAGTTGTGAACTTCAAGCTGCATCCCCAGCCGTTGGCTACGCGCACATTCGTTCAGGAGTTTCTGCGTGTGACGGAGACGATCGCCGCGAGCGACAAGGTATTGAAGAGCGTGTTGCAACCCGCCGCAATCGATATTGTGAAATCGAACCAAGGCTACGATCTGGCGATTCAAGCGGGCGGCAGCCCGGCGGTGCTGGATCGCTATACGCGCCAGCTTAGCGGTTTTCGAGCGCTGGAGGATGCACAAGCGCGAACATTCTGGAGTAAGGTCCGCGAATTTACGCCGGATTTTCTGCGCGCGCACCCAGCAG
>DASQJA010000281.1:0-20393 GCA_035631275.1 Bryobacteraceae bacterium
ACATGGGTGCGGCATGCAGCCATTTTCCGGGGCCGAACAGATGGCCGGCCAGCAGTCCGTGGATGGCGTTTGAATACAAGTTGCGGTGCGTCAGCATCGCACCCTTTGGTCCGCCGGTTGTGCCGCTGGTGTAGAACAGGCCCGCAACGTCGTTCTCATCGGGCTCGGCAAACTCCACCGCGGCGGGCGTCACGGTACGCCAATCCGTGAGGCCATCCGGGCACTCGCCTTCGCCCAGATAAACAAAACGCTCCACGCCCGGAACGTCGGCGCGAATCTGCGGAACAAGCGGCGCGAACTTTTCATCGACGAACAGGATCTTGCTGCCTGAATCGGACAGAGTGAAATTGATCTCGTTGATGTGCCAGCGTGTGTTGAGCGGCACGATCAAGGCTTCGGCCATGGCGGGGGAAAAGTACAAGTCGAGATACGCCGGTGAATTCAGCATCAAGATCGCGATGCGATCGCCCGGCTGGACATCGAGCGCGCGGAGTTTTCGCGCACCGCATTCGACCATTCTGTAGAAGTCGTCATAGGTGAGGCGTTGTTCGGCGTGTTCGATGGCGATGTTCGAGCCGTAGAATTGTTTTGCTCGGCGAAGGCAATAGTTCACGGTCATGCGATGACTCCTTGCGCAGTTAAGTCCGCGAGCTCGGCCGGGCTGAGCCCGTGGGCGCTTAGTAATTCTCGCGTGTGCTGGCCGAGATGCGGAGGCGGCGGGCCGCAGGGATCGGGCAGTTCTCGAGCGACCTCGCTGATCTTCAGCACAGGTGCGACGCAGGAATCGCTATCGCGCAGATCGTGGAACCAGTCGAACGCGGAACGCGTGCGGAAGATAGCGGCCATTTCGGCCTTGAGCGAATCTTGCGGCTCGTCGTATTGGCGCGCGATAAGGTCTTCGCGATTGAGCCTGCGGCAAAGCTCTGCCCAGAATTTCGGCTCGAGCGCGCCCACAGAAATCCAGCGGCCGTCCGAACACTCGTAGACGTTGTAGCAGGCGTAGTGGCCGTTCAGCCGAAGGCTCCCGGGCGCCGGGTCCTCCCCGTTTTCACAGAACATCGAGAGCGGAACGGTGAGCAGTGATGTGACGCCCGCGTACATCGAAACATCGACGTGCTGACCCTTGCCGGTGCGATTACGCTCTACCATCGCGAGCAGTATGCCGGTAACCGTCTGCATCGAGCCGCCGACCAGGTCGGCGATTTGAACGCCCGGAATTACGGGAAGATTCAGCCCCATGATGCCGCCGAGCGAGATGTAGTTCAGATCGTGCCCCGCCATTTGCGCGTAGGGACCGGTTTGACCGTAGCCGGTGAGGCTGGCATAGATCAGGCGTTCGTTAACGGCGCGCAACGCTTCGTAAGCGAGACCGAGACGAGCCATCACGCCGGGCCGGAAGCCTTCCACCAGCACGTCGGCGCGGCGCGCGAGCGAAAGAAGAATTTCACGGCCGCGCGTCTTTTTCAAGTCAAGTCCGATGCTTTTTTTGCCGGCGTTCGTGCGTTTGAACACGGCGGGCGCGAGCTTGCGTGCGTAATCGCCTTCGCCGGGCTGCTCGATTTTGATGACTTGGGCTCCGTGGTCGGCGAGTTGCTTGGTCGCGACGGCGCCGGGCAGCAAACGCGTCAGGTCGAGGACCAGCGTTCCCTCGAGCGCGTTCATACACGCGCCTTCATGAGCAATTTATCGAAATAGACAACCACCGTTTCGCCTCGTTGGTTAAGCACGGTGGTTTCGAAAGTGATCAGGCCCCGGCCGTCGCCCTTTGGTTGTTTCGAAACCACTTTCTTTGCGATGTGAATCGTATCGCCGATGAAAACTGGTTGCGTGAAGCGGAGCTTGTCGATTCCGTAAAACGCGATCACGGTATCGGTGAACTGGCCGAGCTGGATGGTGAGGCCGGTCGACATACTGAAGACGAGAGCGCCGTGCGCGATGCGGCGGCCGAACGGTCCTGCGGCCGAGTACCTCTCACTCATGTGCAGCTCGATGAAGTCGCCCGACAGGCCGGCGAAATTAACGATGTCGGCTTCAGTGACGGTTCTGGTTCGCGATACGCTGACGCTGTCGACTGCAAAATCGTCGAAGTAGAGACTCAAAAATCGCCTTTCCGAAGCGGATTATCTTGACAGGCCAACGCGCCTGTCCTACCTTGAAAATTCTATGCGAAAAAAAGTCACTGTAGTAGGAGCCGGCAATGTGGGCGCGAATTGTGCGTTGCGCATCGCAGGAAAAGAGCTGGCAGACGTTGTTCTGGTCGACATCGTGGAGGGCGTTCCGCAAGGCAAGGCGCTAGACATCCTGCAGTCCGGGCCGGTGGAAGGATACGACGTCAATCTGATCGGAGCTAACGATTACGGGCCGACGGCGAACTCAGACATCGTGGTCATCACGGCAGGGTTCCCGCGGAAGCCTGGCATGAGCCGGGACGATCTTCTGATCGCAAACTGCGAAGTGGTGAAGGCCGCCACCGAGCAGGCAGTGAAGCATTCGCCGAATTGCATTCTGATCCTGGTGACGAATCCGCTGGACGCGATGTGCTGGACTTCGTTCCAGGTTTCAAAGTTCTCGAAGAACCGCGTCATCGGTATGGCGGGCGTGCTGGATACAGCGCGCTTCCGCACTTTCATCGCGCAGGAGCTGGAGGTTTCGGTCGAGAACGTGACCGCAATGGTGCTGGGCGGCCACGGCGACACGATGGTCCCGATCGCGCGGCTGACCAATGTTTCGGGCATCCCGCTGACTGAGTTGTTGGATCAGGCCGCCATCGATCGGCTTGTGCAGCGCGCCCGCGATGGCGGCGCCGAGATCGTGAAGTATCTGAAGACCGGAAGCGCCTACTATGCTCCGTCGGCCGCCGCGGTTGAGATGGTGGAGTCGATCCTCAAGGACAAGAAGAAAGTCTTGCCGTGCGCCGCATATCTCGAGGGCGAGTACGGGATCAACGGGCTGTTCGTCGGCGTGCCGGTGAAGCTGGGCTCGCGCGGAATCGAGAAGATTTATCAGCTCAAGCTTAGTGTCGATGAGCAGGCGGCGTTGCAGAAGAGCGCTGGGGCGGTGAAAGAGCTGGTCGACGTGCTGAAGCAGAAGATGGGCTGAGCCAACAAAAAGGGATCGGGCTTTCGCCCGACGATCCCAGAGTGAGGCACTGGCGCGGAGGATAGACTTACAGAACGCGCGCGTGCACGACATCCACTTCGAACCGCCGCATTGTTGCCGTGGCACGACAAGCATGCTTCGCCGATCGCGGTTGTGTTGGACAGAGCGTGAGAGGCGCTCGCCTTATCGTCATGACAGCCGAGGCTGGCCGCTGCGATCGGGCCTGTGGTCGGCGTGAAACCGCCCGGGCTCGCGACCGAGGCTTGCGCGCCCACATTGTCCACATGATATGTGCCCGCCAGGTGGCAGGTGACGCAATCTCGCAAATCGCCAGGGAAGCGAACATCCTGGAAATTCGTGGTGCCCAAAATGTAGGGATTCGCCAAGGAATCGCCCCAGTGGATGCTATGGATCTGAGTCGCAAGGCTGACGCTTTGCTTGGAAGTGCCGTCGGTCAGCGTTGGGTTGTGGCAGATTACGCACTCCTGAGTAGCCGGACGGCTGCCGCCATGCACGAACGCCAGGTTCTGATGGCACGCAGCGCACTTGGCACTGGACACAACCTGCCGCCGTGCAACGACCGGGGGGTTGTCTACCGAGAAATACTGTTCGACCGGCGCGGCACTGTCGGTAGCAGTTGTCTGACCCGTGGTTCCAGGCATGAGCGTAACCGCGTTCGCCGTCCATCGAAATCGTGAACGAACCAACAGAGGCGGCAGGAATCACCGCGGTCATTGTGTAGGTGTAGGTTCCGTTGGTGCCAGGCGTGGCTTTCGTGGGCGTTTCCGAAATCCGAGCCATGCCGGGAGGTGTCAACACCGTAGTCAGTGTTATTGCCGGCTAGGATCATTCGGATCGTGGTCAGCTTGGTGATATCCACCGGGTTGCCCGACTTATCGGTCACTTGGAAGCTCACAGTTGGCGAGTTGCCCGGTGTCGCGTTCTGGATTTTCAAAATCTTAAGAACGATTCCGGGAAGCATCGGCGAGTTGTTCGGAACGTCGTGCGCGCCGGGAATGGACGCGTCGAACGCCAATGTCTCCTTCGAGACGTGACAGTTCTTGCACTGATTGTCATCCGGCTGAGGCAGATTGACGTGATTTTGTCCCGTGGCAAAATTCACGTCATCGTGACAAGATCCGCAAACCGTGCGGCTGGGATTCTGCTTTCAGGCGTCGGCTTGCGTCGGTCCGGCAGCATGGCAGGTGGTGCAATTGCGAATATCTTGGGGAAACACAATCGCCGAATAATCGTTCTTGTTCCCGCGGTGGACTACGAAATAGTCTCCGCACGCCTTCACGCTGGGCAGGCTGGAGCCCATGTGGATCTTATGGATGAATACCTTCATATCGACCATGTTCAGCGAGTAGGGATTCGTGGTTTGCGGCGTATGGCACAGTTCGCAGAATGCCATTTTGGTACGCGGGCCCGGACTGCCATGCGCGCTGATCGGATCGTGACAATTGTTGCAGCCAGCCTCGTTCACGACATCGCGAACTACGGTAACCGGCGAGCCGTTCGGCACGAAGGTAAATACATCGTTCCCGGTGTATGTAGTCGGAAAGCCGTAGGCCGATAAGTCGCGCTCGATCTGCGCGCCTATCGAGTGCGTTGCGGTCGCATCGAGGTTGGCCGGCGCTTTCGTTAAGAACACATAGTCTTATGTGCCCGAGGCGGGATCGACCAGAGCGAGAGTGCCCTTCGAGTCGGTGCCTGCCTGAATCTGCGGCGGATTCGAATTGGTAGTGGCCTTGTCGGTAGTCGTGACGTAGTCGACATACTGAGTTTGGCCATTCGGAATATAGGCGGCAACGAAGGCGAGCGCTTCCACGCCGGGCGTCTGAACCCCGTTCACGTCAAGTCCGTTGCGGTTCGAGTCGGTGATGCTGAATCGGGTTGTGATGGTTCCATCTTTCGCTATGTTGGCGCTGATGATTTTCATGTTCGCGCCCGTAGTGAAGGATTGAATATGCCGGTAGAAGCCAGCGGGTTGTAGTCCTTGTCGCGTCTCGCCGGACGATCTTGCGCCGACGCTGTAATGAGAAAGAAAGCAAGCGTAGTGCTACGGACAGCAATATTTCGCATAGGGAGTGTACTCCTCGCGGATCAACCGAGATCCGATTAGGCCAGCGGATTTCGTGGTGAGCCTATTAGGCGGCAGGGCGGCCGTTGCTGGCGCAAGCAATCACGGTGCCAAGACCAACTCGCGCTTTGCTGGGTGCTAATCCAGCAACGAGCAATTGATGAGTCGGCCGGTCCAACAGTCTAAGACCGCTGGTGGAATGCGTGTAATCGCACAGGGATCTAAGGGGCTTTTACGAAGCCGCGGGGGCTTTTCGCGCAGCAGTAGGCCAAAACTTGCTAAAAGCTATACTGAAGGTTCATGAACGAAATGGGCATGTTGTGGCTCCGTGTGGCTACTGCTTTGTATGGAGTCGGCCTGCTGCATGCCCTGGCCGTTTTGCTTCGAAAGAAATCCGGGTTCCTAAAGTATGCGCTATTCGCCTTCTCCGTTGGCGCAGTGCTCCACTTCGTGGCCATCGTGGAATTCGCGACCGCGATCGGGCATCTCCCGGTGGACAATTTTTTCGAATGCGCAACCGTTTCGGCGTTCTTGATCGCAGTACTGTTTCTGTACGTGTACTGGCGGTATAACTACGCGAGCCTCAGTGTTTGCATTTTTCCACTGGTGTTCGTCATGGCGCAGGTCGGGGCGATGGAGTCGCCGAGCATCTCGTGGCCGAGCACGGGCGTTCGCAACGCGTGGCTGTTCGTCCACGTGCTGATGATTCTGCTGGGCTATGCGGCGTTGTTGCTGACTGCCGTGGCTTCGATTTTCTATCTGATCCAGGAGCGGCAGCTGAAGCGCAAGAAGACGATGAATCTTCTTTCCCGGCTGCCACCGCTCGGGACGCTCGACAACCTGGTAACCAACGCGATGAGCTTCGGCTTCGTGTTCATCACGCTGGGCGTGATCGCCGGGAGCACTTGGGCGGCGATTGAATCAGGCACGTCGTGGATCACACAGCCGAGAATCGCGCTCGCGTTCATCACCTGGGGCTTCTATCTGGCGATGGTCTTTCTACGCGCGACCGCGGGGTGGCGTGGCCGCAAAGCCGCGCTCATGGCCGTCGCCGTGGTGTGCTGTTCCGCCTTAACCTGGGCCGCGCACGTGGGCCTGCGATCGATGATCGTCAAATGAGATTCTCGATCACCGGCGTCAATCACCGCACCGCGCCCGTGGAGGTGCGAGAGCGGCTGGCGTTCGATGAGCATTCTCTGTCCGCTGCATTGACGGAGTTGAAGCGTCGCCCCGGATTCTGCGAAGGCATGATTCTGTCGACGTGCAACCGGGTCGAGCTGGCGCTGACGTGCGAGGACAAGATCGAGGCTGGTGCGGCGGAGGAGTTTCTGGCGGAGGCGCGCCAGGTGAAGCGCGAATGGGTAACGCCGTATCTGTATCGCTTCGAAGACGACCAGGCGATCCGGCATCTGTTCCGCGTGGCGGCCAGCCTGGATTCGATGGTGGTGGGCGAACCGCAAATCCTGGGCCAGCTCAAGGAAGCGTACACGATCGCCAAAGAACACGGCGCGATGAGCGGCTTCCTGGACGGATTGCTGACGCGCGCATTTAATGTCGCCAAGCGCGTACGCTCGGAAACCGATATCGGTGAGAACGCAGTTTCAGTGAGCTACGCCGCGGTGGAGCTGGCGAAAGAAATTTTCGGCACGCTCGCGGACAAGAGAGTCATGATCGTTGGCGCGGGCAAGATGTCAGAGCTAGCGGCGAGGCACCTGCGGCGCAGCGGAGCGACTCAGACCTTCGTCACCAATCGCACGCATGAGCGGGCGGTAGAGATGGCGCAGCTTTTTGAAGGCAAGATTGTCGAGTACACGCAGTTCCTCAGCTTTTTGCCGGAAGTGGACATTGTCATTACGTCGAGTGGCGCGCCGCACTTCATCATCGTGCGAGACGACATGAAGAAGGTGATGGCAGCACGTAAGCACAAGCCGATGTTCCTGATTGATATCGCCGTGCCGCGCAACATAGATCCGAGCGTCAATGAGCTGGACAACGTTTTTCTGTACGACATCGACGATTTGCAGAAAGTAGTTGCAAACAATGTAGCGGGCCGCAAGCAATCGGCCGAAGAGGCCGAAGCGATCATCCGCGAGGAAGTGGATCGGATGGTGGCGCGGCTAAAA
The DNA here is from genome assembly GCA_035631275.1 of Bryobacteraceae bacterium. Classification (GTDB taxonomy): domain Bacteria; phylum Acidobacteriota; class Terriglobia; order Bryobacterales; family Bryobacteraceae; genus Palsa-89. Next base: position 7,306 of record DASQJA010000281.1, read on the forward strand.
ACGCGCGAAGTAGTGCCCACCATCGTCGGATTGCAGGAGCAGCTCGAGCACATGCGCGCGGCCGAACTGGCGCGGATGCGGGGAAAGTTTGGAACGCTCACGCCCGAGCAGGAGCAAGCGTTGGATGCGCTGACCAAGAGCATCATCAACAAGGTTGCGCACGGCCCGATTTCCGAATTGCGGCGGCATGCTTCCGAACCGGACGGTCATCAGTTCATCGCGACCATTCGAAAAGTCTTCCGGTTGACGAATTAGCATGCTGACTGTCGGCTCGCGAGGATCACAACTGGCTTTATGGCAGGCGCGCTGGATTCAAGCGCGGTTGCAGAGTTTCGGAATCGAGAGCCGGCTCGAGATCATCCACACAACCGGCGACAAGATCACCGACGTCGCGCTGTCGAAGGTCGGGACCAAGGGTCTGTTTACGAAGGAAATCGAGGAAGCGTTGCTAAGCGGGTCGATTGACGTCGCGGTGCATAGCCTAAAGGACATGCCGACAGAGCTGCCCGAAGGACTGATCCTCGCTGCGATTCCCGAGCGCGAAGATCCGCGCGATGCGCTAATCGGCGGGCGATTGGCGGAATTGAAGCAGGGCGCGTGCGTAGGAACGAGTTCGCTGAGGAGAGCCGCGCAGCTTCGCTCAATTCGGCCGGACTTGCAGATTTCCGATGTTCGTGGGAATCTCGACACTCGGCTTCGCAAGTTGGATGAAGGCAAATACGACGCGATTGTGCTGGCTTCAGCCGGATTGCGGCGGCTCGGATGGGAGGAGCGCATCAGCGAGTTACTGGATCCCGCGGTGATGTGTCCAGCGGTCGGGCAAGGCGCGCTCGCCGTTGAGACACGCGACGATTCCGGTGAAGCGCGCGCGGTCTGCCGCCGTTTAGATCATGCCGCGACTCGGGCTGCAGTGTCGGGCGAACGTGCGGTGCTCGCGGCGCTGGGCGGCGGATGCCAGGTGCCGATTGGGGCGCATGCGACGCTCGACGCGTCAATGATTCACATCCGGTCGATCATTGTTTCGCCGGACGGCGGACAAGTGATTCGGAAGGAAGCTAGCGGTCTGGCGGCTGAAGGAGCGGCACTCGGACGCGCATTGGGAGACGAATTGCTTGCTGATGGCGGCGCAAAAATTCTCGAAGCAGTCTACGGCGCGGAAGTGGACTCCAAGCTCAGGACATGAGCAAGGTCTATCTGCTTGGCGCCGGGCCGGGCGACCCGGATCTCATTACCTGGAAGGGCCGCAAGCTGCTCTCGATCGCCGACGCGATCCTCTACGATCATCTTGCCAACGAGCACTTGCTTGATCTTGCGCCGCCGCACTGCGAGTGCATCTACGTCGGCAAGAAAAAAGCGGTGCACGCGTTTCCGCAGGAAGAAATCTGCCGGATGATGATCGTGCGGGCGCGGCGCGGTTTGACGGTGGTGAGGCTCAAGGGTGGCGATCCGTTCATTTTCGGCCGCGGGGGTGAAGAACTGGAGGCGCTGTCCGAGGCCGGCGTCGCGTTCGAGGTAGTGCCGGGCGTTACATCGCCGCTCGGAATTGCCGCGTATAGCGGCGTACCGCTCACGCATCGGGATCATACGAAGCTGGTGACGTTCGTAACGGGGCACGATGTCGCGGGAATCGATTGGAGCAAGGTTGGCCAATCGGAGACGCTGGTCATCTTCATGGGGATCGGCGCGATTCATGAGATCGCGCGCGAGATCATGAGGCATGGCCGGTCCGGCGCGACACCTGCGATCGCGGTGCGCTGGGGAACGCGGCCCGATCAGGAGACCGTTACTGGAACGCTGGCCGACATCGCGGATCGGATCGATGCGGCGCATATGAAGCCGCCCGCGACGGTGATCATCGGCGAAGTGGTCGCGTTGCACGAAAAGCTGGATTGGTTCGAGAAGCTTCCGCTGTTTGGCCGAAGGATCGTCGTGACACGCGCGGCCGATCAAGCAGGCGAGCTTTCGGATCGCCTGCGGACGCTGGGCGCCGATGCGATCGAGCTGCCAGTGATTTCGACTCAGCCGCCGGAAGACCCCGGACCGCTCGATCGGGCGATCGGCGAGTTGTCAAGCTATGACTGGCTGATTTTCACCAGCGTTAACGGGGTGAAGTTTTTCCTGGATCGGCTAGATCACTCGGCGCAAGATCTGCGGTCGCTACATGCACGAATTTGCGCCATCGGTCCTGCAACGCGTCGCGCAGTAGAGAATCTGCATCTGAAAGTCGACCTCATGCCGCAGGAGTACGTGGCCGAAAGCCTGGTCAAGGCTTTCGCCGGTGTGTCGCTCCAACGTGCGCGCGTGTTGTTGCCGCGCGCCGCGGTGGCACGCGATTTGATTCCAATTGAGCTGTCAAAGCTTGGCGCGCAGGTGGATGTCATAGAGGCGTATCGCAACGTCCCGCCGCCAGAGGCGCCAGAACTCGCGAGGGCGATCTTCGGAGCAGGAAATAAATCTGACTGGATCACCTTCACGAGTTCCTCTACGGTTAAGAATCTCGTGAGCATCGCCGGCAAAGACGCCCTAGCAGGCGTGCGGATCGCGTCCATCGGCCCGGTAACATCGGAAACCGCGCGCTCGCTCGGGCTCACCGTCGACACCGAAGCGAAACAATTCACCATCGACGGGCTGATCCAGGCGATCCTGGACGCCGAAAAGTAGCGATTCGTCGGCGCCTGGCGTTCGTTCGTCGATATCGGGTGCTTCGGCGCGTGGCCCGGCCTTATCCTTAATATCAGTCCGATGATCGAAGTGGAACAGCTTCGCAAGCAGTACGGCGATTTTACGGCCGTGCACGATGTGACTCTTACGGCGCAGCCGGGAGAGATTTTCGGCCTGCTTGGCCCGAACGGCGCTGGCAAGACGACCACCATCGGATGCATCTCGACGTTGCTATCGCCGAGCGGCGGAACGATTCGAGTCATGGGCCATGACGTGGTCAAAGATGGCATCGAAGCTCGCCGCAGCATAGGCGTTGTACCCCAAGAGATCGCGCTGTACGAAGATCTGTCTGCTGAAGAAAATCTTTCCTATTGGGGAGGCGCGCAGGGTTTGCGCGGCGCGGAGCTGCGCGATCGCATCCGTGAAGTACTCGACCTCACGGGCCTTCTCGATCGCGCGAAGGAACCGATTAAGCGCTTCAGTGGCGGCATGAAACGTCGGCTGAATTTCGCATGCGGCATCGTGCACCGGCCGAAGGTGCTGCTGCTCGACGAGCCAACCGTAGGGGTCGATCCGCAGAGCCGTGTGCGGTTGTTGGAACTAGTGCGCGACCAGGCGCGCTCCGGTGCATGCGTGCTTTACACAACTCACTACATGGAAGAAGCCGAGTCGCTGTGCGACCGGCTCGCGATCGTCGACCACGGGCGGATCATCGCGCAGGGGACGCTGCGCGAGCTGCGCGCGATGGTGGGAGGACGCGACATTCTGCGCCTCACCGGAACGTTCCATCCTGAGCAGGTCCGCAGTGCGCTGGGCGGCATCGACGGTGTCGAGATCATTCACGCCGACGAGACACAGCTCGCGTTGTCGATGAACGATGCGTCGCACCGGCTGCCGATGATCTTTGCGGCGTTGAACGGGTCGGAGCTGCGCGGGACCACGTTGACGCAGCCGAGCTTGGAGAGCTTGTTCATTAAATTGACAGGCTCAGAGTTACGCGAATGAGATTCATCTGGATCACCGCGCTCAAAGACCTGCGGCGCCTGGGCCGTGAGCCGGTGGCGGTGCTGACATGGCTCGCGATCCCGAGCTTCATCTCGATCATCCTCACTCTGGTCTTCGGGCCCGGTGGTGCAAAGCCGCACGGAACCCTTTTGATCGCCGATCAGGATAAAGCGATCGGCGCAACGATGCTGACCAACGCGTTCGACCAGGGAGCATTAGGAAAAATGCTGACGGTAGAGCACATCACGGAAGCCGAGGGCCGGCTTCGAATGGATCGCGGCGACGCTTCGGCGCTGCTCGTGATTCCAAGCGGTTTCAGCGCGTCATTTGTAACCGGGCAACCGGTGACCATAGACCTGGTCCGGAATCCAGCGCAGCGCGCCCTCCCCGACATCATCGAGGATTCTCTCGGGATCATGCTCGAGCGCGCTGCATCTTACGGCGCTGTGGCACAAACGCCGCCGATTCAACTGGACGCGAACATCATCCCGAACAAAACCGAACAGCCCGACGGGTTCGCCGCGATCATACTGCCGGGAGCTCTTTTTATGGGAATCTTCTTCATCGCGGGCGCGCTCGCCGCCGATGTCTGGCGCGAACGGACATCCGGCGCGCTGCGGCGCATCGCGACTACGCCGGCCCGGTTCGGCGCGTTCCTGGCGGGAAAGCTGCTCGCGGCGACCCTGATGTTCGCTGGGATCGGAGCGCTGGCGCTCGCCGTCGCACACCGGCTGATGCATCTGCGCGTGGCAAGCTTCCCGGTGGCGATCGCATGGATTGCCGCGTCGGGCTCGTGTCTTTATCTGATCATCGTCCTGATTCAGTCGGCGGCGTCATCCGAACGGCTCTCGACCTTCATGACGAATCTGGTCACGCTCCCGCTGGTGATGCTGGGCGGCGGATTCGTTCCATTCGAGTGGATGCCGCAGTCGCTCGCGCGCATCGGCGAGTGGACACCAAACGGCTGGTGCGTGATGCAGCTTCGCGTGGCGTTGTCGGGATCTCTTCAACCGATCGTGTTCGTGACGATCGCTGCAATCATCGGGGCCATGTGGCTGATTGAAATGCGCATCATCCGAAAGGCCGCATGTTAAGAGACGTCTGGTTCATCGTCACGCGCGATCTTGGCCATCTTCTGCGACGGCGTGAGACGCTGATCTGGACCTTTGTCATGCCGGTGATCTTTTTCTACTTCATCGGAGGAATCACAGGCGGAATCGGCCGCGCGAGTGAACCGGACCCGATCGCCGTAGTCAAGCCTTCCGGCGCGGGATTCCTGGCGGACGAATTGGTCGCACGACTCGGCCAACGCAACTTCCAAGTGATCGATCGCCAAAATTACTTGCGAGAAGTTCAAATCCCGGCGGATTTCACTGCGGCGGTGCTCGCGGCCCAGCCTGCGAGGGTGAAATTCACGCGCTATGGTTCGGGAATCAATTCGGATTACGAACAGGCGCGGCTGAATCGCGCGGTTTACAGCCTCGCCAGCGACGTTGCGCTGCTGAAGGGCAGGGGCATCACGCCCACGCCCGAGGCCTTCGTCGATCTCGCGAAACAGCCGTCCAGAATTTCAGTTCGCGTCAGCTCGTCAGGCAAGCGCAAAGTTGCGCCGATCGGTTTCGAACAGTCTGTACCGGGGATGTTGGTAATGTTCACCATGCTTGTGCTGCTGAACGCGGGCGGCGTGACGCTGCTGGTAGAACGCAGGCAGGGCATCCTGCGGCGGCTCGCGTCCTCGCCGATCGCGCGAGCATCGGTGGTGCTGGCGAAATGGGGAGCGCGCTGGTCGCTCGGCCTGGTTCAGATCGTGTTCGCGATGATCACGGGAACCGTTCTGTTCAAGGTTCATTGGGGCGAACATCTCGGCGCGGTGCTGCTGGTGCTGGCCTGCTACGCGGGAATGATCGCGGTGTTCGGCATGCTGCTCGGAAATTCCGCGCGCATCGAAGGACAAGTGATCGGAATGGGCGTGATCGTTAGCAATGTGCTAGCCGCGCTCGGCGGATGCTGGTGGCCGATCGAGATTACGCCCCCGTGGGCACAGAAGCTCGCGCTCGCGTTTCCGACCGGTTGGGCCATGGACGCATTGCACAAACTGATGAGCTTCGGCGATGGGCCCGCGGCAATCCTGCCGCATGTGGCAGCGTTCCTCGGAGTCGCGATCGCAGGCGGATACCTGTTAACCCGGAAATTTCGCTTCGAATAACCGACTGGCAGGAAACGACAAAACCGGCGCATTTTGTAGAATGGTGTTGTCACCCTCATGCGCCGTTTTCTCCCGCCTGCCTTGATTGTGGCTGCGCTTCTCCTCTTGTGGAGTTGCAAGCATGCCGTTCCTCAAAACGTCGCCGCAACGGTAAACGGCCACACGATCACATACGCCGAGCTGGACAAGATGTTTCAAGCTCAGTTCTCTTCCTCGAACGAGCGTTCCAGCGACGATCAGATGATGATCCAAAAGCTGGAGGTATTGCGCACGCTGATCGACAACGAGATCATGCTGCAACGGGCGGAAAAGCTGGGATTGATGGCCACCGACGCGGATGTCGAGTCGAAATTCGCGGAGCTGAAGACGCCCTACACGCAGGAAGAATTTCAAAAGCAACTGGCCGCGCGCAAAATGTCGGTGGACGACATGAAGGCGCAGCTCAAACGCGACTTGAGCGTAACCAAGCTGTTCAACAAAGAGATCACGTCGCACATTTCGATCTCCGATAAAGACATCACCGACTTTTACAACGCCAACAAAGCCAGCTTCAATTTTCCGGAGCCGCAGACGCATCTGGCGCAGATTGTCGTGACGTCGACACCCGACCCGAACGTGCGGAATCTGCGCAACGACAAGGCGCAGAACGACGACCAGGCGCGCAAGAAGATCGAGATGCTGGCGGCACGCATGCGGGAGAGCGAGGATTTCGCCACGCTGGCGCAGAATTTCTCAGAGGATTCGCAATCGGCGCCCAATGGCGGTGACCTGGGCTTCGTTCCGGACTCCGCTTTCGACCGCGCGAATCCCGAGATCAAGAGAGCGATTCAGTCGGCCGCCCCTGGTCAAATAACGCCGGTCGTCAAGACGCCGGAAGGCTACCGCATTTTCAAGATTTATTCCAAAGAGCCCTCCGGGCAGCGCCAGTTGAGCGATCCGCGTGTCTATCAGAACATTCGCGAGACGCTGCTGAACCGTAAGGATCAGTTGCTGCGGGCGGCGTATTACGAAGTGGCACGGGACGAAGCGAAAGTCGTCAATTTTCTCGCAGACTCAGTAGCTCAGACCAAGGACAAAAAATAGCTTTGGGGGCCGTGGGCAGCTGAGCGCCGCTCAGTTGCCCGAGTTCTTGGGCTTTCCGTCGGCAGGCTTGGTCTTCGCGGCGGGTTCCTTGCGGATCTCTTCGAAATATTGCTGGACGTATTGCTGATACGCGAGCGGCACTTCGTCGCGGTTGATTTCTCCGCCAGCTTCGGCGTGCTTGGCATCGCGCTGCGAGTACTGCGTCTTCAACTGCTGCTTGCCGGACGCTACCTCGACCATCACCTCACCGCTGATGTTGGCCGCCCGCTTGCCGATAATCTCGCTGATCTTGCCCATCGCGGCTTGCTGTTCAGCTTCGCGCGCCGTCTTGTCGCCATCCTGCTTTCCGATTCCGCTCTTGCCGTCCTTAGTGGTTTGATCGGAATTGCGCGCTTCGCTCTGGCTCTGTGCCGATTGCTGTGCGCCGTTCTGCGATTGCTGGTCGCCCTGCGATTGCGAATTGGCGTTGTTCTCGGATTGTTGGTCGCCTTGGTTGCCTTTCTGATTCTGCTGATTCTGGCCCTGCTTCTGCGCCGACTGCTGGTTGGGCTGCGATTGCGATCCGCCCTGCTTGCCATCCGTGCTCTTGGGCTGGCTCTTCAGTTTGGCCATCAGGTTGGAGATAGCGTCCTTCATTTTTTCGGCGAGGCTGGAGTTCTCCCCGGAGTTCGCGCCCTTGTCGGAATTCTGCTGTGCGTTGTCCTGCTTTCCCGATTGCGGATCGCCGTCGGGCGAGTCCTTGGCCTCGCCGGGTTTATCGCTGTTGCTGGCCGAGTTTTCGCCCTTCTTATCAGGCGAATTCAAGAGATCGTCGCCCTTGGGGGTTTCGTCCTTGCCGTTGGCTTGCGATTTGGCGTTGGCGTCCGCGCCGTCGGGATTGGCGGTCTCGGTATCCTCGACCGTCTCCATCGGCGTGTCGGGCTGCGGCTCGAGATCGGACGTCTTCGAGTCCCACGGCTCGGCCGCTGCGGTATCAGGGTTGTCCTTTTCAAACGGCAACCGACCACGCTTCTTCGCTTCCGCAACTTCCTTCGGCGAGCCGAAAAATCCGTCGAAGTCCATGTGGATCAGCGACGCGCGAAGGTCCATGCTGCGGGTGATCCCGTATCGCACGCCGAGCATCGTGAAAGCGGCGAGCGCGAGTGCGGCGTTGATGTAAAGCGTCTTGGGCGTAACGAATGGGATGCCCCGGCGAAGATCGGTGTTGCGCGCGAGAGACTCGGCCGTGTCCCGCTGCTTTTCAATCAGCTCAGGCGATGCGGGTCCGGGATCAGAGCGTTGAGCGAAAAAATACGCGGTGGAAAGAGCATCGTGCAAATCGAGTTGGGCATCAATCGATTGCGCAACGCGATAGTGCGACAAAATCTTGTTCCGGCCGCGATACGCGCCGACGCCGAGGCTGACTGCAAAGAGAAGCGCCAGCCAGTACCAGTTGAGAATCTGCGTCCCAAGGATGAGGAGAAGAATCGCGCCGCCGAAGACCAGCGTCAGCGCGAACGAGCCCTGCTCGATGAGCAGGTTCCGCACTTGTCGCAATCGCCCACGCGCGATTAACGTTGTGAGTCCGCTCGCTTCCGCCACTGGATAGATTATGGCAGAAAACCGCTGGCAGCGCTCCGCGTCGAAAGAGGGCGAGACGCTCGTAATCCTGTGATTGCTAGGACTTGCCGTCGGAGGAAAGAGGGGTGACCGGATTGAGCAATCGCTCGACGATCACTACGTCGCGCCATGCGCCATCCAGGCGGCCATGCTTTTCGTAAAAGCCCACTTCGCGGAACCCAAGCTCACGAACCAGCCCACGGCTGGCCGTATTTTCTGGAAAGATGCGCGACAGAAGCTTCCAAAAGCCCGCTTGCTCGGCGGCCTGGATCAACGCGAGCAGCGCGAAACTGCCAGCGCCGCGGCGCCGAAAAGAGCGCGCGACATAAACGGAGGTCTCGGCGATTCCGGCGTAACACTCGCGCGGGCGATAGGTGGACGTTGAGGCGAAGGCGACGATCTCGTCGTGCTCTTCCACCACGATGATGGGATGCACACCGTCGAACCAGGCGCGCACGTGATCGGCCGATCGCGAACGTGTTTCAAACGTTGCCACGCGGTCCTCGATGCCTTCGTTGTAGATTCGCGCTATGGCGGCAGCGTCTTGCGGCGTAGCGGACCGAGACGTCATCATTCCGCCACGACTTTGGGCTCGCAATGCACAGGAAAATTCACAGAACGCGCGATGTTGCAGAGCCGATGGGCTTCCTCGTGCGCGCTCTCAGCGTCGGCGATTCGCGCGGGATCGGTGATCTTCATCAACGGCCGGAGAACTACTTCGGTGAATTGGCCGGTCTGGCCGTGCGGATGCATAGTGCCTTCCGCTTCGTCGATGTAGGACACCACATTGATTCCCGCATCGGCACACATGTGCAGGGTCCACATCATGTGGCAAGCTGAGAGCGCCCCGACCAGCAACTCCTCAGGCGTGTAAGCAGATTTGTCGTGAAAGCGCGGAACCTCGGTGGTGCCATGGATGGGCGCCTTATTCGAAACAGAGATTTCGTGAGCGCGGCTGTAGCCGGTGTAGGTCGCGGTTCCCTGCCCGGTGTTGCCGGTCCAAGCAACGTGGACCTGGTACTGATGATCGCGAGCAACGGGCATAGTTCAAATCCTAGCGGCTGGCGGGCGGGATGATCTTGTTCATACGCGCGTATTCCACAGCCTGGCCATAGTGGTCGAAGGTGTGGGACGCTATCAAGGCGACCAACGCAATGCGGGTGGTCTTCTGGCTCCCGAACGGCGACTGGACCATATCCAGCATGTTGGCGGCCGTCAGCGCACCGGCGGCCTTGTGGGCGCTGGCAAACGAGTCCTTGAGATACTTCACCACGGCTTCTTTGCCTTGGATGGAAGCCGGACCGTTTTCGTCCTTGCCTGCGTCGACGGGCAGCTTCTCGCTCAACGACGCGGAGGAAACCTCATAGATCACCGTTGCGATGTGGGTCATCTGCTGCGAGAACGTGCGAACGCCTTTGAATTCTCCCTGCGTGGGCGCGAAATTGTACAACTCCGCGGGCATCGCTTCCGCCAGCGACACGACTTCGCTTTCCACACCGCGCACCTGGTTATCGAAGATCTTGCCGAGACTAGGCGCCGGAGCGTCGGCGGCCCACAGCAACGTGGAAAAGGTGAGAGCTGTCCCTACTAGAAGAGTTCGAGTCATGAGAGCAATTATACGCGGCGAGCCATCCAGAGCATCCGTTGCACTTCGCCGAAATTGTTCAGGATATCGCTCTCCTGCAGGTGATGGCCGTCCTGAATCACGCGCTGACCACCGACAAAGACGTCGCAGATCGCACTTTGCTCGAGCGAAAAGACAATGTTGCTCATGAGCGATTCGGAATCTGCTCCGGCGATTGAGGGATCATTCAGATCGACGGTGAAGAAATCTGCCGCTCGGCCGGGTTCGAGGCTGCCGGCTGGCGCCGAGAGACTGGCTGCGCCGTGCTCGGTGGCGCACGCGAACAGGCGTTCGGCGAGATTTCGCCGGTCGAAAATGACTCGTTCCATACGCTCGAGCCGGAGGTGGTATTCCACCTCGCGCGCGTCCTCGAGCAGGTCGATTTGCACATTGCTGTCCGAACCGAGCGCGATGCGGACGCCGGTGTGGTTCAGGCGGTCAGCCGGACAGATGCCATCGCCGAGGTTTCGTTCCGTAGTCGGGCAGGCGCAGACGAAGCTCCGCGCCGAACCTAATTGCTCGATCCCATCCTCAGTCACGTGGATTGCGTGGATTGCCGTGAAACGTTGGTCGAGAATGCCGTGTTTATCGAGCAGCGCGACCGGACGGAGACCATATTCCGCCAAGCAGCCTTCTACTTCGGCGGGCTGCTCGGCGACGTGCATGTGAAACGGCAGCGAGTTCCCCCGCGCGTATTCGCTCAGCCGGAGCAAATCGTCTAATGCGACAGCGCGGACGCTGTGCGGCGCGATACCGACCCATGCGCGGCCCGGCGTGCAACGCGTGGCCAGCGCCTCGGTTTCAGCGATAAAATCCTCCACACGCGGCGTCAGAAACCGAGGCTGTCCGCCGCGGACATAAGCGACGTTCAACAGCGCGATCCGCAGCCCCGTGTCGCCAGCGGCACGCAGGAGTTGAACCGCTAGAGCGTTGCGATCGGGATAAGGTTCTCCGTCCGGCAGATGATGCAGATAGTGGAATTCGCCGACAGTTGTAATTCCGCCGAGCAGCATTTCGAGAAACGCCATGCGCGCGGCGTGATACAGCGCTTCCGGCGACAGAAGATTGGCAGCGTGATACATGGTTTCGCGCCAGGTCCAGAACGTATCGGGTCCGGCGGCAGCGGTGTGGCGTTCGGTACGTCCGCGAATTACCCGCTGGAAGGCGTGCGAGTGGGCGTTCACAAGCCCTGGAAGAATCGCGCAGCCGGCGAGACGTTCGGCCTGCGCGAGATCGGAGGGCTCGCGGGAAAAACGCGCAATGCGTCCCTCCGCATCCGCCACCAGAGCCACACCCGACTCGAATTGGCCGCCGCGCCAGACACGATCCGGCAGCCACGCGGTCACACCTTCTCCTCAGGAACGTTCGACAGCGAGCATGGGACTCGAGCGACCCGAAACGCTTCGAGCAACGCCCCCGCGGCAGGACCGTGGACTGGCGCGACCACGCAATTCGACGGGTCGGTCTCAAGCAATGTAAAAAAACGCTCGCGCACGATGCGGCTCCGAAAAACACCGCCGAGATAGGAGAACCGCGTTGCGTCCGCCGGGCGAAACAATTGCCGGCGCACGACCCCCGCGAGTTCAACCAACGCCTGCGCGCTCTGAAACAGGATTTCGCGCGCCGCCGCATCGCCTTCGCCTGCGGCTTGATCCACGAGCTTTGCGAGTGCGGCGATGCGTGGCCGCGGAAATTCCGGCGTGTAGAAACGATGCAGCAGATCGTTGGCGTCCTCTGCCGAGGTGGACTCCAGCAGCACCGCCCGCAACGAAGTCGCGCGCCCCCAGCCTTCTTCCAGGCGCAGCGCGGCGCGCAATGCTTGGCGCACGATATGAAATGCACCACCCTCGTCGCCAAATACGTAGCCCCAGCCGCCCGCGCGCGCGGTTCGGTCTTCCACGTTGCGTCCAAACGCGATAGAACCAGTTCCGGCGATCACTATGACGCCGGGCTGTCCTGCAAGAGCACCAGCAAGAGCGATGGCAGCGTCGTGCGTGACCGTGATCTTGTCGCTCCCAACGATTCGGGAGACCAGCGCCTCTTTGTCGGCGGGCCCACCGCTCAGCCCGAGACATGCGGAGGCGAAACGCGGAATCGGATCCAGCCCTGCGCTCTGGGAGGCCGCCGATAAGCACTCGGTGAGCGCTCGAATAAGCTTCTGACGACCCTCTTCCCCGGACGCATGGTTACACGGACCCGCGCGGCCGACGCCGCGCACGCGGCCCATTTCGTCCGCAATCAGCGCGGTTGTGCTGGACTGGCCGCCATCCACGCCGAGAAAGAATCGCTTCACGCTGATACTGGCAGGCATTCTACTCGATGCGGTACAGACGCTCGCCCCGAGTCTCTCCGATAAAGGTAATGCCCCAGGCGTTCGGGTAAAGCCGCCAGTCTTTGGCGCCCCACTGGCTATCGTCGATCAGCAAATATCGGATGCCACGCGCTTTGAGTTCTTGAGTGGCCGCGCGCCGAAGGGTTGCGCGAACCGGCCGTTCCGATTCCTGCGGCGGCGCATTGATGGCGTTCCATCCGGCCTGTTGCGTCAATTCCTGCACCACCAGGCGCGCTTGGTTCGTATCGCCCGATGTTTCCACGACGACGGAGTCCACCGGCTGGAGCTTTCCGAAATCCACCTGTATGTACATTCCTGGCTCAGCGTACCGCCACGTCCGCCAGCGAGTGACCGGGTTGTTGTCGAACGCCAACTGGACGTCCCACGGATTCGGATTGGCGGTGAGTTGCCAGTCGGGCGAGCGGGTGATTTCCCTGCCTTCTGCGAAAACGCGCAACTCTGCCACCGCCCACTGCTGCTCGTGCGTCCACGCCGTTTGGACCAGGCGCATGCGGCGAATCAAGCGTTCCGGAAATTGGAACTTAAGAATTCGCGTTGGCGCCCGCTCGGTGGTCATG
>DASQJA010000282.1:0-10188 GCA_035631275.1 Bryobacteraceae bacterium
CCGGGATTGGCCGTGCTTAGAAGCTTTCCCGTTGCAAACCAAGCCTCACTCGCCGCCGCCGTCCCTAGTAGGTTTTCCAGCCAGTCAGGCTCTGGAAGCACGTCGTTATTGAGGATCAGGATCCACTCCGCGCCGGCTTGACGGATTCCGCAGTTCACCGCATGGCTGAAACCCGTGTTGGTGCCCAATGGGATGAAGTCGGCGCCCGCGGCAGCGGCGATTTCGCGCGAACGATCGGTACTGCCGTTGTCGACTACGATGACCTGAACGATGGGCTGGATTTGCCCCGCGAGAGCCTGAAAAAGGCGTTCCAGCCGCGCCGCGCCGTTCCAGTTCGGAATGACCGCGGCTACCTGGTACATGTGCTCGCGCCGCGTGAGCTTGTCACGATCCGCGTTGAAAGCGCTTCTTCACAAGGAAAAACAGATTGTGGAATCCGTCGCGCCATGGGTTCAGTTTAATCTCGCCCAAACGAGACGAGTAAAGGATCGAAATCTCCGCGAACCGGATGCGCGGATCTTTCAGCGCCTCGATCTTGATCTCCTCCGAGAACGCCATGCCGTCCGATGTGAGCCGCATTTTTTTCAGGATCGCCCGCCGGAACACCCACATGCCGGATTGCGAATCGCGCACCCAGCGGAAAAACAGGATAGACATGGCAAGCGACAAAATCCAGTTCCCCACCTTGTGCTTGAAACTCATGGCCTGCCGCTCGCGCACCGGAAAACGCGAAGCGTTCAGAAAATCTACCTCGAGATGCAGCAGCGCTTCGATCAGATACGAGATCGCGTCCGGCGGATAACTGTGGTCGCCATCGAGCGTTACGATGATGTCGCTGGTGGCCGAAGCGAATCCACGTTTGTACGCGCGGCCGTAACCGCGCACCTCCTCGCGGATCACTTGCGCTCCGAACTGGTTTGCCACCTCCGACGTCCGGTCCTCCGAGCCGTTGTCCACCACGATTACCTGGTCCACGAAGTCAGGCATGCGCGAAAGGACCCTCTCGATTCCCTGCTCTTCGTTCAGGCAGGGAATGATCACTGTAATGCTTTGCGATTTGTACACGGATCGGACCGCGCTCGATGCAATACGATTGGCGCTGGTACCATATTCGCATGAAGCTGTTTTGGACCCTGGCTGGCATTACTTGCGTCGCGCTGACGCTTCCGGGGACGACCAATCCCCAGTTGAAAGCAGTTTCGAGCGTCTATGTTCTCGCGATGCGCAACGGCATGGATCAGTATCTTGCAAATCAATTGACTCATGCAGGCGTCTTCCGCGTGGTGGCCGATCCCAAGAAAGCCGACGCCATTTTCACCGATCGGTTGGGCGAAAGCTTCGAGAAGAAGCTGAACGAACTGTACCCGCCCCCGCCAACGCCTGAGCAGCTGAAGAAGGAACAGGAAGAAAGCGAGAACAAGGAGCCCCGCCGCGGTTTCGATTTAAGCGGCGCAGCGGTCGGCCGGCCTACGTCCACTTTCAGCGGCGCGCGTGGGACCTACTTTTTGGTGGATCGCGCCAGCCGCACTGTAGTGTGGTCCATCTATGAACCTCCCGCGAAAGATTCCACACCGGCGTCGTTGACCAAGATCGCCTCTAGAGTCGTCAAGCAACTGGAAGCCGACGTTTCGAGTAAGAAATCTGACTAGCGTTCGCGGTTGTTTCCCTTGCAGCGCTAGACCCGCTGTAGTCACCGAGTTGAAACCTCCGCTACCAGGGTGGCGTCTGAAAGCTCAGTAAAAGGGCTTTTGGGTTCCTGGAGGTTTCAGGTGAATACAAAGAGTTTCGTACTTGTCTTTGCGGTGGCGTTCGGTTGCGCGACGTCGGCATGGGCGCAGGCTGCCCTCGACGTCAACATCGGACTCGGAACCGCGCACAATTCGGCCAGCGGCGCGGGCATAGACAGCGCCTCATCCTTCAATGCGTTCGGATCGTGCACGCCGGGCTCGGGCGATCAGTTTTGTCAGGCCACGCCCGGACTGGGCGGATTGTTCCTCGGCCTAGGCGGCGATATTATGCTCTTCAAACACATCGGCGTGGGCGCGGACTTCACGGTGCAGCCGACGCGTAGAGCCTATGGCCCGCTGCAATCGCGCCAATCGTTCTTCGATGCGAATGCGATCTATGCGCCCATCAGCAACAAGCGCGTCGAGCTTCGTCTGCTTGGCGGGATCGGCGCGGCCCGTACCAGCTTCGCGCTCTCCCAGAGCGCATGCGTCGGAACTGCCGTGTGTTCCACCGCGGTGGAGCCCATCGGCAACGCGACGCACTTCGACGTGAATGCGGGAGTCGGTCTGCAGATTTACTTGACCAGTCACGTCTTCGTTCGCCCCCAATTCAATGTGCACTACGTCCCGAACCTCACGCAGCAGTTCGGCAGCAATTGGGTTCCGGAAGGAACCATCTGGCTTGGGTATAACTTCGGCGAGAAGTAGCTACTGGATCGCGACCGTGATGCCCTGCTGCGACGCTGCGGTCCCCAGGGTGATTTGCAGTGAAACGGCGGACCCGGTGGACACGCCAGCCGGAATCTGTGCGTTGATCTGAAGTGCGCCCGCGATGAGTGCCGGCGCAGCGGCCGCGAATGTAACGTGAGCGGCAGCGCCTCCAATCGTGACCGACACACTGGCGTTCGGCATCGGCAGCGGCGCCGAGTTAACCAACCCGTCATAGCTCGCAGGCGTTGTCGATCCCGCGCCCGTCGCGAAAATACTGATGATATCGCCGCGATGGGCCGGATTCGCTGTTGAGTTGATGGTGCCATCCTGATTCAGGACCGCGGCGGCTCCCTGCCCCGTGGTGAACCGGCTGAAAACGCCGGGCGCAGTGAGCGCAACCGGCAGCTCGATCGGCGGGGTGAACACACCAAGGTATTCGACCTGTAATTGTGTGGTGGGATGCCCTGCGACGCTGAATGGAACGACAGTGTTTATTTGCCGCGACGAACCATAAAGCACTGGAGCTGGAACGCCGTCGAAGAAGACGTGAATGCCGGCGAGAGAATCGGCCACTAGGCGCGGGTTCGCAAATGCTCCAGATAAGCCTAACGCTGGTCCGATTGACGATCCAAACATAGACAAAATCTCTCCGGGAGCCACCGGTCCCGATATGTAGCTCGCTGCGTTGACTACGCCGGTCGCTGCAAGACTGGGCGCCGTATTCGCCAGACGCAGTAACGCCGCGCCGTAGCCCGGCAGCGTGACCTGCATCTGGGCCGAAGGCATCAGGGGTTGGGGAACTGGCCCTGACGCAGGCGTTGAGGCATCCAGTGTGACGAGCGTAGCACTTCGGAACGATCCGAGCGCCGAAAGATCCAGCGCGAACGTCCGCGACAAGCCCGCTCCGTTGTTGTCAGTCATCGGATTCGCGACCGCGTGATTGGACATCAGGATGACCACCGATCCATCCTCGTTCCGCAGCGCCATCGTATGCGTATCGAGCCCATACATCTGCCCGAGGTTGCCGATCCACAAACAACAGCCGGAAGAAGTGGTTTGGAGAATATCCTGCCCGGGCGGCGACGGCAGCCAGTTCGAGAGATAGTAGTCGACCCAATAGCTCAAGTACGGATTCGCGGATAGGTTCACTTCTCCGAACTGCGCGTTGCTCGAAAAATCCCAGTGGTATAGCGCCTGCGCACCGGCGTAGCCGAGCAGCTCGAACATCAGCGATCGCCATGCGGCAAAAAACGGACTCGTGCCGCGTGGATCGAGGACAAAGGGCGTCCCATTGCAATTGCTGACGCCGTTGCCTGCATCGAAGTCAGCGTTGACATTGTTCTCCGTGACCCAAACCGGAACGATCGCAAGATTCGGGTTGGTTGCCAGTTGCGAATAGATGTAGGTGACCTCGCTTGCGAACGCGAGGCCGGTGGGAAACAGCGTGTTATCGATGTCCTTCTGGTTGCACGTCGAGTAAAAATGCATGGCAATCGCGTTTACGGGAGCCGTGACGCCCGAAACAAACGCGGGCATGTACGCTTCAGCTGCCTGATTGACGTCCGCAAGCTCGAGCGCGGCAAATTTGATGTTCGGATCCTCGGCGGCCATCGCGCTAACAGTGGTGTTGTAGAGCGCCACGTACTGCTGCGGCGTCAAACCGTTTCCGTTCGGCTCGTTGAAAATTCCCCACCACGTGATCGGATATGGATTCGAGCTCGCAAAATGCGTGGACGACGTACTGAACCCGCCGGTGTTGTAATACTGAACCAAGTTCGCGCTGAGGTTGGCGAAGCCGTTGTAGCTCCCAGGCAAAATGTGGCCGCTCGAATCGTTCATGAAGGAAGGGGCGCCCGCGAGCTGAAACTCCAGGCTGTGGTCGGCCGAGAACTGAATCGGCGAGAGAAACGAATCAAGCTCGGTAAAATCCCAAACGCCGGGAGCACTGAGCGGGCTTGTGCCCGAGACCACCTGCAACCGTGTGTGCTGCGGTCCAAGCGCGTTCAGGAACCCTGTAGCCTGCGGCGCCTGCGTGAAGAAATTGTAATTCGGACCCAGCAGTTGAAACGAGGTGGACATGGCCAGTTTCAAACGGCCCTTCAATCCCACAGCCGTATTGACCTGATTCGATACCTGGACGTTGACGACAGATGGCGAGGCACCGGCGGCAAAGCGAATCGCGCCCAGTGATATGAAGACGAGACAGCGCACCTGCATCGCTTTTCTTCAGACGCGGGGGCTTCTCGGAAAATTTCGGATTTGATAGAATCGCCGTCGTGATAAGAGCGCAAAGGGTGCGGCGCGCGCCGCCGAACGTTTCAGTAACCGCTTGGTGTCGCACTCCGTTTTGCGCGAGTTCCTTAGCAGCCGCGGTTGGAATGGCTTCGTTCGCGGGCATGTTCTGGCTCGCTGCTAGCTTAGCCGCGCAACCCGCGTATCGCGCGCCCCGCATGCCCGACGGCCATGCCGATCTCAACGGAATCTGGCAGGTCCTCAACACCGCCAACTGGGACCTCGAACCGCACGGGCCCGGACCCGGTCCGCTGTTCCAATTGGGCGCCCAAGGCGCGGTTCCGCCGGGACTCGGCGTCGTCGAGGGCGATCATATTCCCTACTTGCCCGAAGCGGCTGCGAAGAAGAAGGAAAATTTCGCGCACCGGCTGGAGCTCGATCCCGAAGTTCGCTGCTACCTCCCGGGCGTCCCGCGTGCCACCTACATGCCGTATCCGTTCCAGGTCGTGCAGTCGGAGAAATACCTGCTGTTCGCCTACCAATACGCGGGCGCCACGCGCAACATCAACATGACCTCGGCGAAGAAAGCGCCAATCGACTCCTGGATGGGATGGTCGAACGGGCGATGGGATGGCGACACCCTCGTGATCGACGTCACGGGCCTCAACGACGAGACCTGGTTCGATCGTGCCGGCGATTTTCATAGCGACGCGCTGCATGTCGTCGAGCGCTATACGCCTCGTAGTCCCGAGACGATGCAATACGAAGCGACCATCGAAGATCCGAAGACGTTCTCCCGGCCGTGGAAAATCAGTATGCTTCTGTATCGCGTTCAGGACACCAACGCGCAGCTCCTGGAATTCAAGTGCGTCGAATTTGTGGAAGAATTGATGTACGGCCATCTCCGGAAAAAAGAAAGTAAAGCCGGGACCAAGGAGGCCAAATGATCCGCGCAATTTTCGCCGCGACCGCGTGCGTCTTGGCGATCGGAAGTGCGCAGGCGCAACCCGCTGCGCAAGCGCCGGCTAGGCTTGCGGCATCCGAAAAACCCTGGGTCTCCCCGCGCACTCCCGACGGCCACCCCGATCTCCAAGGCTTCTGGAGCAACGCATCCATCACGCCACTGCAGCGTCCGCCCGAGCTCGGTTCGAAGGAGTTCTACACAGCCGAAGAAGCCGCCGCGGTGGATAAGAAGGAATTCACCGAGCGCACCAGTTGGGATCGCCTTGGCAACCAGGCTCGTGTGCATTACGACATGTCGCAGTTCGGTCTGGACGTGATCCAAGCTAAGGTCGCACTCAGCCGCCGGACGTCCCTGATCATTGGCCCTGAGGGACGCATCCCGCCAGTCACGCCAGAAGCTCAAAAACGCCTAGCCGACCGCGCCGCCGCGCGTCGCGGTCACGAATTCGACAGCGCGCAGGACCGGCCCATTCAAGAACGCTGCATCGTTTGGGCCGCCGAAGGTCCGCCCATGATGTCGTCTGGATATAACAGCAATCTCCAAATCGTTCAAGGACCTGGCTACGTAAGCGTGATGGAGGAAATGATTCACGACGCGCGGATGATTCCGACCGACGGGCGCCCGCACCTGCCTTCTGGCATCCGACAATACCTCGGTGACTCCCGCGGGCACTGGGAAGGCGACACGCTGGTCGTAGATACAACCAACTTCACCGAGAAAACGTCATTCATGGGCTCCACGTCGAGTCTGCACGTGCTGGAGCGCTTCACGCGTATCGACAACGACACGATTCTCTACGAATTCACCGTGGACGATCCCGCGACGTGGACGAAACCGTGGACCGCGCAGATGCCACTCAGCAAGATCGAAGGGCCGATCTTCGAATACGCGTGTCACGAAGGAAATCTCGGTTTGCCGAATACGTTGAGCGGCGCGCGCGCAGCCGAGGAAGCGAAGGCCGCAAAATGAGGCGCGCGCTTTTTCTGGCATTGCTGCTTTCAAGAGTTCCGGTGAACGCTCATCATGCCTTCGCGGCCGAGTTCGACATCAACCGCCCCATCAAGCTGCGCGGCACCGTCACCAAGATGGATTGGATCAATCCACACTCGTGGATTCACATCGACGTGAAAGGCCCCGACGGCAAGGTCACAAGCTGGATGATCGAAGGCGGCAGCCCGAATGTTCTTCTGCGAATGGGATTCACCAAGGAAGCGCTGCCTCCGGGCGCCGAGATCGTGCTCGAAGGTTTTCAAGCCAAGGACGGATCCAATCGCGGCGTCGGCAAAACGCTCAGCTTCGCCGACGGACGCAAGCTTTTCCTCGGCAGTTCCGCCCCCGGCGCCAACGGCGAGCCTGACGGCAAGTAACGTGGGCTTCTCGCCGATGGCGGGCTAATGTAAAGTAGTCTTGACACCAAGTCTGATATAGAATACACTGTGTCATGAAAGGTAGACACAGCCTGCATGTCATTCCGTGAAAAGACCGCCTGGATATCGTTCAGCTCGTTATCCGTCATTTATGCGTCTTACTTCTGGTTGGCCTTCCACCAGAGGTCGCAGGGGTCCGGTCCACAGGTCGCGGGTCTGGTGGGTACGATCATCGCGCTCGTGATAGTGCAGGTCGTGCTGAATGTCGCCGTTGCCATCATCGACCCAAGGGATGCGAAGGCGCCGCGTGATGAACGCGAAAAACTGATCGACCTGAGAGCCACACGCCTCCCTTATGCGGCGCTCGCCGGGAGCGTAACGTGCGCGTGCATCTTCGGAGCATTCAATGCGCCGATCATTTTCAAAACCAACGCTCTCCTGTTCCTCCTTGTGATCGCCGAGATTTTGCGCTCCGGCTGCCAGATCATTCAATACCGGCGTACAGCTTGACCATGGGTACCATCCGCAATGAAATCAGACGGCTGCGCTTCGAGCATGGAGAGATGACGCAACAGGAGCTGGCGGAAAAGATCAATCTCACTCGCCAGACCGTGAACGCAATCGAACTCGGAAAGTATTCGCCGTCGCTCGAAGCAGCGTTCCGTATCGCCGCCGTGTTCGGTAAACCTCTCGAAAGTGTATTTCACTATTCCGAAGAGGAGTGAGTCGACCGGACAAGTAGCTCACCTCGCTGCGGTGCTCTCCCGCGCTCTCCGATGGAAGTAAACTGCCAGGAGCGGCAATCCAACCACGAAGAAAATCGCGCGCAAGGGTGCAAGCGCCGGCCACGCGATCGAGACCGCACCCAACACCGGGAACGTACACATCACTGCGACGATCGACCGCTCCAGTTTAGTGCGGCGCGGGAAAACCAGCAGCTGCATCCCGACCGCTGCGAACGCGGCCATCCACTTTACGCCCGTCGCCAGGTAGTGCGCCGGTAGCCACGGCGTAAGCTCGGTGTTCTGGTAGACATTGGCGAACGCATAGATGACGTACAACGCGTTCTCGGTCATGTCGGAGAAGCCGGCGAGAATCCCGGCGCCCAGCCCGATGCCTCCGATTAGCCGGTCCTCTTTCGGGATGCACAGGAAGATCACCGCGAATACGGTGACGTATCCAATCACGAATATCGTGTCGAACGCCATGAATCCGAGCAGCGTGCCCGTGTGCTCTTGGGCCATGCCGAGAACCTCGGCGCTTGTGGCAACGGTTTCAGTCGGCTGAATGTTGAGGCCGCGCGCAACTATGGCGCTCCCGATGCCGCAACACCAGGCGACCACGGCGGCGATAGTGCCGGCGCGGAAGGAATTCGTGTTCAATTGTCCGATTATAGGCCAGGCTCAGACCTGAAACTCGTGAAGGATGTTAGCGCCGCGGGCAAAACCCACTCCGGCCAACGCGCGATCTGCGGGAATAAGCCCTTAGTCTTACTCAATCTGTTTGCTGGGTGGGTTCTCGTCAGTGCCGTTCATAGCCTTCTTGAACCCACGGATTCCCTCTCCGAGGCCCTTGCCGAGCTCCGGCAACTTCTTGGGACCAAAGAGAAATAATCCGACAACCAAGATCACGAGCAGATGCGTGGGCTGTAGCAAACCTTCAAACATATATCCTCGACCATGGCCTTCTAAGCAACCGACGTTCCAAATGCTCGATGCGTTGCGTTTCCAAAAGAGCGTTTATGATACCAACCGTAAAGCGCGCCTGACACTGACCGGCAAATCAAGCCTACGAAACAGTCGTGCCGGATACAAGTAATCCTCGCACGACTCGTCAACGACATGGATGAGATGGTTGGCCTCGGCATAGGCGTCACGGATGACGCGATACAGTTTGCGCCCTTCTTGCGAAACAGCGTACCCGTCATTCTGGAGACAAACTACGTCGCCGTTCGTTGTGGCAGCCATTAGTCCAGGAGTTGTTTATCTTGCATTCTCTCAGTTGAACGCTCGCGACTCCTTTGCGCTTCCGCCAGCGTCCCGGTCCGTAGCGCCTGCGGATACGCGAGAGCTCGCGGATCGACCACCATTCGCGAGCGTCTCGATGAGTAATCGGTCCGAGTATCTGGAAGAACACTTTGGCGGAATTCTACCAGACCAGGTTAGGATTTGTGCCTGAGTTCGTGCACGATCGAAAACTACGGGTTCGTTAACCGCGCGAATCGCGCCGCATTCCTTGTTTCCGCGCCAAAACTTCGCGGTAGCTCTCTACTAAGTTCCGGGTGAGCACCGCCATATCGCGGGTCTTGACTACTTGCTCGCGAGCTCGAACCGCAAGCGCACGCGCTTTTTCGCCGTGCTCGAACAACTCGAGAATCTTGCCGGCAAACTCTGCCGGATCGTTGGCAAGCGAGCAGATTTCGCCATCCTTCGCGGTCAAGCCTTCGGCTCCGATGCTTGTCGAGACGACGGGAATGCCAGCCGCGAAGGCCTCCAGCAGCTTTACCCGCATTCCTGACCCGCTCAGAATCGGACAAACGAAAACGGAATATCGCGAGAGCGGTTCGCGCACATCGTCCACATAGCCGCGCAGCTCAATGTTATCGGGAAGATTGGGCAGCGAATGCTTCGGAGGCGGTTCCGCACCGACAATCACCAGCCGCGCCTTATTTGACCGCTCGACCACCTTAGGCAGCACTTTGCGCGTGAACCAATCCAGCGCCTCCTGGTTCGGCAAATGGCGAAAACTGCCCAGAAACAGCATGGTCTCTGGCTCGCGGCCGTCCGACCGAAAATCGTAGCGCGACGTAGCGATACCCGCGCGATTGTCATCGAGCCGGCCCTTGAGCTCTGGAAGGTACGAAAGCAGATAATCTCGATTCTCAGCGCTGCAAATCTGGATACGATCGAATCGCGGAAGCACGTTCAACTCGAAGCGCAGCGAGCGCAGGTACTCGAACGCCGCTTTCGACTTGTGCACCAGGCCATGCATCCCAGCGAGGAGACGTCCGATCGACTGAAAATATACATCGTGCTCGAATAGCACGCACGCCAAGCGGTGAAAATCAGCCGAATATTGTCCGAGCACGGTGTATTCGAGCTGCAGAACGTCAACATTATGCAGATAAATCTGCCGATGGAGCAGCCATTCGAGATCCGGATTACCAAACTCGCGAACGGCAAACGGT
>DASQJA010000283.1:0-22933 GCA_035631275.1 Bryobacteraceae bacterium
CGCCTTCGTGTCGGCGTAGCTCTTCATCAGAAAGCCGAAGTGATTCACGGTGGACCCATCTGATCCTCCCGCCGGCGCAGTGCGCGCCTTACCGAGCACGATGAAGATGCCAGGAAGCTTGAGCATCTCGAGCGACCCCGCGCTCGTCACCTGCGCGCCGAGCACATCCACCCAGAGCTTCTTGTTCCCATCCGGGTCGGCGAGGATGAGATGCACATGTCCGACGGAAACTCCGGCGTCGTTGGGAGCGGCGAGTTGAGCCAACAGCGGTGCGATCGAAGCAACCAGAAGAATGAACCAGCGCATGCGTGATAGCCTATCACGCCCTACGAGGCGGTTTATCGCAATGCGCCGATCGTGTATTGAAGCACCGTGCTCTTGTACGTGGTGCTGACACTTCTTAACTCGACCTGCGTCTCGGGAAGGTAACGGTAAGAATTACCGCGGCACGGCTACAAGAAAGTGCGCCCGAGCGCTCGCGGCAGGCTCTTCTCTATTTCCAAGCTTTTGGCGATTCCAGACCAGTGGCATCGCGATTGGATGGAGTACAAAACATGCCTCCGATGGCACTGAATCTAATCGCACTGATCGCTGTATTCGCTTCGCTTCGGGTTATCCACGCCTACATTCCTTTGTCCGCCCGCTTGAAGCCAGTGGTAAATGTTGTACTTGTGCTCATCGTGGTCGGAATCCTTCTGTGGCTCATCAACACCTATATTCCGATGGCTGGAAGTATCAAGGCAATTCTGAACATCGTAGTCGTCCTCGCAACCTGCGTTGGAGTTCTGCAAGCACTTGGATGCTGTCGAAAAACTCGTTTGGGGGTCTTGGATGGTTCAACAGAAGGACCCTAAATGCCTAAGTGATCATCGGCGATCGTGTATAGGGCTTCTAATCGCGTCGTTTTTTCTCCTGGTCTGAAGAGATCCGGCCACGATGACTTTTTCAACAGCATCACTTGGGCTATGGGACAAAATCGTTGGCTTTGTTCTCAACTACCGGGCTTATCGCACCGTGCGCGGGCATCGCGTTGTAAGACCATCGGAGCCGCACGCCTAGCCGTTACGAAGCCTTACTTGCGGGACGAGTCGATTTGCACCAGCTCGCTCTCGGCGGTTCGCTTCGCCGGGGGGGTGAGCAGCGATTTGGGAAGCTTCGCCGAATAGATCAGCCGCTCGATGCGCGGTAGAAATCTGCGCACGGTGCGGCCGTGCAGCAGCAAGCTTCCGGCCACCAGCAGCGGATGCGGAATTGTGGTCCGGCAGCGGGAACACATCTCGATCTCGCCCGCTCTTCCCGAGGCGTGCAGCGTACGCATGCGCTGCATCTCCAGCGCGTTCCAAATCTGAGACAACGGCCCGTCGTCGACATTGCCGATCGGTTGACCATCCAGCATATAGCTTTGGCAGCACGGATAGATGTCTCCGTTGTGCTTCACGTACACCGGACCACGCCAGAGGTAGTGGCAGGGATGCTTCCAGTCCTGCGGCGCGTGGCCGCATTCGGGCTGAAGCAAATCAGTTTCGTCCTCCTTAACGCGCACCTGGTCAACGCCCTGCACGCCGCTCCAATAGTGCACAAAATCCTCGACCTCGCCGGCGTTTCGCTCCATGCGCACCATCTGGACCACCACCTGAACCTTGGCGCCGCGCTCGTGCTTCATCCGCGCGAACCGGACGAAATTGTCGCGCACTTTCTCGAAATTCGCGCCCTTGCGATAGTATTCGTACGACTCCTTGGTAGCGCCGTCGAAACTCAGCGTGATGTGCTCGAGCGGCGTCTCAAGCAGACGCGCGCAGGTTTTCTCGTCGAAGAACGTGCCGTTAGTGGACAACAACGTCGAAATCTTGTGGCGTTCACAATATTCGATGCGATCGAAAATCTTCCGGTCCATGAACGGCTCGCCCAGTCCGATCAACATCATGTGTTCGGCGCTCTTGCCGGACTCCCGCACCAGACGTGTGAAGATCTCCTCCGTCATGTCTTCCTTGGGCTGCTTGTGCGTTTCGCGCGGGCACATCGGACAATAGAGATTGCATTTCGCCGTCGTCTCGACGATGTACTCCACCGGCAAGCCTCTTAGAATGGGCTTGCGGCTCAAGTACCCCCAGAGCAATTTCGCACGATTCCAGGCGCGCATCTCGGCAGTTCTCATTGTAGCGGCAGCTATTCGCCGAAGCCGGTTCCCAGACAGCTTGAAGCGAGGCCAAACTACACTGGTGTGGGGAAGATGAGAGGAGCTACTACGCTCAATCAGCGATGAAAGTCACGGTTACCGGCAGCTCAGGATTTCTCGGCAGTCATTTGCTTCCGAAACTGCTCGAAGCCGGTCACCAGGTTCATGTGGCGGGACGAAAGCGCGCAGCGTCCTTGCCTTCCGAAATCGCGTTCTCGGAATGGAATGCGAGCGCCGAACCGCCGGCCGGCGCCTTGTCCGGTTCTGACGCTGTCGTCCATTTGGCGGGCGAACCGATCGCGCAGCGCTGGACTGTCGAGGCCAAAGCCCGCATTCGCGAGAGTCGAGTGGAAGGAACCAGGCTTCTGGTCAGCGCCCTTCGCAACCTGCCGGAACGGCCTAGCGTGCTAGTCTGCTCGTCCGGAATCAGCTACTACGGTTCGCGTGGAGACGAGGTCCTCACCGAAACTTCCAGTCGCGGGTCGGGTTTTCTTTCAGATGTGGTTCGCGACTGGGAGGCTGCCGCTCGATCCGCCGAGCCGCTTGGAATCCGCGTTGTCTGCTTGCGTTTCGGAGCAATTCTGGGCCACGGCGGCGCGCTGGCCAAAATGCTCCCGCCGTTCCGGCTCGGTTTAGGAGGACCCATCGGCTCCGGCAGCCAATGGACGTCGTGGATCCACATTGCGGACGCCGCTGGATTGATCATGTTCGCCACGGAGAACGACGCCTTGCGCGGCCCAGTGAATGGCACGTCTTCCAACCCAGTCACAAATCGCGATTTCACCCGCGAGCTTGGCCACGCGCTTCATCGGCCGACTGTTCTTCCCGTGCCCGAACTCGCTCTCAAGCTGATCTTTGGCGAGATGTCCAGCGTGATCCTCGACAGCCAACGCGTTGTGCCAAAGGCCGCAAAACAAGCCGGTTTTCGCTTCCAATACCCCGATTTGCGGTCCGCGTTAAGCGAAATCTTGAAGCCCTGAGGCCGGTATGAGGCACAATAAGAATATGCGGTACCTCTTGATTCTGGCGTCGGCTGCCTGGCTATGTTGTGCCGCCCAGTTCAATCTCTCCATCGCGAAGCTGCGAGAGTTTCTCGAATCTTCAGTGAAGATGAAGGAGTCCGACATCCAAGTCGCGCAGTTCCTAAAGCAGGTGAAGCTCACCGAGAAGCTGGACGACGCCACGGTGGAAGATCTCCAGAAAAAAGGTCTCGGGCCGAAAACGGTCACGGCTCTGCGCGCCATGGTGGACGCGACTACGACCCTTCCTGAAGCGGCGCCTCAGCCTCCCAAGATTGAATATCGCCCGCCCGCCGACCCTACTCTGGATGAACAACGCGGCGTCCTCGACGAAGTTCGTGATTATGTAGCCAACTACAGCAAGAACCTGCCGAATTTTATCTGCGTGCAAGTGACACGGCGGGCCGTTGACATGTCCGGTAAGGGGACAGCGTGGCATCCCACCGACACCATCACTTCGAAGCTGACTTACGATGGCGTTCGCGAAGACTATGAAGTCATTCTGAAGAACAGCCAGCCGGTGACGAATGTGAAGATGGAGCAGCTCGGCGGCACAGTGTCGGAAGGCGAGTTCGGCACGATGATGAAGGAGATCTTTGACCCCGCAAGCCACACCATTTTCGGCTGGGATCATTGGGCGACGCTCCGGGGCCGCCGGGCGTATGTCTTTGCCTACGACATCGCGCAGATCAACTCCAGGTATCACGTCGAGCAAATTGACACAAAGCAATCCATCGAACCCGCCTATCGCGGACGCGTCTACGTCGACCGCGACACCAAGATGGTCACGAAAATCACTCTGGATCCTTACGGCATTCCTCCCGATTTTCCGATCCAGGATCTGCACGTTACGCTGGACTACGATTTTGCCAAGATCGCCGAAGGCACCTATATGCTTCCGCTGAAAGCTGTACTGACGTCGCGCGCCGGGCGCGCCGCCACGAAGAACGAAATCGAGTTCCGGCTGTACCGCAAGTTCGAAACGGGCAGCACCATAAAATTCGACACGCCCGACGCTCTGCCGGAAGACCAAACCAACGAGAAGCCGGTCGAAGACGGCAAGCCTAAGAAGCAGCAGTAAAGCCAAGTTTCGCGACCAACTCGGCCACGGCACGTACAAGTTCCCGCGCCATCACGTCAGCATCCGCACGCACGGCATGAGCGCCGGGCGGAAGCCATCGCTGAAACATCCGCTCGGATGCGAATCCGAGGCAGATACTGATCTGCGGAATCGCGTACGCAGAGGCGGCATGACCGCCCGCCGAGTCATAACCTACGTACAACCGGCTGCGCGCAATGTGCTCCGCGAATCCGGCAAACGAGCCGTCCCACAACTCGATCTCCGGACCGGCGCAAGACACAGCCCGCTGGACGCGTTCGGCCTCCTCCCCTCCGGCACCTTTATCTACCAAGATTGGCCGCGGCAGGTGCCAAAGCACTTCCTCCTCGAACAGATCGGAAACGCGCTTCTCAGGATTTTCGCCGACGCCGAAGCTCACCGTCGTGGTAAATGCAGCCGCGTCCAGTCCGGTGCACATGTAGGGGCGCGCATCCACGGCGCCGAACGTCTCGGCCGCCCATCGGCTCGCGAGCATCGAGAGTGGTTCCGCAGTTGCCCCGCCGTAAGACCGGCTCTCGAAGAAATAGTAGTCTTCCTCGGGACAGATCGGCAGCAGACCGAGCTGCGTCAGCCGCGAATCCGGATCGATCACAATACCCGCCGGCCGCGTCACAGCGTCGCGCAGCTCGTGCCAGATCGAAAGCCGATCGTCCAAAGTCCCACCGCGTCGATAGGCGATCGGGAGATGACTCAATCGCGGATCGCCGCCGAAAAGCTCCCAGTTCTTCTCCGGGCCTGCGAACCAGACGCGAGCCACTGGAAACCGCTGCTTCGCCGCATCGAGCAGCACGCTCGTAATCGCCACATCGGCGCCCAGAGTCACGCGCGAGAGCACGAAAACATCGCGGATCGATTCCGGAGGGCGATCGAGCTTGCGAGGCGCGCGCACGCGTTCGTAGCGCGCCGCCAGATGTGCGGCGTGCAGACCATGAATCCGCCGGGCGATCACCTCGGAAAACATCTCCGCGTACACGCTGCACAGCTTTGGCTCGAAAAGATCTCCAAGCCGCTCGACAACGACGCGAAACAAAGGCCGGCTGCCATCGTCGTCGAGCAAGCCGTTCAGCAGTTCATCTGGCCAGGCGCGGCCTTCCAGGCAATGTTCAAGAAGCTCTTGAGCGCGCCGATCAGCCGAGATACTTTCCAACCAGCAGCTCCAGCTTCTTGCGGGTAGTCACCGGCACCGTGGCCGGATCGGTGATCAAAGCGTGTGCCAGCGCCATTCCGCATTTGCATTCACGCTCAGCCGGAATGGCGGCGACGCTCGCCGCCACCACCTTGCAGGCGTTCTCTGCATTTCGATTCAGGTTCGCCAGGATGTCCGTGACAGTGACCGCGTCGTGTTCCTCGTGCCAGCAATCGTAGTCCGTCACCATTGCTACTGTCACGTAACAGATCTCGGCTTCGCGGGCAAGTTTCGCCTCTTGCAAGTTGGTCATGCCGATGACGTCCATGCCCCAACTGCGGTAAATATTCGACTCAGCCAGCGTTGAAAACGCGGGACCCTCCATGCAAAGATAGGTCCCGCCTTGCGCGACGTCCACTCCGCTGCGCATGCAGGCGTTAGTGACTACCAGCTGCAACTGCGGACAAATCGGATGCGCAAAGCTGATGTGCGCAACCAGGCCGTCTCCGAAAAATGTCGACATACGCCCGCGCGTGCGGTCGAAAAACTGATCCGGGATGACAAACTTCAGTGGGGGATGCTCCTCTTTCAGCGATCCTACGGCGCTTAACGAGATGATCCGCTCCACGCCGAGCGATTTGAACCCGTAGATGTTGGCCCGAAAATTCAGTTCGGATGGTGAAATGCGATGGCCGCGGCCATGACGGCTCAGGAACGCGACCTCTTTCCCCGCGAGGCGGCCGACAATGTATTCATCCGAAGGACGGCCCCACGGGCTATCGAGCAGCACCTCCTCTTGCGCTTCAAATCCCGGCATCGAGTACAATCCACTGCCGCCTATAATTCCGATGGTCGGTTTCATGAATGGGTTCTAGGCCTGGATCAACTCGAGCAGGACGCCGCCCGTCGAGGCGGGATGCACGAAAACGTAGAGATGCCCTCCCGCTCCGGGCCGCGGATCGTTTAGCAGCCGCGCCCCGCTCGATTTCAACCGCGCCACGCTTGCCGCGAGGTCAGGGACTTTGACAGCGACATGATGCAGCCCTTCGCCGCGCTTCTCGATGAATTTCGCGATCACGGAATCGGGCTCCGTCGCTTCGAGCAACTCGATCCGCGAATCCCCCGCAGGCAGCATCGCGACGTTGACACGCTCGTGCTCCACGGTCTCGCGCAGTCCAACTGAGAAACCGAGCTGCTTCTCATAGAACTCCAGCGCGGCACTGAGCGACCGCACGGCGATTCCGAGATGGTCAATCGAGAATTTGTTTGATCCAGCCATCGATGGTTGTGTAAGGATCCGTCCGGCGCGCCGCGATGTCGCGGGCAGCCGTCTCGAAATCCAACCCGCTGAAGCGGTCCAGCAGGCGATCGCGCAGCATCTCGCGCAATCGGCGATTCCAGTTGGTCTCCTCGCGCTGCTTGCCGCGCGCGAAGTCCAGAAACGATCGTACCGCAGCCAGCGCCTGGCCGATCCCCTGCCCAGCAGTCGCAACAGTGTGCACGATCGGAGGCACCCAGCCGTCGGCGCGCGTCGAAAGGCTCTGCATAGATTTGATCTCGCGCTGCAACCGGTCGGCGCCGGGCTGATCCGACTTGTTGATCACGAACACGTCGGCGATCTCCATGATCCCGGCCTTGATCGCCTGCACATCGTCGCCCATGCCGGGTACCAGCACGACCACGGTGACGTCCGCGAGCCTCGCGATATCCACTTCATCCTGCCCCACGCCGACCGTTTCCACTAACACGACGTGTTTCCCCGCCGCATCAAGCAGCAGCGTCAAATCGGTAGTCGCGGCAGCCAGTCCGCCCAGCCAACCGCGTGTCGCCATCGAGCGAATAAAAACGCCTGGGTCGTCATGATGGCTCAACATCCGCACACGATCGCCGAGAATCGCGCCTCCGGTGTAGGGGCTGGTCGGGTCCACCGCGACCACGCCAACCTGTTTCTGCTCGCGCCGCAGTTCCCGAATCAACTGGTCAACGATGGAACTCTTCCCCGCTCCCGGCGCGCCGGTAATGCCGATCACAGTCGCGTGTCCTGTGCGTGGAAACAGTTCTTTCAGCAGTTCCTCGGCTTCCGGTTTGCGATTTTCTATCGCAGTCGCCGCACGTGCCAACGCGCGCGCGTCGCCCGCTAGAATCTGCTCCGATAGTGACGCCAACGTCCCTGTCGAAGACCGCGTCATGGAGTCTTCAACAATTGCCGCGCGATGACAAGCCTCTGAATCTCGCTGGTTCCTTCCCCGATTGTGCACAGCTTCACGTCACGATAAAACTTCTCCACCGGATAGTCCTTGATGAATCCGTAGCCGCCGTGAATCTGTAATGACTCATTCGCGGCACGCACGGCTGCTTCAGACGCAAACAGCTTTGCCATCGACGACTCCTTAGTGACCCGCTCGCCTTGATCTTTCATCCATGCCGCGCGATAGGTCAACAGCCGCGCCGCATCGATCTCGGTCGCCATGTCGGCCAGCTTATTCTGGATCGCCTGAAATTCGGAGATCGGCCGGCCGAATTGCTTCCGTTGCTTTGAATATTTCAGCGCGGCCTCATATGCGCCTTGCGCGGTCCCTACAGAAAGGGCCGCGATAGAAATCCTGCCGCCATCCAGAATCCGCAAGCTGTCGACGAAGCCTTCGCCCGGCTTGCCGAGAAGCTGCGATTCCGGCAGGCGGCAATTAGTGAACAACACCTCGCCCGTCGCGCTCGCACGCATACCCAGCTTGTTTTCTTTCTTGCCGGTCGAATACCCAGGCACGTGCTTCTCCAAAATAAACGCCGAGATCCCGTGATGTGACGCCGCCCGATCCGTTACAGCCATCGCGACGCATACGTCGGCGTACTGAGCGTTGGTAGTGAACGTTTTCCCGCCGTTGAGAACCCAACACGAGCCGTCCTTCACCGCGCGCGTACGCGTTCCGCCGGCATCCGATCCCGCTTCCGGCTCGGTCAGCGACCAGCAGCCGATCCATTCGGCCGACGCCAACCGCGGGATGTACTTGCGTTTCTGCTCGTCATTCCCGGCTAAGAAGATGTGATTCGTGCAGAGCGAATTGTGCGCGGCCAGAATTAGTCCTATCGAAGGATCGACGCGCGACAGTTCCTCCATGATAATCGCGTAGTCGATGTAACCCAAGCCGGCGCCGCCCAAGTCTTCGGGGAAAATCGCTCCCATGTAGCCGAGCTTGCCGAGCTTCTTGATCGTCTCGATCGGAAAAATCTGATTCTCGTCCCAATCGAGCACATGCGGAGCAATCTCGGCTTCCGCAAACTCGCGGACAGTCTTCCGAAGCTGGATCTGTTCCGAGGTAAAAGAAAATTCCATCGCGGGTTACTTCTATGTTGACACGCGAGCACGCGTCGTCGCCATCGGGCCGAACACGGTGGCTATTCTGTCTGAAGACAAAGATCCATGGACGGCACCGAGGCAGCCGATTTTCACGTTGGACAGAGAGGCGAATACCATTGGCTCACGGCCGGAGACGACGTCTACATGGGCACGATCGTCAGTCGTTGTCCGGAGATCGTAATGGGACGATATCTCGCGGTAACTTCGATCGACAGTGGTGAACCCTGGCTGACAGAACGCCAAGTGCAAGCGGGATGGCAATGTCGGTCGGGAATTGTTTATAGCCGCGCGGTCCAATCGCTAGATGAATTGTTTTATCAGCGCGACGGCTCTGACAGCCCTGGGTTCGACGAGTGGTATGTTTTCGAGAAGGTCGCAACGCTTCCTGGGGTGATTCTGACAGGCAACCCTTTCGTGGAGTCGAACATGCCAGGTCCAGAGCGCATTATGAGGTTTGTGTCACAAATCAGCTATCGGATCGACCGCGTCCAGGCGACCCAAGAGCAACATGACCAGTGGTTTTGGCAACAGATTGAGCGCATCCATCCCGAGTCCTATATTGCCGATGGGTGGGATTGCCTTACCTTTGTGACCAGGAACCCTGAACTTTTCAAGATCGTGACCGAAAAGTTCGAAGGAAGCTAACGGCTCAGATCGATGCCGAACTTCTTCAACTCCTCGGCGTAATAACGCCGGTGCAGCAGATCCCACTCCTCGGTGCCTTCGGAAATTTCCTTCTTCTGCGACCGGATCTTCGTCCGCGCCGCGCGATCTACTTTTTCCTCCACCGCCAGCAGCTCCGTCATCGATTTCACAATCTCCAGCCGCACGTCGTTGGGATCTTTCTTCACTCGAAACTCACGGCCTTTGCGAAAGGCGGCCACCAGCTTGTGCGAAATGTCATTGATTTTGTCGCGCGACAGCTTCATGTTGTCGCCCGTATCGCGCCCCGACGCCCGAATCACCTTGCGCTGCGAGATCAGCGTGTTCTTGATTCGGCGAAACATTTCCTGGTAGCTGACGCCTTCACGCCGCATGTACTCGCTGTATTGGCTCAACAGATCCCGCACCTCGTCGTTCAAACGATCTTCCACCTGAAGCTCGTCTTGAATGACGTTTCCGATCATCTCGGCCGCGGCATTCGGATCGCTGGTTTCAATAGTCTGCGGCGTCAGCCGCTTCACCAGCTGCCGGGAGAGGTACGTAATGAATTCTCGGCTCAGCAACATGCTTGGATTTGAGAGATCGACCCGCTAGAGAGACCGACTTCTTCAATTCTCGCATATTCAGTTCGGCAGGTCGCCTTGATGATGATCCAAAAACTCCTGATCGATCGCCTTGCGCCCGCGGAACCCTTCCTGAACGCCGTGCCAGAATCTTATACCGGTCTCGCCGAGCTTCCAGCACAAATACACTTCTTCGCCGTTAAACAGCGTCGGAAAATCGATCAGGCCGATATCCAGGTCTTTTACCAGACACCCGTATTCCTGAATCTTTTCGACGGCTTCTTTGAGATGCCGAGCGCTGGATGCACGGCGTTGCTTCCGCTCAAGCAGCTTGGCATGATCCACAATGATGCCGCCCTGCAACATCACCCGGCGCTGAAATTCCTGGCTATCGGATTCGGCCTCGGCGTAATCCGCCTTGGCCGCGATTGCTTCACGGATAGCGGTCTCCACCTCGGGCAGCAGTTGCTCCGCTTGACCTACAGTGAAGAATCGCGCCACGACTTAGACGCCAGAGACCTGCACCGCGAGCGACCGGCTACGCGGCCCGTCGAACTCCGCAAAGATGATGCTCTGCCAGGTTCCCAGCAGCACCGTCGCGTTACGCACCTGAAGGCACAGCGTCTGGCCCATCAGCATGCCGCGTAAGTGAGAGTCCGCGTTCTTGCGCTCGCAATCGGAGTATTCGGGATCGTTGTGGCGGTAATACTGATTCCGTTCCACCATCTGCTCCAGGAACCCGCGCACGTCATGCAGAAGCGCATCCTGCCACTCGTTTAGGAACACTGCCGAAGTCGTGTGGAGCGACTGCAAGTGCACGATACCGTCGCGAATGCCGCTCTTGCGGACGATCTCGTTGATGCGCTCGGTGATGTTCAGTAATTGCAAGCGATCGTTGGTGATCCAATCGATTATCCGATTGAAGACTTTGTAGTGACCCACTTCGCCTGCCGGTGCAGCAACCGTTTCAATCGGTTGCACCTTGGATGTACTCATTGTAAGTTACCCACTAATCAGATACGCGCCGGGTCAAAAGATGGATTCATTTATTTCGATCCCGTTACTCGATTATATAACGCGCATCGCCCATCGGTCCCGAAAAATGGCTGCTAAGGACGATACTCGAGCACGAGTGTGGTAATGTCGTCGCTCGGCTCCATGTCTTCCGTGAAATCATTAACCGCTTCGATGAGCCGGTCATGTAACTCGATCGATCCGGCAGCCGAGTGTCTTCGCAATACATCGCGAAATGCGTTCCGGTCGAAAAATTCGCCTTCGCTGTTCTCGGCCTCCGATAAGCCATCGCTGAAAAGAACGATCTTGTCGCCGGGCTCGAGTTGCATGACTTTGATTTCGTATGCGGCGGAGTCGAGCAATCCGAGCGGGAGACCCGTGCTCTCGAGCGCTACCATCTCGCCGCGCGATCGCACTACGATCGGCTTGGGATGACCCGCATTCGCCCAACGAAGCTGGCCATTCCGGTGGATAGTGCAATAAAATACCGTCGCATACTTCTCGCCTTGCGCGCGTTCGTTCAGAAAGCGATTCGCTCTCAGCATTAACGTGTCCGTTTGCGCGGGATCCTCCGGCGTAATCGAGAACGCGCCCTGCAAGAGCGCCGCGAGCAGCGCCGCGCTCATCCCCTTGCCTGAAACATCAGCGATCGTGCAAGCGAAGGCATCGGGACCGGCGGGTCGCACGTCGAAATAATCGCCACCTACCTGCCGCGATGCGATGCTCGAACCTGCCGCACGAAACCATCCGTCGCACGGAAGCAGATTTGGCAGCAGGTCGCGCTGGATGGCGCGCGCGATATTCAGCTCTTCTTCGAGCCGCTGCTTTTCCCGCTCCTCGGCCAGCAAACGGGCATTCTCCAGAATCGTCGAGGCCTCCAGCGCCAGCGTCTGAAGGATCTCGCGGTTGCCGAGCGAAAGATCCGCCGCCGACATGCGTGAATCCATGTACAGCAGCCCGAGCGTGTCGTGTACCGACGCCGCTATCGTATCCTCGGTGGATGCCAGGCGCACCCGAACTAACGGAACGCACACCACACTGCGCAAGTCCAGATCCGCCACCGAGGTCTCGGGCCTTACGCCCGCCTCTCCAGCCGGATCGAAAGTCATCGATAACAGTTCGCGACGGGAGTGAAGCGCTCGGACGATGAGGGAACGCGGAACCTTAAGATCGGAGGCCGACAGCGGCGCTCCGTTCCGGTCGCGCGCGATTTTCACGTCCAATTCCTCGCTGGTCTTGATCAGCAAAAAACCGCGCTCGGCCCCGGTCACGGCGAGCGCTGCGTCCACAACCGCTGACAGCACGTCGTTATGTGAAAGCGAGCTTTGCAGAGCGCGCGCTACTTCCACTAGAGATCGCAGCTTGGAAAGGTTGCTTGCGGTTGCCGCTGGTGGCGAAAGATGATTGAGGAAGCGATGAATATCGGTGCTCTGGGCGCTGAAGACGAGTCGATACGAGTCCGGCAAACCAAAGTCGATCCGATCTAATTCGCTGAG
Organism: Bryobacteraceae bacterium; assembly: GCA_035631275.1. Taxonomy (GTDB): domain Bacteria; phylum Acidobacteriota; class Terriglobia; order Bryobacterales; family Bryobacteraceae; genus Palsa-89. The sequence goes on from DASQJA010000283.1 coordinate 12,533, forward strand.
TTTATGCCGGCGGACGCGCTGCCCGTTGACGTAAATGCCTTGGCGGCTCTCCAGGTCCTCCAAAAAATAGTCGCCGTTCTCGGCGACGATTTGCGCATGGCTGCGCGAAATCCGATTGTCGCGCAGCACCAGATGATTCGTGCCTTGGCGCCCGATCTGAAAAGGCAGCGGTGATACCGGCATGCGGCTGCGTTGGCCGGACGGATTCGTCACTTCGATTGACGGAACCCGGCGTTCGTGAGGCGCTTCGCCTTGAGAGTGGCCGCCCGCTTCCCGCGAATCGGGAACCGCCATCAGCGGCTCCGTCGATGGCGCGCGTTGCGCTCCCGGCGCGGCGGCGTGGAGTTCGCGGCGGCCATCATTTCGTTGGCTCGCAGCACCTGGCAGTGCGCGCAATAGCCGCCCACTTCGGTCCGCGCCAATATGATCTCGAAACCGAAGTGACTTTGGATCTGCTCTCGCATACGCTTGAGCGGATCGCCGAAAAATTCTTCCACTTTGCCGCAGCGCAGGCAAATCACGTGAGCGTGCTCCTGCTTGAGCCGCGTTTCATAATAGTGCTGCTCGCCGGAATGATGCATCAAGTCGAGCTCATCTACGAGCCCCCCGGCTTTGAGCAGCTTGAGCGTCCGATACACCGTGACACGATTCAGTTTGGGATCTTTTTCGCGCCCAAGCTGATACAGGCGTTCGGCATCCAGGTGCTGACCGGATTGATCGATCAGATCGAGCAGGATCTGCCGCTGCCGCGTTAGCCGTACACCTTGCTGTTTCAGCGAGTCTTTGATGCCCGAGACCGCCATCGCATCCATGAGGGTATCAGATCGTGACGTGCGGGTCGCTACAGGTAATCGAAGCTCAGATCTGCAATGAACTGAATCCCGGGAATATTCTTGCGCGCCAGGCGGCGATCATTGGTGAGAAACAGATCCACGCGGGCCTGCGCCGCGCAAGCAAGCTGGACAGCATCTGCCGGTGCGATCGACCGGTCCGCGCGAACCTGGCCGAACAAATCCGCCGTCTCTTCGGTAAAGGAGATCATGTCCACATTCGGTGACAAAAGCGCGGACCTATATACCTGCGCTAGTTCCTGACTGCCGTGCGCATACGGCAGAGCCAATAGCTCACCTAGGGTCAAAACGCTGGTGCAGAGCCGATCACCGCGGTCTAGCATACGCGTCCGAATTCCGCTCACTCGCCGGTGGAATTGCGGATTTTCCTCGACTAGGTACACGAATAGCATCGTGTCCCAAAAGACTAAGCTCATCCGGCGCGTTTCCTCTTTGACATTCGCGCCTTTGCCGGATCTTGTCTGCCGCCCGGCCCATACCAATTTGCCCGCAGTTCGCGGATGAATTTTTCACCTCCGCCAACCGCGCGCCAGAGTTCCTTGCCCAAGCCACGTAGAGCCAAAATCGGATCCTGTTCGGCGGAGGATCGTTCCGGGACGGCATCTTTCGTGCGGTACCAATCGAGCAGGTCGTGATATTTTGCAGGAATTCGATTTGGTTCCGGTAAGATCTTTCCATTCTTCCGGCCAGGATGATACGGATCTCTGGACCAATGAAGCCGATAGGTCCCATCCGGATTCGGATGCAACTTGCGGTGCTTCAGCGGGTCCGGTTTCTTGGTCGCAACGCATTGGCTGCCGATGTGCGTAGGTATCGTGGAGCCGGAAAAATCGATGTCAGGCTCTAGTTCATATGCACGCCTGCGAATCTCGTCTGGAGAGAATCCGCTTCGATCGGGGAACTCGCGTGTCAGGGAAGCGACAGCGATCCAAACAAGATCCGCTGCGGTAATACTTTTCATGACTATCAATGATAGTCATTATTGGTTTGATAGTCAACCCTTGCTACAATCACCCTTCATGTTCCGCAAAGTCCTCATCGCCAATCGCGGCGAGATCGCGGTGCGGCTTGTCCGCGCGCTGCGAGAAATGGAAATCACAAGCGTAGCCGTCTTCTCCGACGCCGACCGCGGCGCCCTCCACGTTCGCCTGGCTGATGAAGCCGAGCATATCGGCCCGGCCCCCTCGGCCGAAAGCTATCTCAACATCGATCGTGTTCTCACGGCCGCCCGCAAACACGGCGTGGACGCGATTCATCCCGGCTACGGGTTCCTGAGTGAGAACGCAAGCTTCGCGGCTGCCTCCGAAGCTTCCGGATTCACGTTCATTGGCCCTTCGGCCGAGATCATTCGGCGCCTCGGATCCAAAACCGCCGCCCGCGCCTTCGCCAAGCAGGTCTTCGTTCCCGTCGTACCCGGCAGCGAAGATCCCGCCACCAATCTCGATCAGGCACGGAAGCTAGCGCGCGAGATCGGATATCCGGTTCTCCTCAAGGCCTCAGCCGGCGGCGGCGGCAAAGGCATGCGGCGCGTCAACGCCGAAGCCGAGTTGGAGTCAGCTATCCGCGACGCTTCGAGCGAAGCCGAACGCGCCTTCCAAAACGGCGAGGTCTACATCGAGAAACTGATCGATCATCCCCGCCACATCGAAATTCAGATCGCCGGCGACCGCTTCGGCAATCTCGTCCACCTCGGGGAACGCGAGTGCTCGCTTCAGCGCCGGCACCAAAAAATCATCGAGGAATGCCCGTCGCCATTGATCGCTCGCAAGCCCGAAATGCGCGCCGAAATGGGAGAGGCTGCGCTACGAATCGCGCGCGCTACCGGATACTACAACCTGGGTACGGTCGAATTTTTGGCGGACCAGCACGGAAATTTCTACTTCCTCGAAGTGAACACGCGCTTGCAAGTCGAGCATCCCGTCACTGAACTGGTCACTGGTCTCGACTTAGTCCAACTTCAATTACGAATCGCCGCCGGTGAAGCATTGCCGTTCGAACAAGGCGATGTCGAATGGAACGGCTGGGCAATGGAATGCCGCATCTGCGCCGAGGACCCGGAGAATCAGTTCTTCCCCTCGCCAGGTAAGATCATTCAGCTTCGCGAACCCTCGGGTCCCGGCGTCCGGCTCGATTCGGGCGTCTACCCTGGCTGGCATGTCCCGCTCGAATACGATCCCTTGCTAGCGAAACTGGTGGCGTGGGCGCCCGGCCGCGACTGCGTGACCCGCCGGCTCGATCGCGCACTCTCGGAATACGCCATCCTGGGTGTCCAGACTAATGTCTCCTTCTTCCGCGAGATTCTGCGCGATCCGGAGTTCCAAAGAGCGGCCCTCCACACCGGGTTCGTGGCCGATCTCATGACTCGCAGAACGCCGCCTAGCGAGCCGGCGCCGCAAGTCGAACTGGCCGTCGCTCTGGCCGCAGCGGCCGGCGCATCGCGCAACGGCGCCAAGCACACTGAAACATCAAAATCGAGCGCGAGCAACTGGCTAACCGACGGCCGGAGCCACCTCCTGCGATGAAGTGGCAGATCGTCATAGACGGACGCACGGTCGACGTCGATAAAAATCAGCTCGACGGCGCGAAGGAAGTCGAGCCTGGTGTGTTTTCCGTCCTGGTCGATGGCCGCAGCTTCGAAGTCCGCTTGGCCGGCGAAGCACAAGCCGACGGCCGCCGCTTTCGGGTCGAAGTCCGCAACCCGCGCGATGCCGCCAAAGGCTCGAAATCGGCCCTCGGCGGCGGACGCCAGAACATCACCGCGCCCATGCCGGGCAAGGTAATCCGCCTGCTCGTCAAGAAGGGCGACGCGGTAAATATAGGCGCCGGCTTGGTCGTGGTGGAAGCCATGAAAATGCAAAACGAAATGAAAGCTCCGCGCCCCGCTCATGTCCTCGAAGTGCGTGTTCAGGACGGCGACACTGTCACTGCCGGCCAAACCCTGCTGATTCTGGAATAAACTAAGACTGGATTTTGGGACAATAGAAATTGCCATTCGATTCCAAGGTCTTCGGGACCCGTGTGGCGCAGATTCTGGCACTCGACCAGGACGGAAACCGTTTGATCCCATTGGTATCCGGCAAGTGTTCGCCAGAGGGGGCAGCGCTCTTGGCACAACAGAAAGCATCCGATTTGTTTCCGCAGGCGCATGCTCCTGATGCAGCACTCGCCGGGTTGTGGAGCTACTTTTCGTGCTTCGATCGCGCGCATGAAATCGCGCAGGAGATCCCAACGCCCGAAGGTAGCTTCTGGCATGCCATCCTGCATCGCCAGGAGCCCGACCCAGGGAACGCCGCATACTGGTTCCGGCATCTGGGCTCACACGCCATTTTCCCGGCTCTTTCCCAAGTGGCCGCTGAAATTGCGGACCGCCACCGAGCCGCCGGCTTTCGATCCTCCACCCGCTGGGACCCGTTCTACTTCGTCGAGTTTTGCGAACGCGCGCGCCAGACGCCCGAGGGCGCCGCCGAGCAAGCCGCGCTCGAGATCCAGCGCTCCGAATGGCAACTTCTGTTTGATCATTGCGCGAGGCCCCGTTCGTGACCCGCGGCCGCGTCTTTCTGGCTCTCATTGTCGTCGCGGCCGGCTTCCTAGTCGCCTGGCTGATCTCGAGGAAATCGCAACCGGTGGAGGTCGAGTTCACGCGTGTGAGTCGCGAGGCCATCATCAGCATGCTCTCCACCAACGGGAAGGTGGAGCCTGGGGAATGGATGCCGGCGCGCGCCGAACGCGCCGGTGTGATCACGCGCGTCCTGGTCAGCCGCGGCCAGCAAGTAAGAAAAGGGCAACCCCTGGTCGAGTTAGACAGGCGAGTCCCGGAAGCCGAACTCAGCAAAGCGCAGGCCGCCATTCAGCAAGCCCGCAGCGAAGAGCAGGTTCTTGACCAAGGCGGCCGCATCTCGGAACGTCAGCAAGTCGAAGCCGATCTGGCCCGTGCCCGTCTCGATCTCGACGTCGCACAAAAGCAGGTCCAGGGGTTGGAACGTCTTGTCGCCAAGCAGGCCGCTACGCGCGTCGAGTTGGACGCGGCCAAACAACAGGCCGAACAATTGCAACTCCGCATTAAAGCCCTCGAAGAGCACAAAGCTGCGCTCGTCACTGGCGCCGATAAAGAAATCGCGAAATCGAAAATTCAGGAGGCCCAGGCCGCCGCCCAGATTGCGCGCACCAATCTCGATCTCAGCGTCGTACCTTCGCCCATGGACGGCGTGCTCTACGATTTCGATCTGAAGCAGGGTGCGTTTGTGAATCCCGGCGACCTGATCGGCCGCGTTGGGAAGCTGGACCGCGTTCGCGTCACCGTCTACGTTGACGAGCCTGATCTCGGCCGCGTCCGCACCGGCGAGGCCGTGGTCATCACTTGGGACGCCATGCCCGGCCATCAGTGGAAAGGCGAGGTGGACAAGCTGCCGACGCAAGTGATCAAGCTCGACACGCGTCAAGTCGGCGAAGTAGGCTGCATCATTCAGAATCCCGATCGCGATCTGTTGCCGAACGCCAATATCACAGCAGAAATCCAGGCCACCGTGGCTGCCGATGCGCTGGTGCTCCCGAAGGAAGTGATCCGCCGGAAGGGCGCGGAAACCGGGGTTTACTTGCTGAACGGCGGTCGCGTAAATTGGCGTCGAATTTCGACGGGGATCTCGAGTTACACAAAAACCCAGGTGCTGTCCGGATTGAATCCTGGCGATGCGGTCGCGCTTCCCACCGAACGAACGCTTAAAGAAGGCCTGAAGGTGGAACCGGTGTTTCAGTAACGCCAACGGGCGCCTCCGTGCTCAAAGGCGCCAGAGGGAACCCTAGCTCACGCCATGTTTCGATTCCGCCTTTGAGGGGACGAACGCGCATCACACCTCGCCGCAGCAGTTGGAGCGCCGCACGGGCACTCGAGGCTTCGCTTGGTCAAGAGCAGTACAGCACGATTTCTTTCTCGCGTGGGATCTCTTCGTGGCGTTCGTCCAAATCTTCCGCAGCGATCCACAGCGCGCCCGGCAGTTTCACCGGATCCTGCTGCACTTCCATAGCGCGCCTGAGATCTACGATCACTACATCACAGCCCGATTCGATCATCTTGCGAAGCTCTTCCGGACGCACGCGGGCGATTCGCAGCTCGCGAATGAAGCGCTGACGCTGATAGTATTTCCAACCGATATACAGAGCCAGCATTCCGACCAACGCGAGCAGGACTCCTGAACCCGTTCTCCGAACCGCTTCCGCAGCGTCTTCCAGCTGATTGCGAAATAGAAAACCAGCGCCCAGGTACGCTCCGCTCCAAATCGCCGAACCCGCGCCGTCAGCGATCAAGAACTTCCACGCCGGCATACGCGTCAGGCCCGCTAACGGCGCTGCCGCCGCGCCCAAACCCGGCACGAATTTTGAGAATAGTAGCGCTGGGGCGCCGAATCGGGCGAACAAGCCTTTCGTGTTGCTGACGCATGTGTCCGGTTCGAGCGAAAGCCGGCACAGCATGTTTAGAATCGTCCTCCCGCGCGAGCGACCTAGTCTGAACCACATGACGTCACAAGTCATCGCCGTGACGGTCGCAAGCAGGAGCGACACTTCGAACGAGCGGCTCCCCAATCCCGCCAGCGCTCCCATCGCCAAGAGCACCGGAAAGGACGGAACCGGCAGCCCGATTTGCTCGACGAATACGTTCAGAACCAGTACCCAGTAGCCATGCTTCAGCAGAAATGGGATCACCGCGTGCATCGCCCTATTGTAGATGCTCGACGCGATTCGGCGATGCGAAATCATGGGGACAAATGGAGGCGCTATAATTCCCACTTGAAGAAACTCGTCGTTTTTCTGGCTTGTTGCAGCGTTGTTCTCGCCCAACCCTACGACCTCATCATCAGCAACGGCCACATCGTCGATGGAACCGGCTCTCCCTGGTACGCAGGCGACATCGCGATTCAGCAAGGACACATCGCGGCGATCGGCCAGCTCAGCGCTGCCGTGGCCAAGAAGAGTATCGATGCGCACGGAATGGTGGTCGCGCCTGGGTTCATCGACATGCTCGGCCAGTCGGAGTTGACTATTCTGGTTAATCCGCATCTGCCGTCCAAAATCTACCAGGGCATCACCACCGAAATCACCGGCGAGGGGAACTCTGCTGCGCCGCTCAATGACGCCATGCGGCGCGCCGGCGCTACCGGCTATCGGCATCTGGGCATCCAAGCCAACTGGAGTACCTTCCGACAGTATTTCGCGCGCCTCGAAAAACAAGGCATGGGCATCAACTTGGCGAGCTACGTCGGCGCTACTTCGGTCCGCCGCGCCGTGATCGGCAGCGACAATCGCGCACCTACGCCGGCCGAACTTGAGCGGATGAAGCAGTTAGTGCGCGATGCGATGCATGACGGAACAGTTGGATTGTCGTCATCGCTCCAATATGCGCCCGCCCCTTACGCCAGCACCGAAGAATTGATCGCGCTGGCGTCCGAAAGTGCGAAACTAGGCGGAATCTACGCCACGCACATGCGCAGCGAAGGCGATGCGATCACCGCTGCCATCGATGAAGTGATCCGCATCGCGCGCGAAGCGAAAACGCCGGCTGAAATCTGGCACCTGAAAGCCGCCGGCAAGAACAACTGGGGACGTATGGCTGAGATCATCGCGCAGATCGAGCGCGCTCGCCTGGAGGGGCTTGACATCAGCGCCAACACCTATGCCTACCCAGCTTGGTTCAACGACTTTTCGGCATTCATTCCGACCTGGGCGCACGATGGGGGCGATGTCAAACTCATCGAGCGTCTCAAAGATCCTGCCACACGTGCGCGCATACGCAAAGATATGGAGACGCCGAGCAAGGAGTGGGACAACGAATGGCAAGAAGTCCCGGGGCCGGAAGGGATACTGGTCAGCGTCGTGCAAAACCCGAAGCTCGTGCCGCTTCAAGGCAAAACGATCGCCGATATCGCCAAGCTTTGGAATAAAGATCCGATCGATACGATTTTCGATTTGCTCATTGAAGACCAGGCCTTCACGTCAGTTGCAGTCTTCGGCATGTCCGAACCCGACGTCGCGCTCGCGCTCGAACAACCGTGGGTCTCAATCTGCAACGATTCGCAGGGCACTGCTCCCGACGGTCTGCTCGGACGCGAGCATCCGCACCCGCGGGCTTACGGCACATTCCCGCGCATTCTGCGCATGTACGTTCGCGAGGAAAACAAGCTGCGTTTGGAAGATGCGATCCGGAAATTCAGCGCGCTGCCAGCACAAAAACTGAAACTCACCGATCGCGGAGTGCTGAAAAAGGGCATGTGGGCCGACATCGTGGTCTTCGACACGGCTACCATTCACGACGTCGCGACATTTGAAAAACCGAATCAGCTATCGCAAGGAATGCAATTCGTTTTGATCAACGGCGTCCCTGTCATCGAGGACGGCAAACAGACGAATGCTCTGCCGGGCAAAGTCCTGCGCGGCCCGGGCTACGTGCAATGATCCGCGCTATTGATACATCCGGCGTTCGCGCCGCATGAACGCCGGAATCTCGATGTCATCCACGGCCACAGGCGTCGGCTCCTCGATCTCGGGGGGCGCTTCGACCATAGGCGTCTCGCGGAACAAGGACGCACTCGGCGCGATCGGTTCCGGCGTGGACGCAATTGGCATAGGAGGCGGAGGAGGCGCGGCCGTCTCGGGCATAGGCCAATCGGACACACCAGCGGCTGCGCGCCGCGCCAGTTGCGGCAGATTGTCCCGCTGGAATCCGGTCGCGATCACTGTGATCTTCACTTCGTCCTTCATGGCCTCGTTCATCACGACTCCGAAGTTGATCTGCGCGTCTTCGTTCGCCGTGGCACCGCGGATCAGCGAACAGGCCTCGTTCACATCGTGTAGGCTGAGCTTGCTCGAACCGGTGATGTTGATGAGCACGCCGCGCGCGCCCTTCACGCCGCCTTCTTCCATCAGCGGCGAACTGATAGCTTGGCGCGCTGCCTCGATGGAGGCGTTCTCGCCCTTCGCTGACGCCGTGCCCATCATCGCGTAGCCCATGCCGAGCATGATCGCGCGAATATCTGAGAAGTCGCGATTGATCAACCCGGGCGTAGTAATAATGTCGCTGATGCCCTGCACTGCCTGACGGAGAATATCGTCGGCGATGCGGAATGCCTCGAAGAAGCTGGTCCCGCGCGGAACGAGTTCGAGCAGCCGGTCGTTCGGAACGGTGATCACCGTATCCACGGTACCGCCGAGTTCCGACAAACCGCGATCGGCCTGCTTCATCCGTCGTGGCCCTTCGAACGCGAACGGCTTCGTCACAACAGCGACCGTTAGCGCGTTGAGTTCTTTCGCCAGCGACGCGACCACCGGCGCAGCGCCCGTCCCCGTGCCGCCGCCAAGCCCAGCCGTGACGAACACCATGTCAGCGCCCTCCAGCACTTCGATGATCTTCTCGGTGTCCTCGAGTGCGGCTTGCTTGCCAAGAATCGGGTCCGAGCCGGCGCCGAGGCCATTGGTTACCTTCGAGCCGATCGACAATTTGTTCGGCACCGATGACGCATTCAGGGCCTGTTGGTCCGTGTTGAGGATGTGGAACTCAACGCCGGCCAATCCCTCGTTCATCATGCGCGCAACGGCGTTTGATCCTCCGCCGCCCACGCCCACCACTTTGATTTTGGTTCCGAGCAAAGCTTCTTCTTGAATGGCAAACTTTAACGCGTCCATGGGAATCCTCCTCTTCTTCGATTCGAGTGTTGGCGAATGGCGCAATTCATCGGAACAGCATCCTCATCAATCCCGGCGCCTTGCGCTTGGCGCTGCGGTTGGTCTTGAGTTTCGCGGAATATTTTGCGAGCCCAGCGGCCGTGGTCCAGGCCGGATTGGACAGCTCCTCGGGAAGATCCAGAATCCCGCCGGGGAGCGCGTTGCGCGCCGGGCAGTTGAGCACGCGTTCGGCCATGTCGCACATGCCGTTCAGCAGCGCTCCGCCGCCGGCGAGCACCACACCTTCAAGCAGTTTCTGATCCATGCGGATGGTCACCAGCTCCGACCCGACGTGGATGAACAATTCCTCGGCGCGCGCTTCCAAAATCTCGTTCAATTGCTTGCGCGGCGCTTCCCGCATCGCTCGGCCGTCGGGCGAAGGAAGCTCGATAAAGCTGTTGTCGGCCGTGAGTCCCAGAATTGCGCAGCCGTATTCAATCTTCAGGCGCTCGGCATCTGCATATTGCAGAGTCAACCCGACCGCGGCGTCACGCGTGAAGTGATCGGCTGATATGGGAATGCTGCGCGCCAGCAGAACCGCCTCGCCGTCGAAAACCACGAGCTCGCTCGAGTGCATGCCGATGTCCAACACAGCCACGCCGCGGTCCCGATCGTCACGCGAGACCGCAGCGTAGGCGGCACCCACCGGCTCAAATACCGTTTCTTCCACTGCGTACGAAGCTTGCTGCACGGCAGTCAGAATGGAATCGTGCTCCTGTTCCGATACCGTCGCGATGTGGACGTTGGCTTCCAGGCGCGAGCAGGTTGCTCCGCGCGGATAGCGTTTCCCCGCGCGTCCGTCGAGCGTGAAATCCTGCGGGAACAGTTGCAGAATCATGCG
>DASQJA010000284.1:0-2157 GCA_035631275.1 Bryobacteraceae bacterium
CTGCGCCGCTCGCTGCGCAGCCGTCATCCCGGCGATCCGGCCGAAGACCGCCCCATTCATCAAGCCAGTGCCCCCCGGATAGTTGAAATAAAAAATGCCGCCGACCAGTTCGCCCGCCGCAAACAAGCCAGGGATCGGCACGCCATCGGTATCGATAACCCGGGCGCTGGTATCGATCTTGAGCCCACCGAAGGTGAAGGTCAATCCGCATGTCACGGCGTAGGCTTCAAATGGCGGTTGGTCGATCGTGTTTGCCCAATTGGATTTCGAAATGCTCAATCCGCGGGTGCCGCGCCCATCCTTCACATTCGGGTTGAATGGCACTTCGGTCATGACGGCCCGGTTGTAGATTTTGATCGTTTCCAGAGCCGTGGCGGCGTTGATGTCGTCAAGCGCATTCGCCAACTCCTCTAATGTCTCGGCGCGTACTTTCGTCACCTGCTTGATGCGATATTCGTCGCGCAGCATCGGGATGACCTTATTGTCGAACACCTGCCAAGCAAACTGACCAGGCTGCATCAAGATGACGCCGCCGTATTTGGCATACGTGTAGTTGCGAAAGTCGGCGCCCTCATCGACGAAACGTTCGCCGTTGGCGTTGATCATGATCCCGAGCGGATAAGAATGCTTCTGAAAATTGTCGCCGACCGATAGATCGCCGAATTCCGGCGCGTTGCGGTCCCAGCCGACTGCGTGGGCCCCCGACCAGTTGCCCGTCGGCATTGCGCCAACCTCGATCGCCATTCTGATACCGTCGCCGGTATTGAAACGCGTGCCTCGCACCTTGGCCAGTTCCCACAGCGGTCCGAGATAGCGCGTGCGCATCTCCGTATTAGCCTGGAAGCCTCCAGCCGCGAGCACGATGCCTTTCGCGCGCACCTCGACCGTCTTGCCGCTATGCTTCACGCGCACGCCCTTGACGCCGTCGTCATCGGCTAGGAGCGAAAGCGCCCGCGCGCCATACGCGATCGCTACGCCGTTCGTGCGCGCAATTCTCGTGAGTGCATCCACCAGACCCGGCCCGCCACCCCAAGCCTCTACCGTCAACCCGCCCCAGAATTTGAATTTGCCGCCGATCTTGTAAGCCTGCCGCCCCCAAATCGGCATGAAGCGTACGCCCTTGTCGCGCATCCACAGCATTGTTTCCTTGCTGCGCCTGATCAAAATTTCGCAGAGTTCGGGGTCGGTCCGGTATTCGGTGACACGGCCCATGTCATCGAAGAATTCTTCTTCCGTGTAGGTTCCGAAATCGGATTTCGCCACCTCGTCGTCCGTCAAGTCCGGCATCAGCGCGCGTAAATCATCGACGCCATTATAGACGCAGCGGAAGGCGCCAGCGGTGAAGCGACTATTGCCGCCGGCCTCGTTCTCTGGCGCGCGCTCCAGAACCAACACCGAGACGCCGTGCTCGGCCGCTGCCGACGCGGCGCACAACGCGGCATTGCCGGCACCGACAACGATTACATCGGCAGAAGAAGGAAGCATCTGGTTGCGATTCTAACTGACGGCCACGGCCTTCTATTGGGACCGCAATGACGAGTCGCGCGCGTGGGCGCAGCGCTATTTCCAGCGCATGAATCGCATGCCGAACATGACGCAGGCAGGAATTTACTCGTCGACCTTGCACTATCTCAAAGCGGTGGCTGCCGCTGGGACGGACGAAACCCAACCCGTCATGGACAAGATGCGGACCATCCCGATCAACGACTTCTTCGCGAAGAACGGGACGATCCGCCGAGATGGCCGGATGGTCCACGACATGTATCTGTACGAGGTCAAAAAGCCCGCGGAATCCACGCGCGCATGGGACTACTACAAACTCGTTGTTGAAATTCCGGCGGAACAGGCGTTCCTGCCGCTAGCGGAATCAAAGTGCCCGCTGGTGAAGAAGGTGCAATAAGCGGACAGCTACAGGTCGACCGTCTTGCCCAGCGTGAATCTCGCGCGGCCGATCTCGTTCTTCACAGAGCAGCGCCTCCGCCATCTCACGCAGGCGCACCTTCTGCACTTTGGCGCCATTGGGGCTTTCAACGATCGGAAAATCATCGACCACCACGATCCGCTCCGGAACTTTGAAGCGCGCCAATTGCTGCGAACAAAATGCACGCAACGTGGCTTCTTGCAGCACTGCGCCAGCGCACGGCCGGACGAACGCCA
>DASQJA010000285.1:0-2881 GCA_035631275.1 Bryobacteraceae bacterium
TGCTTGGGCGGAAATCCTCGAGGCTTCGGACATTTTCATCGGCGTGAACGCAATCGATTATTCCGGCTACCCCGATTGCCGTCCCGAATTCATCCAGTCGTTTGAGCGCACGGCGAACCTCGCCACCAAAGCCGGCGTCGAGGGACGCATCCACATTTGCATCCACACACCATTGATTCAACTTTCGAAATGCGCCATCATCAAATTGGGATGCGAGTTGGGAGTCGACTTCGCGCTGACTCATAGTTGCTACGATCCCGATCTGAACGGGCGCGCGTGCGGCCGATGTGATTCCTGCCGTTTGCGTCTGGCAGGCTTCGCACAAGCGGGTCTCAAAGACCCGCTCGAGTACGTCATTGAAAATCGCTGAAATCTTTTACTCGCTCCAAGGCGAAGGCTCGCTCATCGGCACGCCCTCCGTTTTCGTCCGCACCATCGGCTGCAACTTGCGCTGCACCTGGTGCGACACACCGTACACGTCCTGGGCTCCGGAGGGCGAAGAGCGATCGCTCGATTCCCTCGTGGATGAAGTGAACCGCTACGGCGCGATGCACGTTGTGATCACTGGCGGCGAGCCCATGATCGCCCCCGAGATCGAGGAACTCACGCATCGGCTTCCGCAGCACATCACCATCGAGACCGCTGGCACGGTCGATACGCCCGTGCGCTGCGATTTGATGAGCATCAGTCCGAAGCTGGCGAACTCGACGCCGTTCGACCGCGACAACGGACGCTGGGCGCAGCAGCACGAGCGTTTGCGTTATCAGCCCGAGGTTCTGAAGCGCTTAATCCAGCTCTATTCCTATCAATTGAAATTCGTGATCGTCGATCCCGCCGACATCGCCCAGGTTCGAGCGATCGTCGAAGAGATCGGCGCCGCCAAGAGCCGCGTCGTGCTAATGGCCGAAGGCATCGACCGCAGCGTGCTTGCCGAACGCGGCCGTTGGCTCGCGGAAATCGCGAAGCGCGAAGGCTACCGATTCACACCGCGCTTGCACGTTGATCTCTGGGGCAACCGCCGCGGCGTCTAGCCTGTGGCCACGCACTCGTGCCGCGTCGACACTGGGCAGATCCTACCCACGCTAATGCGTGCCATAGTTCTTCTCACCCGCTTCCACACGAACGTCGAGATGATTCTGCTTTGGCGGCAGCGGACAAGTCGCGTACGCAGTAAATGCGCACGGCGGATTCTCGGCCTTGTTGAAATCAAGCTCAACCTCGCCGTTCTTCGGCCACTCGGCGTAAAGAAAACGCCCGGCGGGATAAGTTTCTCGTCCTGCCGTGAGATCGCGAAAGATGAAGAACAGCTGGTGGTCTTCTTCGACCGGCTCCAAGCGCAACACGCGGCCGTTTAGCGTAAATTCGACATAGCCGGGAGTCGGCTCCGGCTCCGTCTGGCCCAGAACATTTGTGATCTGGATGGTTTTGGGCTTTTCGTAAGCCACAAACCGACCCTTCACGCGATACTTTTCATCCACCGGAAACCAGTGTAGTCCGCTAAACTCTAAGCGCTTGCGGCTCTGCGGATCGCGGAGCCGGATACCATAGCGGTCACCTCGATGGATCACTGTCAGCGTGAGCCCCGCGATCTCGATTTTATCCGGCGGACCGTCCGAATCCGGCTTCACGGTGGCGGACGAAACGGGTTGGCCGTTTAACTTCGCTGCGACGCCGGGCGCGCTGTGAAAAGTGGCCTTTCCTTTTTCAAAATCGAAAACGCCCGCGCGGGCCAGACCGCGGGGCAGAACGATCGCGTTCGAGCTCTCAGAACCCGCCGTGTTCGCCCCAGCTTTCAGCCAGAATAGTCCCGAGACACTGAGCCATCCATTCTCCGACTTGAGTTCCGCTTCGTGATTGACGCGCCATTGTTCGATATTGGCGCGGTATCCCGTCTCGGCCGAAAGCATGGCGACGGCCGCGACTACCAGGCTACGCTCGAGTACACGCGCCACGCTACGAAACCATGAGCGTCGTAAGTGCCACTGCCGTACCCGCCGCGCCAAGCGCAATGGCACCGAACCACAGCGCCGAGCGCTTCGTCAGAATTGCAAGCGACGCGAAAACGATACCAATCTCGAGAAACACTTCCCCGAAATGCAGCCGCAGCGCCTGATGTCCCTTCGCTTGGCTCTCCTTTTCCAAGGACTGCGCCTCTTTTTGAATCTCGTCGTCGTCCTTCCGGTATTTCTCGACGTTCTTCGCGTACGCCTGGCTCATCTGCCCGTTGTTCATGGACTGAAAGAGATCGCGCGCGAACTCCGAAGTGTAGCGCCGAATCGACTTGGCCTGATAATACGACCACTGGTCGGATGCTTTCTGCTGCTCCAGTAGTTCTTCAGTAGTGAAAAGATGACCGAACACGGCTACAATCGCCAGTGCCGCCGCTAGGATCGCCATGGTTGCGGCTACGCGTTTGTCGAAAGGAGCGTGTGCATGCTCCGCCTGTTCCTGCAGTTCTTCCGCGGTGGACATTTACTACATCATACGGGAGGGGCGTGTGCTTGGGAAGCCTATATGGCGCGATACCATCCTGTTATCCTCGGAGTCTTCACATGCGACTGAGAATGCTTGTCATCATCGGGATTGGATTCGTCTGCTTGGCAGCTCAAGCCCAAGACGAGAACGACAGACTGGTTCGTCTCTTAGTAAATGATAAGACTCAGGCCAAGACAGTTGCGGACATCGTCGCATCTGGGCACGACAAAATGTCTCTTCTTCTTTCGTGGACCAAGAACCCGCCAGGTAGGCTCGACCCGTTTGAGCTGGAGACACTCAAAGTTGGACTCGCAGACATTTTTGGTCAACTCAAAACGAACGAAGCAGTCCCTTTCTTGGTTAAGAACATCCGCATGCAGCGGTCGATCTTCCTTATGCCCGGGTT
>DASQJA010000286.1:0-2926 GCA_035631275.1 Bryobacteraceae bacterium
TGCGCATCCGACGACGTGTTGATCACACGCGCAGGCGCGGACGCGACCAGCCGCTCGCGCAACATCTCGGTCAGCACGAAGTACGACATGTGGTTGGTGGCGAATGTCATTTCCAGGCCATCCGGAGTGACACCGCGTTGCCCGAAGAGTGCGCCGGCGTTGTTGATCAGGAGGTCGATGCGTGGCTCGGCGGCAGCGATTTCGTGCCCCACGCGCTTCATTTCATCCAGGCGCGAAAGATCCGCATAGTGGACGGTGTGGGCGGCCGGCCCTTTCGCGCCGAGCCGCTCCAGTTCGGCTTCCGCGCGCGATTTGTCTCGAGCCACCAGAACAATACGCGCTCCCATCGCGGCCAGTTCCTCGGCGGCAATCGATCCGATGCCGGACGTCGCGCCGGTGATGACAACCACCTTGCCTCGCAGGTCTGCCATTCGCATTGATTCTCCCATGTCTACGCGGCTGCTGGCATATTGGTAGAGTGCACGCGCGAATTCAGATGGTATGCATCTTGGCAGCTGCGGTCCTCGCACGGGGCGCCGAGCTGAAACCCGAAACCACCGCCGCATACGACCGCTACATCAAGCTGACTGAAGCCGAGTTCGCCGCGCGATCGCCCCAGAATTTTCTTTGGGTCGATTCGCATCAGAAAGAGAAAACTCAGGTCTGGCTCAGCCAGAACATCGTGACTCCGCGCGAGACGCTCGATCATGGCGAGAAGATCGAAGTTCCCGACGCCGTCATTCAGCACTGGCTCAGCGTGGTCTATCTGGAGACCGCGACGTTCGATCGGCTAAAAAATACGCTCTGCGATTTCGCCAACTACAAGTACTGGTTCGGGCCGCAGGTGATCGATTCGCGCGTGGACAAGCACGACGGCGACACGTTTAATTTCTTTCTGCGCCTCAATAAGAAACAGCTCACACAAGTTGTGCTGAACGCCGATTTCAAAGCCAATTTTGTGGCGACCGATCCCAAGCACGGAATGGTGTCGGTCCGCTCTACGCGCATCGGCGAAACGCTGCATCCGCACAACAAGAAATCCTACGACCAGGAAGTGCCCGCGGATGACGAAAACGGCTACATGTGGCGCTTGAACATCTATTGGCGATTCGAAACCTCCGACGTCGGTGAATATCTCGAGATGGACCTCATCTCGCTCTCGCGCGCGTCCGGCGCGCTCCATCCCGGCAAATACCTGAACGGCTTCCAAACGTTTCCACGCGAACTCGGCGACAGGTTATTCGACGCCATCCAGAAAGGTTTCCCCGCACCGCACAAGTGACCGACACATTCTGCCTGACACCTAACACCTAGCACCTAACATCTGTTTTTGCGATATATCTAGCTGGTATGACCCACGTCGAGTCCCGTCCGCCTCAGTGCTGTCGCCGATCATTCATGGCCGCTGCCATCGGAAGCCTCGTCACCGTGCCTGCGATCGCGCAGCCACCTCAAACCGCCATATCGCCCGAGGCCACGCTGCGCGATTGGTCCGGCGCGCAGCCGGTCCGCTATCCCGACCCCGACATCGTCGCGCTCGACAATCGCTTCCGCCGCTACATCGTCGGCAATACCGTCATCAAGCGGCTGCATACCGGAACGCTGTGGGCTGAAGGTCCGGCGTGGAACGGCGTCGGGCGCTACCTGCTCTGGAGCGACATTCCCGCCAACGTCCAGATGCGCTGGCTCGAAGAGGATGGACACATAACGGTGTTTCGGAATCCATCCGGCTACAGCAACGGCAATACGTTCGACTATGAAGGCCGCCAGCTTTCCTGCGAGCACGGCGGACGGCGAGTCGTCCGCTACGAACCGAATGGAACCGTCACGGTGATCGCCGACAGATTCGAAGGCAAACGTCTCAATTCGCCCAACGACATCGCGGTCCATCCGGACGGAAGCATCTGGTTCACCGATCCGACTTACGGCATCATCGGAAATTACGAAGGCTTCCGAGCCGACAAGGAATTGAAGGAGGCGGTGTACCGAGTTGATGGCAAAACCGGCCAAATGGAGAAAATCACCGATGAGATGAACGGACCCAACGGCATCTGCTTCTCGCAAGACTATAAGAAGATCTACGTGGCAGACACCGGCACTGGCCGCGAGATTCGCGTCTGGGACCTCGATGGAAAAACGGCGCGCAACGGCAAGCGCTTCATCCAACTCGATGTGCCCGGATCGGGCGCACCGGCTGCGGCCGACGGAATCCGCTGCGACGCGGATGGTAACATCTGGGCGGGCGCGCGGCCAGGCGTGCAGGTGATCACCGCGGCGGGCGAGCGCATCGGCATGATCCGGCTCCCTGAAAATTGCGCCAACATCTGCTTCGGCGGAACGAAACGGAATCGCCTCTTCATGGCGGCCAGCCAGTCGCTCTACGCTGTCTATGTGCTGACGACCGGCGCGCACATCGCGTAAGGTTTATGAAATCGTCCTGCTCGCGCCGCGAGTTTCTGGCCGGAAGCGCTGCCTTGGCGGCTGCGCCCGCCTTCGCGCAACGTCCGCCCCAGCGTGCGGTTGTGATCATGTGCGATGGCTTCGGCCTGGAGTATCTCGAAGCGAGCGAAATGCCCACACTCGAGCGCTGGCGTAACCAGGGGATCTTTCGCCGCGCCCGCGCCACCATGCCCTCGGTGACCAACACCAACAATGCATCCATTTGCTGCGGCGTCTGGCCGGAGGAGCACGGTATCACAGGCAATTCCTACTTCGATCCGCGCACCGGCCGCGAGGAGTACATGGAAACGTCGGACCTTCTTCTCGCGCCCACGCTCTTCCAGCGCGCGCAGAAGTTCGGCGTGCGCTCGGCGCTGTTGTCATCGAAGAAAAAGACGACAACGCTGCTGTCGCCCGGCGCCGACTTGATTCTCACACCCGAGGAGCCTTCGAAGGAATGGGTGGACCGTCTCGGCCCCGCGCCCGG
>DASQJA010000287.1:0-16101 GCA_035631275.1 Bryobacteraceae bacterium
AATTCCCGGCTCGGAACCGGAACGCGTGATTCACCCAGGAACCAAACAACGCGACGGTTCCGGGCGCGACGATCAGGAACATTGCGGATCCGAGAACGGCGATCGCGCGCCGCATTTGACGCTAGCCTCTTAGCAATCGAACGGCATCGGACAAAACGTTCCCGCCGCCGTTGCGCTGCTGGCCGCCGTTGGGCCCTGCGCCGGCCGCCTCCGCAACAGCATCCGTCTCGCCCTCGCCGGGCGCGAGAAACAGATTCGCCTCGATGCCGTGCTGCTTCGTGTAGAGCTCGTAATACCGGCCGCGCGCGGCGTAGAGTTCCTCGTGCGTGCCGCGCTCCACGATCCGGCCGGCCTCGACGACCAGGATCTGATCCGCACGGCGAATGGTGGAAAGCCGGTGCGCAATCACGAAGGTCGTGCGGCCCTGCATCAGGTACTTCAGACCTTCCTGGATCATCGCCTCGGACTCGGAGTCAAGGCTCGAAGTGGCTTCGTCCAGGATCAGGATGCGTGGGTCAGCCAAGATCGCGCGAGCGATCGACACGCGCTGGCGCTGGCCGCCGGAAAGTTTGACACCCCGCTCGCCGACGATGGTGTCGTACTTCTTCTCGAACTGTTCAGCGAATTCGTCCACGCGCGCGATCCGGCAGGCGCGCATGATTTGGTCTTCGGTCGCGTTCGGGCGTCCGAAGGCGACGTTTTCGCGAATAGTGCCGTCGAAGAGAAATGTCTCTTGCAGCACCACACCGAGTTGCGTGCGGAAGGAATCGAGGCGGACGGTGGAGAGGTCGATGCCGTCGACCCAAATCGTGCCCGACTCGGGAACATGAAAAGCTGTCGTGAGTCCGATGATCGTGGATTTTCCTGAGCCGGACGGACCAACCAATGCGGTCACGGTTCCAGGCTCGGAGCGGAACGAAACATCATTGAGGACCGTCTTGCCCGCGTCGTAAGCAAAGTCGACGTGATCGAAGACCACCTGGCCGTTGATCGGGGGCAGGGAAACGGTCCGGCGCGGATCTTGGTCTTCAGGCCGCTCGCGCAGAACTTCACGCGTACGCTCGAGACCGGCCAAGGCTTCCGTGAGTTGCGTGCCGATGCCGACGATCTGGAACATGGGTGCGATCAGGAACGCGAGCAGCGCCGTAAAGGTCATGAAGTCGCCGAGCGTCATAACGCCAGCAGTGATCTGGCGCGCGCCGACGTACATAATCACCGCACCAACTACGCCCATCAGCACCGTGGCCGATAGGCTCATGAACGACGTGGCCGTCAGGCTTTTCAGAACGTTGTCGAGCAACCGTTGCACGCCTTTTCCGAAAACTTCTTCTTCTCGCGCTTCGGCATGATAGCCTTTCACGACGCGCACACCGCCGAGCGATTCGGTCAGCCGTCCGGTCACCTCAGCGTTGATCTTGGCGCGCTCGCGGAAGATCGGCCGGATAGTCGTGAAGGCCTTCTGCAACGCGCCCGCGAAAACGACAATGATCACGAGCGCGATGCTGGTGAGCAACCAGCTGATTCGGATAAGAAATCCGACGACCAGAAACGCCGTGAGCAGCCCGCCGAGAAATTCGATCAATCCCGTACCGAGCAGATTGCGAATGCCGTCGACGTCGGTCATGATTCGCGCGACCAGCGTTCCGGACTTGTTCGCGTCGTAATAAGACACCGGTAGGTGTCCGATGTGCGATTGCACTTTTTGGCGCATTTCGGCGATCAGGCGTTGTGCGGCTTTCGAAACGAGCTGCGTGATTGTGAACGATGTCACACCCTGGATTACGGTCGCCGCAAGCACGGCGAGTACCAACGGAAGCAGCAGTTGAAGCTGCTTTTTCGCGATGACGTTGTCGATGAGAAATTTCGTCGACGTGGGCAGCACTAAGCCGCACACGCGGCTGATGATCATCAACGCGAAGCCGGCCGCCAGAATCTTCCGGCGCGGCTGCATCATTTCGCGAATGTCCGGCCACAGTTCGCGTAGCCGCTCCGACGAGCGTTTGTTGGATTTCTGCAGCGCGGGAGCCACTTGAACTATTGTATGGGATGCAGCGTCTGCACCCGCGGATGCGAGGGAAAACGTGGCCCAGCTATTTTCAGGAACATCCGGTTTTGCGTATGCGAGTTGGAAACCGGATTTTTACCCCGAAAAGCTCCCATCCAAGAAGTTTCTCTCCTACTACGCCGAACGGCTGAACGCCGTCGAGATCAACTATACGTTCCGCCGGTTGCCATCGGCGTCAACCCTCGAAAATTGGGTAAATGAAACGCGGACGGGCTTCGTGTTCCCGCTCAAAGCGCACATGCGGATCACGCATATCCAGCGGCTGAAGCCGTCCGATTTTACGGAAGTTTTCTTTCGCGCCATCGACCCGTTGCGAGCCGCGCGCCGGCTGGGCCCCGTACTTTTCCAGCTTCCGCCAGCGCTGAAATGCGACGAGGTGCTCTTGGCCGATTTTTTGGCAACGCTTCCGCGCGATCAGCGCTGCGTGTTCGAGTTCCGGCATACGTCTTGGCTTCAGGACAAGACTTACGACCTGCTGAAGAAGTACTCGATCGCGTTGTGCCTCGCCGAGTCGGAGAAGCTCGTGATCCCGGAAGTCGTGACCGCCGGTTTCGTCTACTCGCGATTGCGAATGCCCGAATATTCAGCAGAAGACCGCGCAGAGATCGCCTCGCGTGTCGAGCAAATGCTAGGCGACGGCCGCGACGTGTACGTTTTCTTCAAGCATGAAGAAACGCCCGCGGGAGCGTTATACGCCGAGGAGTTGCTGAAACGCTTTCCGGAACAGGCCAAGGTCGGGGTTTAGCTGTGGCGCACGCACTCATTGCGCGCCGTGTCCCCACTCATGGGGACACAATCTCGTTTCTTCCGGTTCGCCGCCATCAATGCGATACTCTTTCCATGACCCTCAACCCAACTCGCCTCGCCACGTTGCTTTGCGCTGTCACACTCGCCGCCTCGCCGATCCTCGCCCAATCGGACACCAAAGCGACCTTCGTCAAACATCTGAAGACTTCCCGCGACTTCAGCCTCAAAGTCGCCGGCCAAATGCCCGAGTCAACCTACGATTTCAAACTCACCCCGCCGCAAATGAGCTTCGCTGACCAAATGGTTCATCTTTCCGGCTCGCTCGACTTTTTCCTCTCGTCGATCTCCGGCGAAAAACCGAAGAATGGCAAGCCCGCCTCGATGAAAAAGAGCGACGTGATCGCGTTCATGACCAAGTCCTTTGACGACGCCGTTGACAGAGTATCGAAACTCAGCCCCGAAGTGTTTTCGAAAACCTACAAAGGCGAAGAAGGTCAAATGACCGGCCTGGAGATCCTCATGATGATGATGGACCACACCACGCACCACCGCGCCTCCGCCGAAATGTACTTACGAGCCAAAGGGATCACGCCGGCCGAATACACCTTCTGACAACGTGGCGCACGCTTAAAGCGCCACGGGAGGCCGTGGCCTCCTCGTCAAGAAGAGAAGTGGCCGCTACGGCCTTCTGTTGTAGCGCGAGTTTCCGGAGGCGTTCCGCGTTTGCACTCATGCGAACGCCATCGACCGGGTCAAACGCTGGGGCACATGAAAAGCGGAGAGCTTGGAACGGTCGGCGAAGGAACACCAACGGTCCCGCGTTGCTCGATCTAGCTTTTTCCGTGCGAACAACACGCCGCCTCTGCGAAATATTGATCTTCGTACCGGTCGTGATGCCGGACCCACGCCATCGTATTCGTCCCTTCATCGCGACCCCTCGGAACTAAATCGAGAAAGTTGTACGTGCCCACCAGAATGTCGAGCCCCCGCGCGTAACAGGAGTAAGTGTGAAAAACTTCGCCCGCAGCGTCCTTATAAAACACACTCGCGCCTGGAGCTTCCTCGCTCGGGAACTTCTGAAGCCCGTAGTTGTAGTCCACTTCGCCGTGCGACATCTCATCCTTGGTGAAGGACACTCGATAGTCGAAATTGAAATCGGTCCCGTACGACGACACCCAGCGGAACTTCCAGCCCATCCGGTTCTTGAATCTCTCGATCTCCTCGATCGGCGCGCGCGAAACCACCGTCAACGTCACATCGCGATTCGCCAAATGCACCGCCATACCGTCGAAATGATCCGCCAGGTACGAGCAGCTCTTACAGCCCTCCTGCCATCCCGGCCCCAGCATGAAGTGATAAATCAGCAGTTGGCTGCGCTTGCCGAAAAGTTCCGCCAACCTCTGCTTCCCCTGCGCGGTATCAAAACCGTATGGCTTCTCGACTTTCTCCCAAGGCAAGTCGCGCCGCCGGCGGCTCAATTCGTCGCGCAACTGCGTGAATTCCTTCTCCTTGGCTAGCAGATCCCTGCGCGCTGCTAGCCATTCTGAATGCGATGCGATTTTATGATCCGTGAGTTCTATCGTGCTAGTGGCCATTTTCGTTTTCCTTTCGTTTAACGATTTTCGACACGACTTCCTGCTTCCAAACTTGCAGTGCCAGCTCCGTGAGTCCGCCGGCCGATACCGCCTTGCCCGCCAGAACCGCAGTCGCCGCGATGCATACCGGGCACATACTTACTGCCCTCGACCAGCAGCCTTGCCGGACGCGCCGCTCTCGGCCCGCTTGCGAGCCTGGTCGTGAATGTACTTCCAGCCCTCCACCATCCCGCTCTTGTGCTCTGGATCGATTTTTCCGAGCGCGATGTGGTGGAAATCGATCCGGGTCCCGCCCGGCTCCGCGACCAGCCGGTATTGGAGATTGGAGACCATCGGGTACGAGGCGAACAGCGGCCCGCAAATTTCGAGCAGCGTCGGCCGCTTAATGGCCTGCACGTGTCCCCAGAAATGCCCGTTGTGGTTACCCAGGTCCCGGTACCATCGACCCCCAGGCCAGGCTTCGAGCACCATCGGCATCGCAACTCCGTCCTGTTTCTCGTTGCCGGGACCCAGTTGCTCAACCAGCGCCTCGAACGTCGCCTCAATCGATGCCTTCACGTGAATTTCTTGGGTGATGTTGACGACCAAGTCGTCAATTCCCGCTGTTGGTTTCGTCATCGGATATTCTTCCTTTCGCCTCGGCCCGCTCCTTGACGCGATCCAACTGGTGCTGCCAGTAGCGTGCGAACTGGCTAGTCCAGTCGTGAATCGGACGGATGGCTTCGACATTGGTTTTGTAGAGTTTCTGCCGGCCCGAGCATCGCATACGCACTAGCCCGACGTCTCTGAGAACGCGCAGGTGCTTGGAAACCGAGGGTTGCTCCATCTCGAACGCCTGGACGATTTCCGACACCGGCCGTTCTCTCGCCGCCAGGTAATGCAAGATGTCCCGTCGCCGCGGTTCGGCGATGGCGTTGAAAGCGTCTGAGGTGGTAGCAGCCCGAGCCATGACTATATGTTACATTCCCATATGGGAATGTGTCAAGCGGTGCGTCGCAGTTTTTGTTCGAGCTAACTCAGGTCGATCAGCTTGTCCCACGCCAGGGCGTATCCAAGCGCACGTTTCACTTCAACGTAACGCGATGGAGGTAGCGAACCGGCGCGTGATTCCAACCATTGCCGGGAGACCATGCGGATGTTGTCGCAGTTGACAACGCAGGCAGATGGAAGGCCTTCGCGCCGCCCGAGCTTGACTTCGACCGGAATCGCTCGAATCGTGGTGGTGATTTCCGCAACTATGAACTTGTTCAGATACTGATAGGCGTCGTTCCGGCTGAGCAGCATGATTGGGCGCCGGCCTGCCGGGGACGGCAGACTGGCCCACCAGATCTCGTACTGCCTCACGGCTTGAATTCCTCAGGAGTGGACCAATCATCGGTCGGCTCACTGGTGTCCGGCTGTTTCCGATAGGCCTCTCGCATAGCCCGATACTCCGCTTTCCGAATTGCGTTCCGAATCGCTTGGCGAATGAACTCAGACCGTTGACGTTTTCCCGGAGCCGCTACCCGGTTTAACGCCGTCAGAGTCTGTTCGTCCAACTGGATCAGGAGTGGCTTCATATATACACTCATTATATAGATAATCGATATACTGAATATCAGACATAGCCCGGATTCGATCGAGCAGCCGAATCTCCTCGGTGGTCAGCTTTCGGTAGTGCGCTAAATCTGTGTCCGTCGGTTGCAGTAAATTGAAGCTCGATTCCGAAGTCGCTCTTGATTAGAGTCGGTCGTAGTGGTCTTTTGCGTTTTGGATCGGGTCTCCTGTGGATAGAGATTGCGGTTCGACTACAGAAGTGGCATGACCCGCCAGGATGATTGTGGCCGGGCTTTACCGCTCGGTCCGCAGGTACCCCGCGCTGTTTGGAATGGCGCTGGTGATAATCGCTCTTGTTCTGGGGATCGTCACGATTGTCCGACGAATCTATAACACGGACCTGGATGCAGCCGAAATGATTCCGAAGCTCTCTGGCCGTGAAGACGTGGCACACCTCCAGGAACCCCCGGGACACAGAAATAGCGCACTAACCCAGCTTTTCTCGCAATACCGCGTTGTTCAGGCGATAATCTTACTCGAGTCTTACCATGGAGAGAACCCGCCTTTCCACCAAGGGCCAAGTCGTCCTTCCTAAAGAAATTCGAACGGCGCGCTCATGGGACCCCGGCACTGAATTCACGGTTGGAAACGAGGGACGGCATTCTATTGCGGCCTGTTGTTCCCTCGCGCCAACCAAGCTAGAGGATGTTGCCGGATGCCTGCGCTGGCGGGGCAAGGCGAAAACAATCCGTGAGATGGACGCGGCTGTAGCCCGCCAATTCTCGCGACGCCATGCTCGCGATTGACACTAACGTGCTCGTCCGGTTTCTCACCGGAGACGACCCGGAGGAAGCTGCCACCGCGCGCGAGCTATTCGCTCGCGAGCAAATCCGGATCGCCAAGACTGTTCTGCTCGAAGCCGAATGGGTGCTTAGGAGCGCGTACGGATTCGAGCCTGGCGCGATTCGAGACTCGCTGAAAAGGACAATCAGTCTCCCGAATGAATGTAGCGGCAGAAGATCCCCAGGCCGTCTTAAGCGCGATGGCGTCGCGGCCCACGGAATCACGCTGGCCGACGCATTGCACTTGACCATCACGCCGCCGGGCGGCGAATTTGCCTCGTTCGAGCGCGCGTTCATCCGGCGGGCCAAGCGGGCGGGAGCCGCCAACGTCCGCGACCTTTCCTAGATTGGCTGACCGCAGTCCGCGGTATTCGGCCGCTATAATGGTCGTGTCAACGCTTCCCCATGTTCGATAACCTCTCCGACAAGCTCCAGCGCGTCTTCAAAAACCTCCGCGGCGAAGGCAAACTAAGCGCCGAGAACATGGAGGCCGCCCTCCGCGAGATCCGTGTCGCGCTGCTTGAAGCCGACGTCCACTTCCGTGTCGTCAAGCAGTTCATCGAGAACATCAAAGAGAAAGCCATGGGTCAGGAAGTGCTCACTGCGCTCTCTCCCACACAGCAGGTCGTCAAAATCGTCCGCGATGAAATGATTCGGACGCTCGGCACTTACACCTCCAAGCTCCGCACCGCAAACGAGCCGCCCACGACCGTCCTCATCATTGGCCTGCAAGGTTCCGGCAAAACCACCTCGACCGGCAAACTCGCGCGCTGGCTCTCGAAGAACGGTCACAGTCCGCTGATGGTCTCAGTCGACGTCTACCGGCCCGCAGCGCGCCAGCAGCTCGCCGTTATCTCTCGCGATATTAAGCTGCCCATCTATGAAGGCGCGCCCGAAGAAACCAAGCCAGTCGATCTCGCGCGCTCGGCCTTACGCGAAGCCCGCCAAACCGGCCGCGATATCCTCTTGGTCGACACCGCCGGACGACTCCACATCGACGACCAGCTCATGCAAGAGCTGCAAGAACTCAAAGACCTGCTCGGGCCCACCGAAGTCCTGTTCGTCGCCGACGCCATGACCGGTCAGGACGCCGTCAAATCGGCTGACGAGTTCCACAAACGGCTCGGCATCACCGGTGTCATTCTCACGAAAATGGACGGCGACGCCCGTGGCGGCGCGGCGCTCTCCATCCGCAGCATTACTGGCCAGCCGCTCAAGTTCGTCGGCGTGGGCGAAAAGTTCGACGCACTCGAACCCTTCCATCCCGACCGCGTCGCGCAGCGCATCCTCGGCATGGGCGACATGCTCTCGCTGATCGAAAAGGTCGAAGAGAGCATGGATCAGAAAAAAGCCGAGGAGATGCAGCGTAAGCTGATCGAAAACGAGTTCACGCTCGAGGACTTCCGCGATCAGCTCAAGCAGATCCGCAAGCTCGGCCCGCTCGAGTCGCTGCTCGGCATGATGCCCAACCTCGGCCCCATCAAAAACTTGAAAGACATGAAGGTTGACGAGAAAGAAATCACGCACGTCGTCGCCATCATCGACTCGATGACCGCCAAAGAGCGCGCCAACCACATGATCATCAACGGCGCGCGCCGGCGCCGCATCGCCAAAGGCAGCGGCACCACCGTGCAGGAAGTGAACGCGCTCCTCAAACAATATGCCCAAGCCCGCAAGATGATGAAAAGCATCACCGGCGGCGGCTTCCTGGGCAAGCGCCTCGGCAAATTCAAGCTGCCGATGGTACAATAATTGAAAATGCTAATGATCCGACTGGCGCGCTTTGGCGCCAAGAAAAAGCCGACCTATCGTGTGGTCGTGATTGACAAAGTGCGCGCTCGCGACAGCCGCTCCGTGGAAGTTGTGGGCACCTACAATCCTGTCAGCCAGCCGCCAGCCATCGACCTCAACCACGAGCGCATTCAATATTGGTTGAAGAACGGTGCACAGCCTTCCGATACCGTCAGCCGTCTGCTTAAGAACAACCCCGCACCGGCTGCCGCTTAACGTCGAACGACGTTCGCCAGCGCCCAACTAAAAATCTTCAGCGCCGCCAGAAACACGAAGAGAATCACAGCCAACTGAACCCGGGTCAGGCCGAAGGCCAGCCCGTCCGGAGATGCCGCCACCGCGTCGCCGGCTACCTCTGCCGCCTCAACTGGTTCTTCTTTGACCGCAATCTGCGGCCGGAACGGAACCAACGCCGTAACGGGTTCGCTGCGTTGGAACACGGCCTCCAGCACAGGCGGTGCGGCCACGAATACCGGAGTCACTATGCTCGAGGCAGGCAGTTTCGCCGCAGGCGCCGCCACCACGCGCGCCTTCTTCCTGTCCCGATGGATGCGGTGCAACTGAACAAACGCCAGTCCGAATATCGAAAGGTACGAGATCGCAAAACATGCGATGCCGGCAGGCCAGATCTGTGCGGCGCGCATGATGGGTTTGTATGCAAAGGCCGCGATCGCCGTCTGACTGATGACAATCGCGTAAAGGAAGTACTCTACGAGCACCGACGTTGCTTTGTTAGGAGCCTTCACTTTCACCGGAAATTTCGCCTTCCCTTCGACCATCGGCCGAAATTCCCGCGCCTGTTATAAGGCAAATTCCTCAGTACTTCGGTTTACGCCTGTAAGAATTGGGCTTCCTCAGTCGACCCGGCCAGCGCCAGCGTCGAGCTTGCCCCGTTCGAAATCACTTGCGTAATTTCGTCAAAATAACTTGTACCCACGAAACGCTGATGACGCACCGCCGAATATCCGTCGCGCACCCGTTCGAACTCCGTCTCTTGCAGTTGCGCGTAAGCCGCCATTCCCGACGACGCGTAGCCGCGAGCCAGCTCGAACATACTCAGGTTGAGCGCATGGAATCCAGCCAGTGTCACGAACTGAAACTTGTATCCCATCTCCGCGATTTCTTCCTGGAACCGCGCGATCGTCGCCGGATCCAATTTCCCGTTCCAATGGAACGACGGTGAGCAATTGTACGCCAGCAGTTTTCCTGGAAATTGGCGATGAATGCCCTCGGCGAACCGCCGCGCTTCTTTGAGATTCGGCT
The DNA here is from genome assembly GCA_035631275.1 of Bryobacteraceae bacterium. Lineage (GTDB taxonomy): Bacteria > Acidobacteriota > Terriglobia > Bryobacterales > Bryobacteraceae > Palsa-89. The sequence goes on from DASQJA010000287.1 coordinate 9,840, forward strand.
CCGAGGTCTCACACCAGATCATGTCGGCATAAGGCGCATAGGCAAGACCCCGCGCGATCGCCGCATCCAACCCGCCACGGAACTGCAAGAACCCATCGGGCGTCCGGTCTGCCCCGATGAACTCCCGGTCGCGCGGATCAGCGGCGCTCGTGATCAGCTTCGCGCTGTCGGCGTCCGTGCGCGCGATCAGCACCGTCGGCACGCCCATCACATCAGCGGCCAGTCGCGCCGAAATCAGCTTCTGAATAAACTCCTGCGTCGGAACCAGCACCTTCCCGCCCATGTGCCCGCACTTCTTGGCGCTCGCAAGCTGATCCTCGAAATGAACGGCCCCTGCGCCCGCCTCGATCATCGCCTTCATCAATTCGAACGCGTTCAATGGACCGCCGAAGCCGGCCTCACCATCCGCGACGATCGGCGCGAACCAATATATCTCGCCCTTGCGCTCGGCATGCTGGATCTGATCGGCGCGCTGAAACGCATTGTTAATCGCGCGCACCACGTTGGGCACGCTGTTCGCCGGATACAAGCTCTGGTCCGGATACATCTGGCCAGCGAGATTCGCATCGCCCGCCACCTGCCACCCGCTCAGATAAATCGCCTTAAGTCCTGCCTGCACTTGCTGCAGGGCCTGATTTCCCGTAAGCGCCCCCAGCGCGCGCACGAACGGCTCGTTATTCAAGAGCTGCCACAGCCGCTCGGCCCCCATGCGGGCGAGTGTATGCTCGATATGCACCGAACCGCGCAGGCGCGCAACGTCAGCCATGCTGTACGGCCTCTCGATGCCGTCCCACCGTGGTTCGATCGCCCACGGGCGATCCATTTCGACAACCTGACGCTGTGTACTCATGCCCCCAGTAAACGCCGAAACGCACGAATTTCAAAATTTGCTGGTCCGCCGTACATGGTGGTCCGAATCGGACCGGTGGCCGCTACGTGGTGCCTCACGTCCAAGTGATTGATCTACCATGGAGATTATGAGTACTCAATCCTCCGCCGTCGCCGCGGGCCGCGCCGAAATTCGCGGACCGGTCCTCGGTCGCCACGCCGACATTCTCTCCAAGGGCGCCGTCGAATTTCTGGCCAATCTCGCGACCAAGTTCGAGGCCCGGCGGCAGGAGTTATTGGCGAAGCGCAACGTGCGCCAGCAACAGCTCGACGCTGGCGTCATGCCCGATTTCCTTTCCGAGACCGCCTCCATTCGCGAAAAAGAATGGACCGTCGCGCCGATCCCCAAAGATCTTCAAGACCGCCGCGTCGAAATCACCGGCCCAGTCGACCGCAAGATGATCATCAACGCGCTCAACTCCGGCGCTAGCGTTTTCATGGCTGACTTCGAAGACGCCAACTCGCCCACCTGGACCAACAATCTCGACGGCCACGTCAATCTCGGCGACGCCATCCGCCGCACCATCACCTTCGAAAGCCCCGAAGGAAAAAGCTACAAGCTGAACGAGAAGACCGCGACTCTCTTAGTTCGCCCGCGCGGCTGGCATCTCAACGAGAAGCATTTCTACGTCGACGGCGCACAGATCTCCGGCTCGCTCTTCGATTTCGGTCTCTACATCTTCCACAACGCCAAGGAGCTCGTGGCGCGCGGCACCGGTCCTTATTTCTACCTGCCGAAAATGGAGAGCCATCTCGAAGCGCGCCTGTGGAACGACGTCTTCAACTTCGCTCAGGACGCACTCGGCATTCCACGCGGAACCATCCGCGCGACGGTCCTGATTGAAACGATTCTCGCGTCGTATGAAATGGACGAAATCCTCTGGGAACTGCGTGAGCATTCCTCCGGACTGAACTGCGGCCGCTGGGACTACATTTTCAGCTTCATCAAGAAATTCCGGAACCGCCCCGACTTCGTACTTCCCAATCGCGCGCTCGTCACGATGGAGCGGCCGTTCCTGAATGCCTACGTGCAGTTGCTGATCAAGACGTGCCACCGCCGCGGCATCCACGCCATGGGAGGCATGGCGGCTCAGGTTCCCATCAAGAACGATCCGGTGGCCAACGAGCAGGCGCTCGAAAAAGTCCGCCAGGACAAGCTGCGCGAGGTGCATGCAGGACACGACGGCACGTGGGTCGCGCATCCGGGCCTCGTTCCAGTCGCCAAGGAAATCTTCGACGAGTACATGAAGACACCGAATCAGATTTCGGTGAAGCGCGGCGAAGTCCGCGTAACCGCCGCCGATCTGGTCGCCGTCCCCGATGGCGAAATCACCGAGCAGGGTCTGCGCTGGAACATCGACGTCGGCATTCAGTACCTCGAAGCCTGGCTGCGCGGGTCCGGCTGCGTGCCAATTTACAACTTGATGGAAGACGCTGCGACCGCCGAGATCTGCCGCTCGCAAGTGTGGCAATGGGTGCGCCACGGAGCAAAAATGAGTGACGGCCGCGCCATCACTTCGGATTTTGTGGTGCATGCCACGCGCCAGCAGGCTGAAAAATTCCGCGGCAAGGGCGGTGTCGTTTCGACGCCCGATCGAGGTGAGAACAAGTTCGATCTTGCCGCGCAGCTCTTCGAGCAGATGATGACCAGCTCCGAAATGGCTGACTTCCTGACGCTCGTCGCCTACGACTACATCGATTGATGGACGCCCTTGCGGCCGCTCGTTTTGAAATCACCGCCGATCTCGTCGCGCGCCTGCGCGAAGACGTTGTCCTGCGGCGCATCGGAACCAGCATTGAGTGGTTCCAAGCGCATCGCGAAGCGCTGCTTTCGCTCGATCCTGATCAGAAGCACGCCGCAGCGTTCGTCGGCTATCTCTCGCAGTGGGTCGATATGGGCTATGGTGACGCGGCCATCGTGCGCGAGCTGCTCAACCGTTTTCCCAAATCGCGCCGCGCTACACTGCCGCTCTGCGACTACGTTCATCTCGAGCTGGCTGAGGGAATGGCCGCATCCGCTGAAGAGGAAACGGCGAAAGCGATCGCGCGCTTCGATGTCATCATCAATCTCGGCGATGAAGCCGTGACCGATAAGCAGCTCCTGTCGCTCGCCTACTTCTGGAAAGGCCGTTGCCAGCGCAAGCAGGGCGAGTACGACAACGCCCTGCATGACACGCGCAAGGGCAGGGAACTGGCGCTTGAACAGGGCTACTCACGCATGGCCGCCGTTATGCAGGTGCTCGCGAGCTGGCTGTGCTTCCAGAAAGAGAAGCTGGTCGAGGCGGTGGAAAACCTCCGCGAAGCCGAAGCAGTGCTGAGCGAAACCGACGACACAGTCACGCTCGGCAACATCCAGTCTGGCTACGGGCGCATCGCACTGCGCGAGGCGCGGTACGAGCAGGCTCTCGACCACTTCGCTCGCGCCATCGAACTGTACCGCAAGCGCGATCCCCGCCACCGAAATCTCGCGCGCTCGCTGGCCAACATGGCGTACGTGAAGCGGCTCACCGCGATCCGCCTGGCACGGAAGATCGATGCCGAAGCCAAGCGCCGCCGCAAAACCGTTTCATTGGAAGGCGTGCCTTCGCCTTCCATCTCGCGCCAGCACATCGAGCAACTTCATACCGAGGTGCTTTCGAACCTCACGCAGGCCGAAGAAATTTATCGTTCTTTGAATCACCATCGAGGCTGGGGAACCATACATGTGGAGCGGGCCCTGCTGTATCTTGACATCGGCGATGTGGAACGCGCGGGCGTCGAAGCGGCCGAAGCCTACAAACTCGGCTCGGAGAAGAAAGACAATATTCTCACCGGCCGCGCTCGCATCGTGCAGAGCATGATCGAGAGCACGACATACGAGGAAGGCTTGAATGCAGATCCGTCGGCGCACGCCCAGCGCGCGCAGGATTTCGCGCGCGAAGCGCTCAAATGCGCCCAGCAGACCGAAAACCGCCACCTCCTGGCGCGGGCCTACCTCTGCCAAGGCATGGTCTTCGCGAACGATTTTTTCAACAACGCGGAAGCCGCGCGCGAATGCGCGGATCGCGCCGGCGAGTACTTGACGCCCAGCGTGCACGACCATCTCTGGGAAGAGTTGCAGGCCCTGAAGGCGCGAGTCCTGCGCGGCGCCGGCGTGGATGTGAAACTCCGCCGCTGGTCGCAAGGCGACACCGAAGACCAGACCTTTCAGGAACTCACCGAGCGCTTCGCCGAGATCATCATCCCGAAAGTTTGGGAACGCGAAGGCCGCAAAGTCTCGCGCGTCGCCGCAAAGCTTTCGGTCTCGCCCAAGAAAGTCCGCCGAATCCTCACGCGCTTAGGGCTGAAATCCGACTGACGGATCTGGCTGCACTTTGTGGCGCACGCACTCGTGTGAGCCGTGTCCCCCACTCATGGGGACACCAGTGGCCCAAGAAGTGCGAAATGGCCCGTATGCGCCCCAGCGCCGTCGCGACGTTGCTCGCCCTCACCGCATCGGCCCAATTCAAAAGCACCGTCCCACTCGTCGTCGCCCCCACCACGATCACCGACTCCCACGGCCACAACATAGAAGGCCTCACCATCGACGACCTGATCCTCTACGACAACAATGTGCCGCAAAAGGTACAGCTCGATTGGAGCCCATTCCCCATCGACCTTGTCGTCACCGTCCAAATTAGCGCCAACTCCGGCGCCGTGATTGACAAGCTCGGCGGCAGTGGCATCCTGTTCACTCAACTCCTCGCGGCCGACGCCGGTGAGACGGCCATAATCTCTTTCAGCGGCGAAGTCAGACTCCATCAGGGCTTTACCGCCGACCCGGACGCCGTCATCCACGCCATGCGCATGCTGCGTAAAGAAGGCGACAACGCCCATACGCTCGACGCGCTGATCCAGGCCTGCGCCATGCTCGAACGGCGCCCCGCTGGCCGTCGCCGGATCATCCTCATGATCGGCGAAAAGCGCGACCGATCCAGCAAAGCCAAACTCGCCGAGGCGATGGAGCAAGTCCAAAAGCTGAACGCCGCCGTCTACTGGCTCACCTATTCGCCGTTCCAACAAGTCTTCACCGTAAAGCCGAAGACAGCCGAAGACCTGAAGCCCGAAGCCGAACGTGTCAAAGTCCAGCAGTGCGCTACCTGCCCGCCGCCCGATGAAACTCCCGTTCCGCTCGACCTGGGTCCCGGCAATTACATCTACGCTATCGGCGAGTTGATCCGCATGCACAAACCCGATCTCGCCGAGCTCTTCACCAAAACCACCGGCGGCCACACCGTCGGCTTCCTGAAAAAAAACGGTCTCGAACAAGCCATCTCGCTGATCGCCGCCGAAGTGCATCGCCAGTATATTCTGAGCTTCCAGCCGCCGCCGGGCGAAGCAGGGAAGTTCCATTCGATTCGTGTCGTTGTGAAAGACCGTCCCGACTTGCAAGCCAAGACGCGCGCAGGCTACTTTGCTCTGTAGTGAATCTCTCTGAAGTTACACTCAAGCCGATCGGAGTGGTCCGCAGCCCGATCCACGAACCGCTCGACGACGTGTGGGGTGGGCTCACGTCGCGCATCGAACTCGACCATTCGCGCTTCAATTCAGAATCACTCGCTGGACTCGACGACTTTTCCCACATCGAGCTCGTGTTCCTCTTCGATCGCGTCGCCCAAGATGAGATTCACCTCGGCGCTCGGCGCCCACGTGGCCGCACCGACTGGCCCAAAATCGGCATCTTCGCGCAGCGCGGCAAGAATCGCCCTAACCGAATCGGTATCACCGTCTGCCGCCTGATTTCGGTCCACCACCTCTCGATCGAAGTGGAAGGCCTGGACGCAATCGATGGCACTCCCGTCCTCGACATCAAACCCTACATGCGCGAGTTCGCCCCGCGCGGCGAAGTGCATCAGCCCGCCTGGGCGACGGAGCTCATGTCCGAATACTGGAAGAGCCAATGAGCAAAAAGCCGGCCACGAAAGAAGACCCGCGCCTTACGCGCCTCACCAAGATCTGCCTCGCACTCCCCGAAGCCGGGCGTGAAATTCTCGGCGGACGCCACGCGGGATTCACCGTCCGCAAGAAAACGTTCTGCTATTTTCTCGACGACCACCACGGCGACGGCATCGTCGGGATCAACTGCAAAGTCTTGCCCGGCGACAACACCGCGCTGATTGCGGCCGACCCCAAGAAATTCTACATGCCCGCCTACATCGGAAATCGAGGCTGGGTCGGCCTTCGACTCGATACCGGCAAAGTAGACTGGGAAGAAGTCGCCGAGCTCGTCACGCACAGCTACCGCCTCATCGCGCCCAAGCGTCTCGCGGCATCTATTGCAACATCCGTCGCGTCTCCGCCAGACTGACCCGCTACCATGAAAGCAAGGGTCATGCAGTATCTTCGAATCTCACTC
>DASQJA010000288.1:0-2689 GCA_035631275.1 Bryobacteraceae bacterium
AAGAGGAATTATCGAATATCAAGGAATGTGTCTCGGAGGTTTCATTAAAGAGGGAAAAGAGACTCTTTTCGACCGGTGATTCCGGCGACGAGATGTTTCTTGTCCGGCGGGGTGGCGTTCGAATCCTGCTGCCCGTTGCAGAAGGAAAATACCGCCATCTGGCAACCGTGAGCCAGGGCGGTTTTTTCGGAGAACTGGCTTTTATCGACAATGAAACACGATCGACCGACGTTGACGCCAAGTCGGATACCGATCTTTACGTGCTCTCGCGCCGCCGGTTCAACGAGTGCTCCCGCGCAAATGCGACCATTGGTGTTTTGGTCTTCGCACGGCTGGCGAAAGCCATTGCCTTGCGATTGCGTGATACCAATGCCCGGATTGAGTGACTGACTACGCCAGTCGCAACCGTTAGATCGCTGTGTTCGCCGTACGAAGCCGTTGTGCCAGCACGCGCATAACCCTGAGGGCAAAAAACGGTGTCTGACTAACCATCCACAGAAACTGCTTCTCCGTCACTGGGATGATCGTTGCATCGGTCACGGCGACAGCATCCGCGCTTCGCCGGCTACTGTCTATCAGCGCCATTTCACCGAATATCGTATTCTCACCGAGTTTTTCCAAAACGCGGTTGCCTACTCGAATCTCGATAGTCCCCGTCTTGATGACGTACATTTCATCTGCAGCGTCACCTTCCCTAAAGACCACGTCGCCGGCTTTAACAGTGCGTGCAGGAGCGTTACCGCTTGACAAAATACTGAAATCGGGCGCTCCGGCCATTCAGGCCTCCATTCGATTATGGCAGCGGGATCGCGAGTTCATCACGCTTCTGCGCGGCTAAATGATGATCAGCCGCGAGCTGCCGCCATCTCGTTGCGGGGCCCGCTGGGTTGACGAACGAGTGTAGCGCAGCCGAAAGTCTTCCTGCGTCCCCGCACGACATGCGCGAGCCTGGAAGTAGCCGCTCGAATACGAGAACCGGTCGAGACTGGGCGTGCATTGAGACGGGCGGCCAAGTAAGCCGTCATCATAACCTGCTTCCCAGCTTTCTAGGTCGAGGATCATTTGCTCCCCCCTCTCGCGAAGGGGATGATTGAATATGGTCATGATGACCAAATTCCTGCGTTCCTGTTGCGGTAAAGCCACAGTCTGCCGAAATTCATCGAAGGCCGATGGCACTTTATGCCCAGTCTAGGGGCTATCGCCGACAAGCCGAGTAAATCATCGCAACGGTGCAGGTGGTGCACGAGGCCGCTCATGGCGCGCTCGGTTAACAATTTGATAATTCCGCGATGTCAGGGTGCGGGCGGCGACTCCCGGAGTGTCAGATGCGATTCGCGATGCTGAGCCTGCTCATCGGATGCATGGCCCTTGCCTTGGTGGGAAACGCGCACGCGACGTCGTGGACGTCGGCCAAGTTTCCCGGCGAGCAAGATCGCGCTGTTCAGGGCTGTGCCGACGATGCGCAGAACCCCGGCGATTGGTTCTGCATATTCGTCCGCTGCGAGCAGCCGCGGTCGCCGCTCACCCTGCATTTCTCGACGCCGGGGCCCGATATTCACGGCGACATCAAGCTGGTCATCGATGAGGACACCTTCGCGGTCTCGGTGCCGGCGTCGCTCAAATCGGCGCTGCCTTTATCGACGCGCGCGCAAGCGCTTCCCGATGCTGTCATCGAAGCCATGAAGGCGGGCAGCGCGATCTCGGTTCAGGGCTCCCACCTGCAATCGCCATACAATCGAATTTCATTGCAGAACTCGCGCAAGGCCATCGAAAGAATCGAGTGGGCGTGCGCACGCCCATATCCCAGCGCCGCCCGGTTCTGGCGGCGTCTGACGCGGAGCCTGCCTTTCTTCTGATCGTTCCCGCGCCCCTGCGAGGACTATGTCTGAGCCAGGCCGCGCATCTTGGCGCGCTGCATCATCCAAACGCTCAGCAGGTAGCCGACACCCGTGATCAGCAGCGTCAGCAGGGCCGGAATCCATCCGGTCGGGATGCCGTAGGTGCAGATCAGGAATCCGATCGCCGTCCAGGCAACGGCGATCGGATTGAAGCCAAGCCAGTAGCGGTAGCGGCCTTTCGGGTCGTAGAGCGCCGCGACGTCGATCTGCATGCGTCGCACGAACAGGTAATCGAACACGAGTACGCCTGCGACCGGCGAAAACACGTTCCCGAACAAGGTGATGTAGCGAAAAAAATTCAACACATCCGGCACACCGCACAGCGCCACCCCGAACACGCTCGCGATCAGCGTGGTCCAGAACCGCCCAAGCCGTTCGAACATGTTGGAAAGCGACAGTCCTCCCGAATAGAGATTGAGCACGTTGATGGTCCAGTCGTCGACGCAGAGAAACACCAGCACAAGCACGAAAGTGACCCAGCTGGTTTCGATTTGGACGGTCAGCACGAAAGGATTTGTGACCTTGCCCAGCGTCGCGGCCGCGCCGTACGCACCGAGCGCGGTGGACAGCAACGCTCCGAACACGCTCGCGGCGAAGGTGCCAGCCCACATTTCGGTGCGCGAGCGCGTGTAACGGGCGAAATCCGCCGCATCGGTGATGTTGGTCAGCCAGCCGGCAATCGCGACATTCACCCAGCCCGCCAGCAAAACCCAGGTCCAGCCGCTGGCGCCCGGGTAGGACAGCACTTTGGCAGGCTCGAAATTCGGATCGTCATGATGCGTGAACAGGAC
>DASQJA010000289.1:0-15559 GCA_035631275.1 Bryobacteraceae bacterium
CGCAGCGCAGCACGGAGCTGAGCGAGCGGATACTGCAGGAAATCCTGACCCTGGTTGAAGTACCGTTGTAAGTTCGCGCGCTTCGAGCGGTGCGAAGCTTTCTTCCTATGAAAACCGCGATTATCGGACTGCCCATGGTGGGCAAGACATCTTTGTTTACGATCCTGACTGGCGTGCATGAGGCGACGCGTGTGGGCATGATGGAGGCGCGCGTGGGGATCGCGAAAGTACCGGACGCGCGCTTGGATGCGCTGGCGCGGATTTTCCAGCCACCCAAGATCACGCACGCCACCGTCGAATACCTGGATTTCCCGGCCATTTCGAAAGAAGCGCTGCGCGATCCGAGTTACCTCGCCAGCATGCGTGTGGCGGACGCGCTGGCGCATGTGTTGCGTCTCTTTCCGAGTGACACCGTGCCGCACGAGAAAGGATCGGTCGATCCGATCCGCGATCTCGAAGATGTCGAGATGGAGTTGATCCTGAGCGATCTCGTGGTAGTGGAAAAGCGCCTGGAGCGGCTGGAGAAAGATCGAAAGAAAATCAAGAGCCCTGAGCTCGATCGCGAGTTCGCGCTGCTCGAGCGCTGCAAGTCGACCCTCGAAGCCAATGCTGCGCTGCGGACTCTGGAGTTGAGCGCCGATGAAGAGAAGACCATTCGGGGGTTCCAGTTTCTTTCGCAGAAGCCGATGCTCTACGTGTTAAACATCGGCGAGGCAGACGTGTCGCGAATGCACGAAATCGAAGAGGAATACCGAAAGGGGCCGCTCGCCGGCCGCGCGAACACTGCGGTGTCGGCTATCTGCGGGAAGATCGAAGCCGAGTTAGCGGAGCTCTCGCCGGAAGAATCGCGGGAGTATTTGGCGAGCTACGGTTTGAAGGAGTCAGGCCTGGAGCGATTGATAGCGGCGACCTATGCGCTGCTGGGCCTGATGTCGTTCTTGACCGCCGGCGAGACTGAAGTGCGCGCATGGACCGTTCCGATGCAGAGCACTGCGCAAAAGGCTGCAGGCGCGATCCATAGCGATTTCGAGAAGAAATTCATTCGCGCCGAAACCGTGAACTGGCAGGCGCTGGTCGATCACGGCGGTTATCCGGGCGTTCGCGAAAAGGGACTGCTGCGACTGGAGGGCAAGGAATACATCGTCAAGGACGGCGACGTCCTGGTGATCCGGCACGGTTAGCTCGCGCGGGTCTGGTGTAGTGCGGCCGTTGCGAATGGACCAGTGCGACAATGGCCGCGAGCAGGCAGCCCCACGCGAACCAATCGCCGGCCGAAGTGTAAAAAGTCAGGCCGTCGCGGTAGTTGTATTTCGCCAGCGCCGAACTAATTTGGTACATCGGAAGGCGCAGCGTGATGCGGCCGAGCGGATCGATCACAGCAGTAATCCCGTCGTTGGTGACGCGCAGCAGCCAGCGGCTATTCTCGACTGCCCGCATCCGCGCAATTTCGAGATGCTGCTCGCGCGCCGAGCTATGTCCGAAGTAGCCGTCGTTAGAGATATTCACCAGCGCCTGCGCGCCACCCTTTACGAACTGGCGGACTTGGTGTGGAAACACCGACTCATAGCAGATGAACGCGCCGATGCGATGCTCGGCAGCGGGGAAAACTACGATGCGGTTGCCGGGAACGAAATCGCTGATCTCCCCGCTGATACGATTCACCCAGCCAAAAAACGGCGGCACGAATTCACCGAAAGGAACGAGATGGATTTTGTCGTAACGATCGATCAGGTTGCCGTCGGGCGCGAGCATTACGGCTGAGTTGAGCGGCCGGCGCTGCGGAGTCTGTCCCACGGTTCCGAAAAGGAAATACGCTTGAGTATTCCGCGCGAGAGTGGTGGCTTCGTCGCGAAACAGCGGATCGTCGTAGTAATAAATCGGTCCGGGGACTTCCGGCCAAATGATGAGCTTCGCGCCGGAGTTGGCGGCCGAGTCCGTGGTGAGAGTGACCAGGGAATCTCGTGTGTGCGTGGCTTGCTGCTCGGTCCAATCGTCCTTTTCCAGCATGTTGGGCTGCACCATAAGCGCGGTTTGTGATCCAGCCTCGGGTGCTGGAAGATCGGGCAACAGCAAGAGAGCGGGAATGGCCGCGAGCCAATAGACCGGCCGCCTCCCGCGCCGCAGCAGGATCATCGCCACGACCGCGGAGGTCAGCGCGAAGAGGAACGAAATGCCGTACACGCCGGTGATGGGTGCGAGGCGCAACAGCAGGGGCATGTCGATGGCCGCGTTGCCGAGGTCCAACCAGGCGAAGCCGAAGGTGGCGTGTGTGCGTTCGATGCCCGTCCAGAGCGCGGCGATGGCGGGAATGGCATACGGAGTGTCGAGCAACACTGCGGCGAACAGGCTGAAAACAGCGAGATGAATTGCCTTCGCGACTGCGAAGAGCAAAAACGTCGCCCAACTGCCCACGCGTCCCATGCCGCCGTGCACTTCGAGGACGAACTGAATCCAATAGCAGATGCCGAACCAATAGACGATTCCGGCGAACTGGCCGAGTGCGAACCGGAAGATCGGACGTGGTTCGCGAGCGAGCGCGACCAGCAGCGGCGTGAGCGCGACCGGTGCGAGCAAGGGGAGACCAAGGCTCGGCTCGATCCAATTCGGAAACGTGAAAATCAGCAGGACGGCGCTAAGGAGCGCCAGCGCGAAATTAATCGGCGACCTGGGAAGCTTCCTCATTCACTTGATCCGCCATGTAGGAGCTGCGCACCAGCGGACCGCTGAACACCATCTTGAACCCGATGGACATCCCGTAAGCACGATAGCCCTCGAAGTGACCCGGCGTGACGTACTGTGCGACTGGCAGATTGCGCCGCGTGGGTTGGAGATACTGACCGATGGTGGCGACGTCTGTGTTTGCAGCGTGGAGGTCTCGTAGAAGCCGGTGCACTTCGTCCGATGTTTCGCCGAGGCCAACCATCAGGCCGGACTTGGTGAGAATTTCGGGCCGGTAGCCCTTGGCGAAGCGCAGCACTTCAAGCGACTTCCGGTAGTCCGCCTGCGGTCGGACGCGTTTATAGAGCCGCGCAACGGTCTCCATATTGTGATTGAAGACATCGGGGCGGGCGTCCAGCACGCGGGCCACGGCGTCCAGGTCGCCGCAGAAATCCGGCGTCAAGATCTCGATGCGGGCTTGCGGAAGCGCGCGCCGGACCTCGCGCACGGTTTCCGCAAAATGATGCGAGCCGCCGTCGGCGAGATCGTCACGATTCACCGAGGTGATCACGACGTAGCGCAACCTCATCTCGGCCGCCATGCGCGCGACGTTGGCCGGCTCGTCCGAGTCGAGAGAAAATTCTCGTTTCTGCGGCGAACCTTTCGGCACGGAGCAGAATCCGCAGCCGCGCGTGCACAGATTGCCGAGAATCATGAACGTCGCCGCGCCGCGAGAGAAGCACTCGTGCATGTTGGGGCAGCGCGCCGATTCGCAAACGGTGTGCAGGTTCAGGCGGCGCAGTTCGGTCTTCAGCCCGTGCACGGCCTGGAAATGCGTGGTGTTTTTCCGGAGCCACTCAGGCAGCCGCGGGCGGGGAGTGGGCGAGAGCTGAACGAGCGCGTCCAAGGACAACTAGTATTTTCGCACGATGGGGTTCTTGAATCCCGCCGCTTCAAGCGCAGTGCGGGTCTGCGCCTGCGTGCCCGCATCCTTGAGCGGACCCACCAGCACGCGGAACACGCCCTCTTTCGGTGCGGGCGCCATCAACGCATGGAAGCCTTTCTTGGTCAGTGCTTCGGTGATGATCTCGGCGTCGGGCCGAGCGGTGGCCACCACCTGCCAATAGTCGCCCGGCGAAGGGTCTCCGGTCACGAACGCAGGAGCTGCCGGCGGTGGCGCTGCCTGGCGGGTGGGTGATGGCTTTGACTTTTCCGGGATCGAGGGCGCGGGAGCAACGGTGGGCGTTTCGGGAACGTCCTTGGCGACATGCGTGCCGGTGGCGTTGCGGTCCCGTGGGCCAGCATCCGGTTCGGCTGCAGACGTCTCGGCTGGCTTTGGTGCGTCAGAAGTAACCTCGGCGGACGCGGCATGGCTCTTCGCCGGCCGCGCATCGTGAGCCACTTCGGAAACCGCCGGCCCGGAGTTGCGTCCAACGATGTAGCCCATCGAGAAGAAGACGCCGAGCAAGACAACAACAATCAGAAAAACGCTGATCAGTTGGCGGTTGCCGAGTATTAGTTCAAACTCGCCATCTTCGTTCTTAGCCAAATTAGCCTTCCTGTGTTTTGCTGCTGAACTTATCGAGAGCGCGCCCTAAAGACGAGAATATATCGATGGGCAGCGGGAACACAACCGTCGTATTTTTTTCCGAGCCGATTTCGACCAGCGTTTGGAGATACCGGAGCTGAATCGCGGCAGGCTGCTTCTGGATCAGCTCCGCGGCGAGCGCGAGTTTTTCTGCGGCGACGTATTCGCCTTCCGCGTGAATAATTTTGGCGCGGCGCTCGCGCTCGGCTTCGGCCTGCCTCGCGATGGCGCGGATCATTTGCTCCGGCAGGTCCACTTGCTTGACTTCCACCGCCGTGACCTTGATTCCCCAAGGCCCGGTGTGTGTATCCAGCACGGTTTGCAAGCGGAGATTCAGCTTTTCGCGCGCGCTCAGCAGCTCGTCGAGCTCCACTTCGCCGAGCACGCTGCGCAGAGTGGTTTGGGAAACCTGCGAGGTGGCATACAGGAAGTTGGACACTTCGATGACGGCGCGTGTCGGCTCGACTACGCGGAAATAGACCACGGCGTTCACCTTGACGGTGACGTTATCGCGCGTGACCACGTCTTGCGAAGGAACTTCCATGGTTTCGACGCGCAGCGAAATGCGCACCATGCGATCGATCGGCGCGAAGACTAGGATCACCCCAGGGCCTTTCGGCTGGGGCAACACGCGGCCAAGACGAAAGATCACACCGCGTTCGTACTCAGCCAGGATTTTTATCGACGAGAACAAGTAGATGGCGATGATCAGGATCGCCACCAGAACGGTGAGATCAGGCACGCAACCTCCGGAGTGTATTCACTATAGCGCGTCGGGCCGGGTGCCGTTCAAGTGAAATGCGAGCCGAATAGCAGCTATGTTACTTTAGATTCTTAGCGAATGAAGGACTACCTCGCGCTTACGAAGCCGCGCATTACTTGGCTCATTCTGATGAGCACGGGTATCGGGTTCTTTTTTGGAGCAAAACCGGGCTGGAGCTGGCTCACGCTGCTGCACACCATCATCGGGACGGGGCTGCTGGCTTCCGGGACCGCGGCGCTGAACCAGTGGTTCGAGCGCGAGGCCGATGCGAAGATGCGGCGCACACAGGCTCGGCCGCTGCCCTCCGGACGGCTTCCAGAAGACAAAGCACTGTTGTTCGGGCTCGCGATTTCAGCAGCCGGATTCTTCGAATTACAACTCGCGGTGAACCCGCTCGCGGCACTGCTTGGGGCGCTCACGCTGGTCTCCTATCTGTTTTTGTACACGCCGCTAAAGCGACGCTCGCCGCACTCCACCACCATCGGCGCGATTCCGGGTGCGATGCCGCCTCTCATCGGATTCGCCGGCGCCAGCGGGACGCTTTCCTGGCAGGCCTGGATTCTCTTCGCGATTTTGTTCCTGTGGCAATTCCCGCATTTTTACGCGATCGCCTGGATGTACCGCGAAGACTACGAGCGCGCCGGCATCCGCATGCTTCCAGTAGTCGAGCCGGACGGCGAATCGACCGCGCGCCGCATTCTTCTGTTCTCTTTGATGCTGATTCCGATCAGCCTAATTCCGAAATATCTCTCAATGGCAGGCGATATCTATTTGTTTGGCGCGCTCGCGCTCGGGTTGCTGTTTCTGTATGCGGGGATTCGGGTCAGTTTCGATCGCACGCGGCAGCGGGCGCGGCGCGTGCTGCTAGCGTCTGTAGTTTACTTGCCGGTGTTGTACGGGTTGCTGCTGCTCGATCGTCCCGCATGAAGTTTGCTGTAGTTGCCGCGTTTGGTTTCCTGGTGTATTCCTGCGCTCGTCCCACCAGCGCGCTGCCTGTTCTGTTTGAAGTGCCCATGTTTCAGTTGACCGCTCAGGACGGACAGCCGTTCGACAGCAAGATCCTAGACGGAAAAATCTGGGTGGCAGATTTCATTTACACCACGTGCCCGGGGCCTTGCCCGCGCATGACGTCGCAGATGCGTGAGGTCCAGGATGCGTTCGAGAAAATGCCGGACGTGGATTTCGTTTCGTTCACCGTGGACCCGGCCCGCGACACGCCCGAGGTTATGGCCGGATATGCGCGCGCACACCGCGCTGCGGCCGGAAGATGGTACTTTTTGACCGGGCCCCAGCAGACGATTCAAACACTCGACCGCGACGTATTCAAGCTTGGCGATCTGAACGCATCGCTCGAGCATTCCACTCGGTTTGTCGTGGTGGATCGCCGGTCGCGGATTCGGGGATATTTCGAGACTTCGGAAGCAGGTGCAGTCCCCAGAGTGATCGACGCTATTCGCACCTTAGAAAGAGAACGTTCTTGATGGATGTTCACAGCCTGCCGGCGGTGAATGCGACATTGAATGGGATCGCCGCGATCCTGCTACTGATCGCCTACGTACTGATCCGGCAGGGGCGCATCCAGGCCCACAGGCGAGTGATGCTAACGGCGTTCGGCGTCTCGGTTGCGTTTTTGATCTGCTACTTGATCTATCACTCACAGACGGGCGTCCTGCATTACGCAAAAACGGGGCCCATACGCATCGCATATTTCAGCCTGTTGACGACGCACACGCTTCTGGCCGCCACCGTCCCGGTGCTTGCGATCATCACGCTGCGGCGCGGTCTCAAGACTGAGTATCAGCGCCACCGCAGGATCGCTCGCTGGACATTTCCGATCTGGCTATACGTCAGCGTCACCGGCGTGATAGTGTACCTGATGCTGTATCAGTTTTAACGACCTTCGAGGATTACACGATGCCTGTGAACGAAGCTCCAGCCGCCACGCCGGCGCAGCCGAAGAAAACGCCAGCGCCTTACGAATCGCCCTGGATGAACGAGGAATTGCGGATGTTCCGCAAGACCGTGGCGCGCTTCATCCGCGAGGAATTCCTGCCGCAGGAGCCGCGATGGCGAGAGCAGCATCGCCCGGACGCCGATGCCTGGACCAAGGCGGGTGCGACGGGTTTGCTCCTCACCGATGTTCCCGAAGAGTATGGCGGAGGCGGCGGTACGTTCGCGCACGAAGCGGTGATGCTGGAGGAGTTGTCGTACGCGGGTGTCCACTTCGGTTCCGGCGTGCACAGCATCGTCGCGCACTACGTGCTCTCCTACGGAACAGAGGAACAAAAGCACCGCTGGCTTCCGCGCATGGCGACGGGCGAGTTGGTGGGCGCCATCGCGATGAGCGAGCCGGTGGCGGGATCGGACTTGCAGGGCATCAAGACCACGGCGCGTCGCGAGGGCGATTCGCTGGTCATCAACGGATCGAAGACATTCATCACCAACGGCTGGCATGCGAGCCTGATCTGCCTGGCGGTGAGAACGGACACGTCAGAAAACGCGAAGAGGGGCATCTCGCTCGTCATGGTGGAGACCAAGGATCTGCCTGGATATCGAGTGGGGCGGATTCTCGAGAAGATCGGAACGCACGGGCAGGACACCTGCGAGCTGTTTTTCGACGATGTGCGCGTGCCGGCGGACAACCTGCTGGGATTGGAAGAGGGCCGCGGGTTCTATCAGATGATGGAACAGCTCCCCTACGAACGGTTGACGGTGGGCGTGGGCGCCGTTGCCGTGACCGAGCAGGCCGTGGCGATCACGGTGAAGCACGCCAAGGAGCGGCGGGCGTTCGGGAAATCGCTCATGGAGTTTCAGAACGCTCGCTTCAAATTGGCCGAATGCAAGACCATCGCGCGTGTGGCGCGGGTTTTTCTCGACGACTGCGTCGAGCGGCTGATCGCTGACGATCTCGACACGGCGACCGCTGCCATGGCGAAGTACTGGCTCACCGATCAGCAGTGCCAAGTAGTCGACGAATGCGTTCAAATCCACGGGGGCTACGGCTACATGATGGAATACCCGATCGCGCGGATGTGGGCCGACAGCCGCGTGCAGCGCATCTATGCGGGCACGAACGAAATCATGAAGGAACTGATCGCGCGATCGCTCTGATCTCAACTCTGTCCTAGGCTTCAGCAAGCCCCAGCCTGTATGCTGGTAGCGTGTCCGTAACCAATAAAGCCAAGCTCACGGCGCAGACGTCCGCCGCGGGTTGAGCGTCCAAGCTGAGTCCAAAGGTTTTGGACCAGGTGTTGGCTCGCATCCCGAGGTGGGCTGACGAAAACGTGCTGGTAGGGTTTGACACGGCCGACGACGCGGGCGTGTACAAGCTGACGCCGGAGTGTGCCCTGGTGCAGACGGTCGACTTTTTCACGCCGATTGTCGACGATCCGTACACGTTCGGCGCGATTGCGGCCGCCAACGCGCTGAGCGATGTGTACGCCATGGGCGGGCGCCCTGTGTCGGCGTTGTCGGTGCTAGCGTGGCCTGCTAAAGGCGATCTCGACGACCTCGGCGAGATCCTGCGCGGGGGAGCCGAAAAAATTCACGAAGCAGACTGCGTAGTGATCGGCGGGCACAGCATCCAGGACAACGAGGTAAAGTTCGGGTATGCGGTGACCGGTACCATTCATCCCGATCGCATCAAGACCAACGCGCGCGCGTGTGCCGGCGATGCGCTGGTTTTCACCAAGCGAATCGGAACCGGCGTGATCTCAACGGCGCTGAAGCGGGGAATCGCCAAGGATGCCGACGTGGAAGGGTCGATCGAGTCGATGCTTACGCTGAACCGCCGCGCCTGCGAAGCGATGCTTGCCTTCGACGTGCATGGCTGCACGGATGTAACAGGATTCGGACTTATCGGCCACGCGCGGGAGATGGCGCTCGCGAGCAACGTTACGCTCGAGATCGATCCGCGTGCGGTCCAGTTCTTGCCGGGCGCGGTGGAATACGCGCGCGCAGGGGCGATTCCAGGCGGCCTTAAGAATAACAGGGAGTTTGCGTCGGACTGCGTGGAGGGAAACTCGGAGTTTGACGATCTGCTTTACGATCCGCAGACTTCTGGTGGATTGCTGATCGCTTTGCCGGAGAGGGACAGTCGAGAACTGGAGAGGAAATACTTGGGAGCTTACCGGATCGGCCGCGTGCTCGAGAGAGCAGCGAAGCCGATCCGGTTGGTTTAATTTACTTCTGGCCGTCGGCCACGATACCCGTGTTGCCTTTCGCAGCTTCTTTCGCGGCCTTCATTTTCTTGGTGTCGAGCGCTTTCTGCACCCAGCTATCCGCGGTGTCGATGTCCTTCTTGTACTGATCTGGAGTGTCGTCCAGATCGGCGCGCTCGCGGACGAGCAGGTTCATATACGCCATCGCGTCGTCATAATTCGGATCGATCTCCAACGCCTTCTGGAGATTTTTCACGCCGTCCTCGATGATCGCGCTGTACTGTTCCTTGAGCTGGTCTTTGACCTTCTTGTCCTTCAGTGGACCAGGCTCTTCCGGCTTCATGCCAAGATCGGCGCGCGACCGCATCCAGGCGGCGTACCACTTCACCCAATCGATCACGGCGAGGCTGTAGAAGCCTTCTTTGTTCGTTGGATCAGCGGCGATCAACTTCAGATACCACTCTTTCGATTCGTCCAGCTTTTTGATCTTGGTGTCGAGATCCGGTTCACCCTGCGCCTGCTGATAACTCAGCGAGGCGAGCGAGGCGAGAGCTGTCTTGTCGCTGGAGTCCTTCTCCAGCACCTTCAGGAACTCGTCCTTGGCCTGCTTGGCAACCTGCAGATTCTCGGGTGATGTGGCGCCGGGAATGTACTGGCTCATATAGGCAGTCGCGAGGTAAAGCCGGCCATTCACGTTGGCGGGATCGAGCGCCACGGCTTCCTTGAAGAAGTCGACAGCGTCGGAATACTTGGCGCTCTTATAGGCCTGCACGCCACGGTTCAGCCGATCGCGGGACTTCAGTCTATCGCAGCCTGTCGCGACGAGTAGCAGTACAGCTCCGAGTCCGATTGCGAAAAGTTTGGTCTTCATGAGCGCCCGTCCTAGTTACCAGCTTCGATCTTGGGCGTCATCAACCCGATCTTGTCTATGGCCGCGCCCTTGGCGACGTCGATCGCCTTGGCTACGGTCTCGTAATCGAGATCCGGATCGCCTTTGACGAAAACCACTCGTTCGGCGCGGGTCTTGAAGATGGCTTCCAGACGCGGACCAAGCTTGTCCATATCCGTGTCTTCGTTATTAATATGCATCGACTTGTTTTTGTCGATGACGATCACGACAGTTCGCTGATCGGTGTCCTGCTGCGGCTTATTTTTATCGGGCGGTTGCGGAGCCAGCGCATCCAAGCCGTGCGGCGTGAGGGGCGTGATCACCATGAAGATGATCAACAGCACCAGCAACACGTCGATCAGCGGTGTCATATTGATATCGGCTTTAGGGCCGCCACCAGGGCCGCCAACTGACATTGCCATAAGAAAATCCTCTTTCGCTCTTTTTTGAAACTGCCTCGCTCACGTCCGCTCTTGGGCGGGTGCGGAGCGGCCAAACTCTAATTACGATCCACTCTGCTGCGGTTGCTGCTGTTTGTGTGCGTCGGGGATGGCTTCGGTGATCAATCCGATTTGATCCACGCCGGCCGCTCTCACATTGTCCACAACGTCTTCGACGACCGAGTATTTGGCGCGCATGTCCGCCTTGATGTAAACCATGCGGTCAGTCTTATTGGTCAGCAGGTCGCGCACTTTTTCGGACAACTGATCGGGCGCGATCTTGTTATTTCCCGGGCTAAGAAACACCGACCCGTTGCGTGTCACGGCAATCAGCACGGCGTCTTCCTTGTCGGCTGCTTGCATGGCGATGTCATGTTTCGTCCGCACCAGGTCCACCGTCGTGCCCTTGGTAAGCATCGGCGTGATAACCATGAAGATGATGAGCAGCACTAGCATCACGTCCACCATGGGCGTGACGTTAATGTCTGCTACGGGAGGCGGTGCTGTTTTCTTTTCCATATTGCACTCCTGACTTCAGGACCTGGGCGATAGCGCGTACTATCGCCCGGCCCAAATTCAACTCGCTATCCCTTCAATCGTTCCTTACTTCGCCGCCCCAGCACGCTGGGTACGCTTCAGGAAGTAGTCGATCAATTCCGAACTGGAGTTGCCCATCTCCACGTCGAACGCTTCAATTCGGTTGGTGAAGTAGTTGAACATCCAGACGGCGGGAATGGCCACGAACAAGCCGACGGCCGTGGTGACCAGCGCTTCCGAAATACCGCCCGCGACGGCGCCGAGACCAGTGGACTTCTGCGTCGAAATCCCTTTGAACGCGTTGATGATGCCGACGACGGTGCCGAACAGTCCCACGAACGGGGAGGTCGAACCGATCGTCGCCAGGCTCGATACGCCGCGTTTCAATTCGGCATGCACGATGGCTTCGGCGCGTTCGAGAGCGCGGCGCGAGGCCTCGATCTCTTCACCCGGTATTTCCGAGCTTAACTGATGGGCTCGAAATTCCTGCAATCCGGCCACGACGACTTTGGCGAGATGGCTCTTGTTGTAACGGTCGGCAATCTTGATCGCTTCGTCCAGCTTGCCTTCGCGCAGCGCGCCGGCCACTGCCGGAGCAAACTGGCGCGACTGAGCCCGAGCGCCGTTGTAGGCGATCAGGCGATCGATCATCACGCCGATAGACCATGCCGACATGAGGAACAGCACGATGACCACAATTCTGGCCGGCCACCCCATGGCTTCCCACATACTGCGTGGGTCAAAACTGACGGTGCCCTCTTGTAAGAGGAGCATCGCCCATACTTGCGTTTGTAAAAACATCCTTGTTCTCCTGCGAGTTGAATTTTAACTTCTACTGACTCAAAGTGAAATTGACATCGATCTGCGTCACGACTTCCACTGGCTCGCCGTTCAGAAGCGTGGGTTTGTACTGCCACTGCGACACTGCCTGACGAGCTGCCTCCACCAGCAACGGATGGCCGTTGATCAGCGTCAAGTTCTGAATCGTGCCGTCCTTTCCGATGATGGCCGTAAAGTGCACCACGCCCTGAATGCGCGCCTGTTTGGCGAGCGGCGGGTACACGGGCTGAACTTTACGAATGAGGTTGGCCTGTTGCACGTTGCCGCCAACGCGGATGCGCTGCGGCGCCGTGGCCTTGGGAGCTTCCTTCACCGCTGGGGGAGGCGGAGCAGCGGCAGGCACGGCGCCGATGATTCCTCCGAGCGCTCCCATCGTCCCGCCCGGAACTCCACCAAGCACACCGCCAACTACACCGGCGCTCGATGGCGGCGGCAACTCTTCTTCTTTAATGTTGGCGATGTCTTTCGGGATCGACTTCGGCGCCATGAGCTTTCCAGCGTCGAACTGGCGAGGGATTACTTTAACCACTTTCGGCGGCGCGGGCGGTGGAGGTGGTGGCGGAGGCGGTGGAGGTGGAGGCGCCACGAGGAAACTGGTTAACTGCGCGCGAGGCAAAGTGTCGGTATAGATCAGCGGGATCAGGATCAGTACGATCACGACCAAGATCTGTCCGGCGAACGAGAAAACCACCGCCGACGTCTTGCGCGTTTTCGCGGTAGCTTCTACGAACGTCTGCGAAAACATCTTTTCTGGCATTGAATACCCTCCTCAAAAAATCCGGGCTGCGCGACAGGGCAGAAAATATCATACCGCCTCACTCCGTGCTGCACAATGGAAAGGTTACTAGCACCGCGAGTGAATCGTAATTGGCCCTGAGGGCGCCGCTCCGGCGGCCCGAGATTATTTCACCTTGGCCGTACCTCCACGAAGATTTTGTTTCGAACCTTTGGACGACGCGACGGGGGCGGTCTTCGGGGCTACGGGGGCCTTCGGGGCGACGGGAACCTTCGGTCCTCCGGACGCGCCGGCCGATGGATGCTTCCGGCTCTCCATGAAATTATTGAAGAACACCAGAATCGGCGCCGCTACGTAGACCGACGAATAAGTACCAACGATGATGCCACACACCAACGCAAAAGAAAAGCCGTTTAGAACCTGGCCGCCAAAAAGGAACAGCGCCAGCGCGGTGAGCAGCGTCAATCCAGAAGTCAGCACCGTCCGACTCAGGGTCTGGTTCACGCTCAGATTAATGAGCGGCTCCAGTTTTTCCCGCCGCAGGATTTTCAGGTTCTCGCGAATACGGTCGAAAGTTACGATCGTATCGTTCATCGAGTAGCCGACGAGCGTAAGCAGCGCCGCCACCACAGTGAGCGAAATCTCCTTGTTGAAGAGCGAAAACAAACCTATGGTGATGATCGTATCGTGGAAGACCGCGATGACGGCCGCGGCTCCGTAAATCCACTCAAACCGGAACGCGATGTAGACCAACATCCCGCCCAACGCGTAAAGGACGGCTAGGATCGCCTTCCGCTGGAGTTCGGCGCCGATTCTCGCGCCAACCACTTCCACGGAAACCACCGCAAGCTGGTCCGGATAGGTGACCTGCTTCAGTACATCCAGAATCTTCGGAGTGACGCCGGGCACCGAGCGGAGATCGTCGAGATTCCGGATCAGGCCGGAGTGCTGCTTCCGGTACTCCATGATGTTGTTGGCCAGGTCGTTAAGCTGTGGATCGGACAGACCCGCGCCGGCGGCTTGAAGAGGAACGCGCAACGCATCGGCCAGCGCAGACGCACCGACAGCATTGATGTTGGTCTTGCCGTTGGCGGGCTGGCCGAACGCGGCGTCCAGGCTATCGACAATAGTCTGGCGCGCGGCTTGTAAGGCCGTGTCCTCGCGCACATTAATGCCGATGATGTCGTCCTGTTTGCCTTGCACTTCCTGCACGTCGGCGTTGAGACCCTTTGCGTCCAGCACGGCCCGGACTTTGTCGACAGGCGGTCGCTGGGCGAAAGTTACCGTGACCAGCGCTCCTCCTTTGAAGTCGATGCCGTAGCGTGGACCGCCTTTGAGCGCCAAGCTGATGAGTCCGGCGGCTGTAAGGATGAGGGAAAGAATGATGAACGGCCACTTCTTCCCCAGGAAATCGTAATTGGTGTTCCTAAATAATTCCATGCGTCCAGTCGTAGCGCCGGCATCTAAGAACCTTAGACACCGGCAAGCGGAAACGAGTTCCCGCCGATCAGATACTTAAAGCCGTCACCTGCCGTTTGCCGGAGAGCTCCCAATCGAAGATCGTTTTGGAAACGAAGACGGCCGTAAAGACGTTGGCAATCAGGCCGATCACCAGTGTGACGGCGAAGCCCTTTACGGGCCCGGTGCCAAAAATAAACAGAAACAGACAAGATACCACCGTGGTAACGTGCGTGTCGACGATGGTGGCAAACGCTTTTCTGAAGCCGGCGTCGACGGCCGCGACCACAGCCTTTCCAGCACGCAGTTCCTCGCGAATGCGCTCAAAAATCAGTACGTTACTGTCGACTGCCATACCGATGGTCAAGATGACTCCCGCGATGCCGGGGAGCGTCAACACGGCTTCAAAATAGCTGAGCGCGGCAACCAAGATGATCGCGTTCAGCACGAGAGCCAAAGTCGCGTTGATGCCGGACCGGCGGTAGTAAACCAGCATGAAGATCACGACCGCAAGCAGTCCGGCGATACCGGCGCGGAAGCCTTCGCGGATCGAGTCGGCGCCGAGCGATGGACCCACGGTGCGCTCTTCTTCATACACCACGCCGGCCGGTAGCGACCCAGCGCGCAAGTTCAAGGCTAAATCGGCTGCTTCCTCCTGGCCCGGAGCCCCCGTGATTCGGCCGGTATCAGAGATTCGGCTCTCAATCGTCGCCACTTCGATGGCCTGGCCGTCCACTACGATCGCCGCTTTGTTGCCGACGTTATTCGCGGTGTAGGTTTCAAACTTCTTGGCCGCGTCCTGGTTCAGGACGAAGTTGGTTTCCCAGCGGCCGGTCTGGTCCTGCGACGCACGCGCATCTCGAATGTCAGTACCACGGACCACCGCGGCGCGCGATACCAGGTACCAGCTCTGCTGGCCCCCCCGCATTACCGTTGGTACCAGCTTGGTGCCTAAAGGAAGAATACCGCCGTGCTTCGCCATCGCCTCGTCGCGATTCGCATACGGGCCGTCCTTGACCTCCACCCACTCGAGAACCGCCTGCGTTTGCAAAAGCTGTTTGATGTGCGCGGAATCGTCGACGCCTGGCAACTGGACCAGCAGTTCCGCTTCGGCATCGCTGCGACCGGTGGGCTGAACGGACGATTCCGTCAAACCCAGCGCGTTGATCTTGCGCTCGATGGTCGCCATGGTTTGCGACATCGTGTCCTGCTTGAGTGCGAGCGCCGCACTCGGCTTCATAGTCATCTTATAGTCGGTTGTGTTGATCGGCGTAAGAATCCAGTCTGGATCCTGTTCGCTCACCGTGCTACGAAAAACGCTGGTCTTCGCCAGCGGAATGCCCTTGATGACGATCTCGATCTTGTCGGCCGTCTCGAGCGAGTTCGGATCGTTACGCTCGATCGACGTGACCGGTATGCTGTCCTTCTGAAGCTCCGACTTCAACCGGTCGATCACCGCATCCGCATTAGCCTTGAACGCGTCTTGAAGC